>JBCCCO010000015.1:0-38076 GCA_039033475.1 Pseudomonadota bacterium | reverse complement strand
GGCTGGAGACAACTAGCAACAATGCTCAATGGTTTTGTAATTGCTACGAGAGTGCAAAATGTGTGAATCCCGTAGGTTGCAAACCCAGTCTGGTAGAGGTCTCATCTTCATAAGCAAAGATAAATATTTCGCTTGAGATTCTGCACTTATCGCTGGAATGACGTTGAGAGTTTTGGTGTTTAAAATGCAATGCCCTACCTGCGCTGGACGGGGTTTGTAACCTACGGCATTCATACAACGTACTTCTGTGGTCGCAATTACAAATCCGTTGAGCAGAATCGCAGGTTGCTTCCTGCCAAGTGGCATTTTATGGCGAGATCATAATGATAGTTCAGGACAAGGTTGCCATATTTGAACAGCACAGAGAGAGTTGTCAGATGTTATCTCGACTTATACAAATCAATACTGAAACTTTCGCCCCATCGCATAGCCAGCACCGCGAACAGTACGGATAGGGTCTTCTTCTTTGCCGCGGTTGATGGCTTTGCGCAAACGGCCTATATGAACATCGACCGTGCGTTCATCGACATAGACATCACGCCCCCACACTCCATCTAACAACTGGGTACGATTAAAAACCCGGCCAGGACTTTCCATGAAAAATTCTAGCAAACGAAATTCCGTAGGGCCTAACCGAACATCTCGCCCATTTCTTGTAACGCTGTGGGCTTCACGGTCAAGTTGAATATCATCAACACTCAGGGTATTTGTTACCCGCCCCGGACTGGTTCTACGCAAAATAGCATGCACACGGGCCATCAGTTCTTGCACTGAAAAAGGTTTTATGACGTAGTCGTCAGCCCCGGTATTCAGACCTCGAATTCTATCATGCTCTTCATCTTTTGCAGTCAACATAAGTATGGGAATGTTACGAGTTTCACGTTTTGTGCGAAGACGCCGACAAATTTCTAGCCCAGAAAGACCAGGAAGCATCCAATCGAGCAAAATCAAATCTGGCGTTTCCTCAGAAATAGCCAATTCAACTTCATCTCCACGCTTAACGACGTTAACTTTAAAGCCTTCGACTTCTAGATTATAACGAAGCAACATTGCGAGAGAATCTTCATCCTCGACAACTAAAACCTTCGCACTCATCTTAGATCCCCTCGAAACATGATTTATTTCAAACCCAAACCAAAAGATGGAACATTAAAAGACTATTCATCTTTTTTAAAAACGGCTGAGCTTGTAAAATCACTTTTTGGCCTTTCATTTGGCAGTTCTTTTCCATGTACGAAAAAATATACGCTTTCAGCAATATTTGTTGCGTGATCTCCTATCCGTTCAATATTTTTGGCCCCAAACAACATGTGTGTGCATAAACTAATATTACGCGGATCTTCCATCATATATGTCAAAAATTCACGGAACAAAGAATTATACATGGCATCAATATCTTCATCACGCTGCCAGACCTGAACAGCTTTTTCTGCATCACGTTGTGAATAAGCATCCAGCACATTTTTAAGCTGCTCAAGAGCAAGATCACCCATGTGCCTTAAACCTCTAACAAGACCTTGAGGATGATTTTCACCAGCTACGGCGTAAGCCCTCTTGGCGATATTTTTTCCCAGATCACCAATGCGTTCTAAATCTGAAGACACACGAAAAACAGTCATAATCTGGCGCAAATCCATTGCCATAGGCTGGCGCCTCGCAATCATGCCAACAACCTGCTCTTCAATTTGGCGCTCTAAAATATCTATGGAGGCATCACTATGGACAGTCGTTTCAGCAAGCTCTGGGGCGCGGTTTTCTAATGCGTAAATGGCATCAGCAACAAGGCGTTCAACTTGCCCCCCCATCTGCGCAATTTGCGTATCAAGACCCGCAAGTTCTTCTTCATAGGATTTCACAATATGCATAGTCAATATACTTTCCTTAATTGGTGCCATTACAGCCTGTCACGTTATGTGTCTTAGCAAAAGCCATATATATCATTCAAAATAAAAGTATATTCTAGCCAAAACGTCCTGTAATATAATCTTGGGTGCGCTGATCAACTGGGTTGGTGAAAATCTGGTTTGTTTCCCCCTCTTCAACCAGCTTACCTAAATGGAAAAAGGCCGTTTTTTGTGACACCCGAGCAGCTTGTTGCATCGAGTGAGTGACAATCACAATACAGAAATTTTCTTTTAGTTCGTCAATCAGCTCTTCAATCTTGGCTGTGGCAATAGGATCAAGCGCAGAGCATGGCTCATCCATTAAAATCACTTCAGGGCTAACCGCAATAGCTCGTGCAATACACAAACGCTGCTGCTGACCACCTGATAGCCCAGTGCCTGGCTCATAAAGACGGTCTTTCACTTCATTAAACAGCCCAGCTTTTATTAAGCTATTCTCAACAACATCTTCCAATTCTGACTTACTTGTCGCCATCCCATGAATTTTAGGACCATACGCAACGTTTTCAAAAATGGATTTTGGAAAAGGATTTGGTTTTTGAAACACCATACCAACGCGCGCCCGCAATTGCACCGGATCGATTGTCTTTTCGTAAATATTATCTTCCTGCAACTTAATGGTCCCATCAACCCGGCAGATATCGATAACATCATTCATCCGGTTCAAACATCTCAAAAATGTTGATTTACCGCACCCTGATGGACCAATAAGCGACGTCACACTCCGATCCGAAACATCGAGGTCAACCGCAAACAAAGCCTGTTTATCTCCATAAAAAACATCAACCTTGCGCGCCGTCATTTTGGCAATATGACCATTTGGCCTGTTTTGTTCGTTTTGCGCACGCTCTGCGAGCTCTGTAAGTTCTGGATCCACTGTATTCTCCATTATAAGCACTTTTTACTTAAATTTTATTTTTTCTAACAATATCCAAAAAGCTATAAACCTACCACTTACGCTCAAATCTTTGACGTAGAAAAATTGCAACAGCATTCATCACCACAAGAAACAAGAGCAATACAATAATTGCAGCCGACGTTTTCATCTGGAATGCCGTTTCCGGAAAATCAGCCATTAGAAAAATCTGCACAGGCATCGCTGTTGCCGTATCAGTAAACCAGGTTGGCGTATCAACCACAAAAGCATTCATGCCGATCATGAGCAAGGGAGCTGTCTCACCCAACGCCTGTGCCATACCAATAATTGTACCCGTTAAAATGCCAGGCATTGCCAATGGCAAAACATGATGAAAAACTGCCTGGTTTTTTGAAGCGCCGATGCCTAATGCTGCTTCACGGATCGAAGGAGGTACAGCTTTAATTGCAGCACGCGCAGCAATAATAATAGTTGGCAATGTCATCAAAGCAAGCACAATACCTCCGGACAGTGGTGTTGAACGTCCAACGCCCATAACACCAATAACAAATGCAAGGCCAAGCAAACCAAAAATAATAGATGGCACAGCCGCAAGATTATTTATATTAACTTCAATCAGATTGGTAAACCAATTCTTGGGAGCGAACTCTTCGAGGTAAATAGCTGCGGTAACGCCAATCGGAAAAGCCAGCAATAACGTAATCATCATTGTCCAGAAACTTCCCGCAACGGCGCCCCAAACGCCAGCTTGTTCGGCTTCACGGGAGAAATTCGCAGTAAGAAAACGCCAATTTCCAATCTCTTTAATTTTACCTTGTTCTTTAAGCTTTTCAATCCAGGCAATTTGCTGATCTGAGATTTTACGATCATTCTCAGGTTTGCTGTTCACAAGCAATTCCCATTGTCCTTCCTGTGCCGGGGCATCAGAATTGAGAGGACGATACACAACTCCCTCAATACGGTCAGGGCTAATTTTATTAACTTTAACCATACCCCCGTTTATTTTGAGAAAGAAACTTGCAATATCCTTATTTAAGGCTGCCTCTCCACCAAGAGCCTTAATGCGCAATTTCAAATCAGACACCTCTTTTTGGAGCGCATCGCGGCGCGAGGTGTAAGTTTGAACTTCACGTTTAAATTTTGCGATGTCTTGTTCTCGTTGGTCTGTTTCTGCTGCCAGAATACGCTTGTTGAATTCATCAATGCCGCGCTGTTGTGCTCTCACCTGACGATTTAAACGTCGTATTTCCTTGGCCATAAAGTCTTTCTTAGCCTGCAAAATTACGTTTAAACTGTTAGACTGCACAAATACTTCAATAGTATCAGATGTCCCAACTGGCTGAGCGACACCGAAACTTGGCAGTTTTTCAAGTGTGCCATAATACCCTTTTAGATATAAATTTGTAACATCATCTGCTAACAACGGAAATTTTTCGGTGCTGCCAATCAGCTCAGGATTGGCCTGAATATGTTTGCGCACCTCTAAGATCGCGGCATCACTAAGCAGTCTGTACAAAGGAAAAGCTTGGCGCCCACCAGGAACATAAGAAAAGTTCTCTCGCAGCGTGGTCCTGACAAGCTTACGGAAAGCACTTAGTTCGAAATTTTCGGTTTTTCTCTCACCTGAGGGATCTATTATTTTTTCATCATATTGGACATCCAACACGATATAATTTTCCGTAAAAACGCCCGCAACTTTCACAGCAATAGTATAAACAAGTGTCATAAGAGCAGCGGCAGAAATCAAGATAGCCAGTATCCCAAACATCTTAAAACGACGCTCAAAAGCATAGCGTTTTGCAAGCCGCACTTTTGCTTTTTTTGACGTATGCCGTGTTGAGATATCTTGCTGTTCCATTTTCATGGCGTCCTATGTGTAATATATTTCTAATCGATGCTAAAACGTATCAGTCATATTTCTGGCGATATTTTTGTACAATACGCAAAGCAATCACATTCATCGCGAGTGTAATTGCAAAAAGTGTAAAACCTAGTGCAAAAGCGGGCCCTGCTGCGGTATCAGCCTCGGTATCACCGGTAATCAAGGCTACAATTTGCACGGTAACAGTTGTCATTGCTTCGAGAGGGTTCCAAGTCAGATTGGCACCTTGCCCCGCCGCCATAACCACAATCATAGTCTCACCAACAGCCCTTGAGAAGCCAAGCAGAATAGCCGAGACAATACCTGGAAGAGCAGCGGGTAATATGACTTTTGTAATCGTCTCAGCTTTAGTAGCGCCAACACCATATGATCCGTCTCGCAAAGATTGGGGAACCGCATTGATAATGTCATCGGAGAGAGAGGAAATAAATGGGATAATCATAATGCCCATAACCACACCAGCAGCCAGCGCACTTTCCGAAGCAATGCTCAAACCAAAACTTGGAACTTCCTCATAGTATCCAAACCAAAGCGCGAAGTATGCAGCCAAGCTTGCAACAGATGCAATTTTCATCAAGTGAATAGTCTCAAAAAGTTCTGATAAAGAGTGCAAACCAAAAGTTCTCAATACGGAGCGAAATAGAAAAATACCCAGCATTGGCCCAAAGAAAAACAAAAGAAAATACAGCCAACTGTCTCCATGATCCCGAATAAATGGTGCGACAGTCAGTGCAGCAAAAAAGCCATAAACCACGGTTGGAATGCCAGCAAGAATTTCTAACAGAGGTTTAGCTGACGAGCGAATTTTTGAGCCGGCATAGTCAGATAAATAAATTGCAGCCATAAGACCAATAGGCACAGCTACAAACATCGCAATAAATGCGATCATGAACGTGCCGGCAAAAAGAGGAATAGCACCAACCGTATTTTCGTCAACTTTACCTTCAAAAACACCAGACAGAGGGCTCCAATGCGTTCCAAACAAAAATTTCAATACAGAAACATCAAAGAAGAATTTTAATGTTGGTCCCATGAGTGCGAAAACTATTCCAACCGTTGTCATGATAGCAATAACCGCACATAACAGGAGAATATAGAGGATAAGACGCTCCGACCTGTTTCGCGCCCTCCAATCTTTATCAATCTGCGAATACGTTACCCAAAACGTAAAACCAAATGCGAGCAATGCAATAATCGCTATTCCGATGTAGCGAACTTGGCTCAACGTTGCGTATTGTTCTGCCAGAGCATCGCGTACTTCTCTTGCCCGATCAGTTGCAGCAACACCAACAACTGGCTTATTCTTCGCAATGGATTTGGCCTGATCTACAATTTGTTCTTGCTGAATTTTTGGAAGGCCTTGAATATCTTCGGGAAGTGATGTACGGATATTATAATCTATGTACAATCCAGAAGCGATATTTACGACAATAAGAAAGCCAAAACTTATGAGCCCGGTCCATAAGAAAGTATATAAACCGTGATATGTGGGTCTGGAATGTAAATGCCCCGTTTTCCCTCCAACGGACTGAACAGCTCTTGTGCGAGCAAAGAAATAAGATGCGATCGTAAGCGCGAGCAACGTTAAAGCAACAGACCCAATCATTATTCTTCCTATTTCAGTTTGCTAGCCTAAATCGCGCAAGCCATTTTACGATTTAAATTCTTTAATTTCTTTAAAATACAATATCTTATAAAAAATTGAAAATCGAGAGAAGCCGCGCTGCAATAAGCACGGCTTCTCAAGAAATTATGTGCGTCCAAAAACTTATTTAAGTTTTTCTTTTCCAGTCATTGGTATCAAAGCAAGAGCTTGTTTTGCGTTTGCTTTAAATGTTTCGGCTGAAAGAGGGATAAGACCTTTTTCTACCAAGTATCCTTCTTGTCCAGAAGAACCTTCTGAAACGAATTCTGCTACAAATTCTTTGATACCTGGGACAACACCAACATGGGCTTTTTTCACGTAGAAATAAAGCGAGCGAGATACTTTGTAATCACCATCAGCGATATTCTGAAAAGATGGCTCCTTACCATCGATAACAGAGCCTTTAAGCTTGTCTTTGTTTTGGTCCAAGAATGAAAAACCAAATACACCAAGTGCATCTTTGTTTTTCTCAAGCTTAGCAACGATGAGGTTGTCGTTTTCACCAGCTTCGATGTAGTATCCATCTTCACGAACTGTGTAAGCAATTTTCTTGAAAACGTCTTTACCTTTGGCAGGCTTGCCTTTTTTGGTCAGGAATTTTTCTGGAATGTTATATTGCTTAGCAAATTCTGCGATTTTGGCATCGCCTTTTTTAAGACCACGAAGTTCTTTCAGCCAACCATATTTTGCACCACCACCAAGAGCTAACTCTTCGAAAGCATCACGTGTGCCAGAAGTTGGAGGAGGGCCAAGAACCTCAATTTTTTGATCTGGTAGAGAAGGATCAATGTCTGACCACTTTTTATTTGGATTTGCAACAAGTTTGCCATCTTTGCCTGGAACAAGTGCGGCAAGACCAAAGTAAAGTTGCTTACGTGTCAGACTAAAATCTGCAGCACCTTTTGCGTTTGCAACAACGATACCGTCAAAGCCAACAACAACCTCAACAATGTCCTTAACACCAGCTTTTTGACAATTAGCAAATTCTTTTGCTTTAATGCGGCGTGATGCATTTGTTACATCAGGATGATCCGTGCCAACACCTTTACAGAAAAGCTTCAAACCACCGCCTGAGCCAGTTGACTCAACTTTAGGTGTTTTGAATTTCCCGGCTTGACCGAATTTTTCTGCAACCGCTGTCGCAAATGGAAAGACTGTTGAAGATCCAACAATATTAATTTGATCACGAGCAAATGCAGATGTGCTTGCGAATGTTCCGGCAACAGCAAGAGCTGCTGTAAATGCAATAAGTTTTGTCCTCACTTCGTTCTCCTTATATATTTGAAACTGTCAGGATGGAGATAAATAAAAAAACAGCTTACCTGTCACATTTAGTAAACTGTTTGTTAAACTTTGTACGCGGCTGTCATAACGCTATTATGACAGTGTAACATGCTGTTTTTTAAATAAATTTTTCAGAAAACTGGATTTTCCATACAAAATTTTAGAATCGCAGTAATATTTTATTAACATTATGAAAAATCAATTACTTCTGTTGATGGTTTTAACCAATAGGTTGAAAACAAACCATCCTAAATAGAGTCAGCCATATCTTGGAGCTTTAATTAGCAACATATTCAGGCAATAGAATTGTAAAATTTGAGCCTTGACCTGGTGTGGATTCTATTTTCAAATCACCACTGTGACGATTGATAATATGCTTAACGATAGCAAGCCCTAATCCCGTCCCTCCCCTTTTGCGACTCGTTTCATTATCAACGCGGTAAAATCTTTCGGTAAGCCGAGGTAGATGCTTCGGGTCAATTCCAGGACCATCATCAATAACTGTGACGGAAATAAAAAAGGTTTTATGGCCTCGTTGTTTCATCCGTTCAATTTTTATATCGACTTTGCCATTGTCTTTGCCATATTTTATAGAATTCTGAATTAAATTTTGAAAAAGTTGGATAAGTTCATCTCTTGCTCCGACAACATCTGCAACTTCCAAAGTCGTTTCGATATTGAGCGAGATATTCGGAAACTCCGTGATCGGTTTAAAAGTTGTGATGATGTATTCAATGACTTCAATAAGATCAACTTGATCATTCGGTTTAAGATGCGCGAGCATTTCTACTCTACTCAATGATAGCAAATCATCAATGAGGCGTGCCATACGTTCGATTTGCTGACGCATAATTTGCAAAAAATGCTCGCGTGTTTTTTCATCATCTTTAGCAGGCCCTTGAATCGTTTCAATAAAACCCAACACTGAAGCCAGTGGCGTACGCAATTCATGGCTGGCATTGGCAATAAAATCTGAACGCATTTCATTAAGGCGCTCTTGCTCTGTTAAATCACGAAACGAAACAAGGAGAGAAGGACTTTTTTCATTGGGCTTTACGTCAAGTAATGGAGCAACTTTAACACTCATATTGCGCTCTATGGGCAAACGCATATGATATTTAATCTCTAAGGTATCTTCATTTTTTGTGGCTTCAGCAACAGCTTCAAGAAAATCTGGATCCCTGATAAAAGATGACAAATGCTGAGATTTCTGCGCGCTTGGAAAAAATTCTGATGCATCTTTATTAATAAATAACAGCATACCATAATGATTAAGCATAAGCGCCGGTGTTGGCATCGCATCAATAATGGCTTGAAACTTGGGTGGGCTTATATCTCCATAAGACTGAACTACACGTTTTGCAGATACTAACGGCCGCAACATGCCAAGTCGGGGCAACACAGCAAGAGCAATTATGAGTGTAACATATCCTGCTAATATTAATGGGGTTGAGATATTGGCAAAAACTTTAAACGCAATCAAAACAACGGTAATAACGCCTAATAAATGGCGACGTGCTTTTAAGGTATTAAAAACACTTTGCAAGAAGGCCAGAAATATATTGGTTGATTTTTCTTTTTGGACCACCAAACCATCTTCTGACTGAACACTATCAGATCTGGGTGGTTTGACTGGCATCTCATTCATTTAACGTATCGCCTCATGTTTCAAGCTGTTCTTGACCTAACTCATGTAGATATGTCCAGGTATACAATCCTGTATCGTGACCATCATCAAAAATAAGCTTGACCGCATAATTACCAATCATTTCCAAATCCACGATACGGACATTTTCTTTCCCCGTAACAAGTTTACGAGGTCCATTCCCATGTCCCTTAACCTCAGCACTCGGACTATGCACACGCAAAAACTCTGCCGTCAGTTGGCAGCTAGTCCCCTCATTAAACTGGAGTGAAAATTTTGTTTTATCTTTGCTCAAGCGCATTTCTGTGGGAAAAAGATTTGATGTAGCATCTATCATGGCTTTAACTTTTGTGTAAATGCTGTGGTTTGAAACCATAAAATCTCATAATCATATGCCATACCCGCCCTATATCCTTACCAACACCCAATAATGCCGGCACAAGAACCAACACAAGGAGCGTTGCTGTTGCCAAACCAAACACCATAGTGACCGCCATGGGAATCATAAATTGAGCTTGACGGCTGGTTTCAAAAAGCAAAGGCAACAGACCCCCAATTGTCGTAAGTGAGGTTAAAATCACCGCGCGCAAACGATCCTGCGAAGCCCCTATAGCAGCTTCTTCAAGGCCCTGCCCTTCTGCCAAACGACTTTTCGCCTGACTTACAAGAATAATAGAATCGTTCACCAAAATGCCCGAAAGACCAAGCAAACCAATAAGACTGATGATAGTAAGGTTATACCCTAAGATCATATGTCCAAGAATTGCCCCAACAATACCAAATGGAATAATCATCATCACAGCAAACGGTTTAGCATAACTTTCAAACACCCATGCCAGAATGATGTAAATCAAAGCTAAAGCCAAGTATGCGCCTAATGTCAAATCCGTAAAAGATTTTGCCCGCTCTTCTGCTCTGCCCTTAAATTCATAATCAAGACCATATTTTTGAGCCAGCGGCGGCAAGACGTCAGCCTCCAACTTGGTAACAATATCTCCCACATTTGCTTGCGTATTATCAATATCAGCGGTAACCGAGACAGTACGCACGCCATCGCGGCGCTGAATAACAGCAAAACCTTTTTTATTTCGTAGTGTAACAACCTCGCTAAGGGCAACGCGTTTGCCATTGGGAGAACGCAAATAAAGGCTTTGCAAAGCGTAGACCCCTGGCACATCTTGCACCCGCAAAACACGCACTGTTATTTCTTCATCACCCCTTGCAAAACGAGTGGCAATAGCACCATCAAAAGCATTGCGCACCTGAACACCAACACTTTCAGAATTAAATCCCAATGCCCTGCCCCTTGGGGTCAACTCTAAAATCAATTCTGGTTTTCCGTACGGCAAGTCATCAGCAACAGAAAACACCCCTGGAAATTCTGTTAAGGCCAATTTCAACTCACCTGCCGCTGCCTTTAGCAGCTCTGGTTTTGCGCGCTGTAAACGCACGTCAATATCGCGCCCTGGCGGACCTGCTCTGCTTGCAATAATGGCGACACGTTCAACACCAGGAAGCTTTGGCAGGTCTTTTCGCCACGTTTGAATAATCTTTTTTGTTGAAGTCTCTCGCACTTCACTGGCAGAAAGCTGCACATAAATTTGCGCTAAATTATCTCCTTCACTGCGACCAGCTTTGCCCAAGGTCACAAAGGTTGTCACAATAAGCGTTTCATCTTTTTTGGCCAATAGTTGTTCTGTTTTCTCTAAAGAACGCTCCATTAACGCTAGAATTTTAGTCTGCTCATCAGATGGCAGACCTGATGAAAATACAACCTCAGCTGTAAAATTTTCAGGCTCAGGCGATGGGAAAAATACAAATTTGACTCGCCCGCCCGCAATCAATCCAATGCATATGATAAGTGTTGCAATGGCTACAGCAAGCGTGACATAGCGCCAATGATAGGTCCACGACACAAAACGGGTATACGTTCCGTCACGAAACCCGTTTAAAGCATTATCGAAAATACGGCGAAACCCTTTTGGCTCTTGCTGCATTTTACCAAAACTATGCCTCAGGTGACCAGGCAAAATAAGAAAACACTCAATCAAACTCGCTGTAAGGACCGCAGTAACCACAAGCGGAATAGCAGAGAGAATGTCTCCGATACGGTCCTGAATCAAAAAAATTGGAAAAAAAGCGGCCTGGGTTGTTAGGGTTGCTGCAACGACAGGAGCAAGCATACGCGATGCCCCCAGCTCTGCTGCAACCAAAGACGTATCCCCCATAGCCTGACGTGTTGCAGTGTGCTCGCCAACAACAATTGCATCATCGACAATAATTCCAAGCATCATAATCAGGGCAAACATCGAAACCATATTAATGGTTTGACCACTCATGTACATCACAGCAAGCGTGCCCATAAAAGCAATCGGGATACCAGCTGCAACCCAAAACGCAATCCTGGTATTTAAAAAAATGAATAATATCACGAGGACGAGCACCAATCCTTGCAACCCATTTTTGACCAATATACCAAGACGTTGCTGTACAAGTTCTCCGCGTATCCTATACGTTTCAACCTTTAGAGTGCTAGGCAAGGTTGGTGTAATTTTATCAATGTACGCCTTAAGTTTATTCATGGTTTCAAGCGTATCGGCACTCAACGCCCGTTTTACTTGCAGCTCAATCGCAGGAACGCCATTTTTAAATCCGATTTTCTGGTCTTTATCAAAAGCGGTTTCAATTTGTGCAACATCTTGCAAAATTACTTTTTCACCCGATGCAAAAGATTTTAGCTCGATTTTGCCAAGCGTCTCAGGCGTTTTACGTTCTGCCAATGAACGCAGTTGAATTTCAACATCCCCCTCCAAATCCCCCGATGGCAAATCACGAGAGCTATTTTTTATTCGGGTGGCCACATCATCTAAGCCTAAGTTTAAACGCTGCAAGTCATATTCGCGCATACGCACCCAGATTTCTTCATCTCGCTTGCCGACAAAATCAACCCGGTCAATGCCAGCGTTCAAAAGGCCATCACGGATTTGCTTGGCGTAAGCTTTAATCGCTTGTTCACTAAATGCACCGGATATTGAGATATTGGCAACAGGCTCATAAAACGCAATGCGTTGGATAACAGGCTCTTCAGAATCTTCAGGCAATGTTGTGATGCGGGATACGGCTTGTTCAACATCTGACTGCGCCTTTTGCATATCAGCACCAGAGTAAAACGAGATAGAAATTGTTCCAGCCCCTTGCCTGGCATAAGACACCAGCTCTTCAACATTATCAAGAAAGCGTAATTCTGGTTCGAGAGCTTCAAGAATATTTTGCTCTATATCTTCAGCACTGGCTCCGGACCATGTCACCGTGATGAGAATACTCGGAACTTCTAGGGTGGGAAAAAACTGCGTATTTAACTTACTCAGGCTGTAGACACCAAGCAGTATCAAAACAGCCATCAGCAAATTAGAGGCTGTCGGATGGCGAACGAACAGCCCTATCAAACCAAAACCGATATTACTATTATTATGAGCCATACGGTCTTATTTTCTCTAGGCTCAGTACCGTCATCTCCGCTTTCGTGGGTATCTCCTTGAAACTCTTTTGAGATTCCAGCTTTCGCTGGAATGACGAGCTGAGAGTACTTTAGTTAATAAACCATTCTAAATCAGATCCGCAACTATAGCCTTGGAATAGTCATGCCGCCACAAAAATCAATACAAAATCAGGCACTCCGATCAACATGCCCCCCGTGTCCCCCATGTCCTTTAGCTTGAGCTTGAGAGGGCTCATCATGAGAGGTGCGCTGTTGTTCATCATGAAACTGTGAGCGCGGTTCCTTCGGTGCGCCCTGACGATTTTGCGCTTGGCGTGCAGATGGATCATGCTGGGTATGATGATTGGGCGGAGGTCCGCTTTCTTGCGCTTGGGCCATGTTAGGATCTTGATTTGACTGCTGTACTTTAGGCCCTCCAGGGACGAACTTAGGCCCACCTTTTGCTATTCCGACAAGCGCAGGCCTTAGCACACGCTCACCAATCACAAAGCCAGCTTGCACCACCTCAACCACTGTTCCAGCAGGAAGGCTTACATTTTCAACCTCAAACATAGCTTGGTGAATATTAGGATCAAAAATTTGGCCTCGTGGTTCGATTCTTGAGATGCCATGCTTTTCCAAAACATTAAGCAGTTCTCGTTCGGTCATCGCAATACCTTCGAACAACGGCTTCAGCCCGCTATCTTGCTCCATAGTCTCCTGCGGAATGGATTGCATTGCACGTTGCAAATTATCAGCAACAGCCACAACATCTCGCGCAAATGTAGATACCGCATATTTTTGCTTATCTGCAATTTCCCGCTGCGTTCTGCGGCGTAAATTCTCCATTTCGGCCATCAACCGCAAATTACGCTCTTTAAGAACCGCATGATCTTCCATTATTTTTTGAATATCTTGTTCAAAATGATCTTCGGGCTCTTGAGTATAATCCCAGGTATTTTCTTCATCCGTAGTATACTGCTTCATTGTCTCACTTGATCCATTAGATTGCGCGTCGTCCTGGTAACCTTCATCGGCAGATTTACTCTGATTTTCGGCAGAAGTTTTTTGATATTGTGGATTATTTGTGTTTTCATCTATCATAAGCAGGATTCTCTTCAACTTTTCCAAAATAAAAAAGCAATATATATACTTTTTAAGCGCGGTTTAAGGCATGTCCCGGCAATGCTTTGCTCTATACATAAAGATCGTACCGATCATGTCAATAAGCGGCCCACAAGTTTTGCCGTATAGTCAACCATTGGAATAATGCGGGCATAGTTCAATCGTGTTGGCCCAATAATCCCCAAAGCACCAACAATTTTCTTATTTGAGTTTTCAAAGGGCGAAATGATGATTGAAGACCCAGATAAAGAAAACAATTTGTTTTCAGAGCCGATGAAAATACGTACGCCTTCGGCTTGTTCTGACAACCCTAGCAGTTGAATGAGCTCTTTTTTTGCTTCCAAATCATCGAATAATGTCCGAATGCGGTCCAAGTCTTCCATTTTATCCAGATCATCAAGTAAATGCGACCGACCACGGATAATAAGGCTCTTACCATCTTCATGCCCACCAGACCAAGTCGCAAAACCATCACTGATAAGTTGGGAAGTCAGCGTATCAAGTTCTTTTTTGATATGTTGGCTCTCACGCTCCACGTGATCTCTTGCTTCAGAAAGTGTCATATTGCGGATATGGTGATTAAGGTAATTACTTGCCTCCACAAGGGCTGAGGGTGGCAAACCTTCGGGCAACTGTACAATGCGGTTTTCAATGGATCCATCTTCTGCAACCAACACAGCTAGAGCTTTGTTGGGATTAAGAGGCACAAATTCAATATGCTTGAGATAGTTATTATTTTTATCGGTTAAGACAACACCAGCACAATTTGACAACCCTGCAATCAGATCTCCAACCTCTGTCAGCACCTCATCTACGCTTTTTTCTTTGGCAGAACCTTCCATTTGGGTTTCAATTTGCTTGCGTTCATTGCTTTCTAGCTCTCCTATTTCCAACAGCCCGTCTACAAAAATCCGCAATCCAGATTCTGTCGGCAATCTTCCCGCAGAAACATGCGGAGAATAAATCAAACCCAGCTCCTCAAGGTCTGACATCACATTTCGAATAGAGGCTGGAGAAAGGGCAATAGGAAGTTGTTTGCTAAGATTACGCGACCCAACAGGGTCCCCTTTAGCGAGATAAGTCTCGACAATGTGTCGAAATACCTCCTTGGATCGCATATCTAAAGACTTGAGTTCATCAATATCGTTGTTCATAACAGACACTATATGTTGCGAATATATAAAATAATTTAGGCTTTGAGCTGAAATAAAACAACACTAAAAACTTCTTCCACAGATGATTAATCATCTGAAAAATACCGCAATATCTCTAATCGTAAAAATATCCCTGCAACGTGGACATTGGAGGAAAGTCTTTCGGTAGCATTTTCGCCCTTGGTGATGGAAACGGAGGCTAAATCGAAATCCACTCTTTTTCGTTTATATCACTTGGATATCTAGCTGTCTTAAGTGTATAATCTCTTTGAGTGGTGTAATTCCAAGGCATGCGACCCTACATGTTATATGGCACACATATAAAATTATAATTCCTTTATATAAATCAATTACTTTTCAGTCTGGAACTAGGGGTTATAAGTTCGTTGCTGCAAACTTAGCAAAAATGGCGTGATTGTTAGGCTTTTAATAAGATAACGTTCATGTGCTGGAGAAGAAAATTATGAATTTTGAGAATTATACTGATCGTGCGAAAGGGTTTTTGCAATCTGCTCAAAGCTATGCTTTGCGTGAAGGGCATCAAAGATTTATGCCTGAGCATATCTTAAAGGTTTTGCTAGATGATGAGGAAGGTTTGGTTGCTGGGCTGATACAACGCTCTGGAGGTGACATTGGGCGCGCTCTGCAAGGGACTGAAAGATCTATTACAAAGTTGCCTAAAGTGACAGGTCCAGGGGCAGGCCAATTGGCTCTCTCGCCTGAGATGGCGCGTGTATTTGAGCAAGCGCAAAACGTTGCAGAGCAATCTGGCGATAGTTTTATAACAGTTGAGCGATTGTTGTTAGCTCTTGCCATCGAGCCCACATCTGCAACCAAAAGAATATTAGCAGATGCAGGGGTAACCCCGGTTGGTCTTAATGCGGCGATCAATGATTTGCGCAAAGGGCGGACAGCAGATAATGCATCGGCTGAAAATGCGTATGATGCTTTGAAAAAATATGCACGTGATTTAACCGAAGAAGCATCTGCCGGCAAGCTTGACCCTGTGATCGGCCGTGATGAAGAGATTCGGCGTACTATTCAGGTGCTCTCGCGGCGTACCAAAAATAATCCGGTGCTAATAGGTGAACCTGGGGTCGGTAAAACTGCAATTGCTGAAGGTTTAGCGTTGCGCATTATCAATGGAGATGTGCCGGAAAGTTTAAAAGACAAGCGTTTGCTGTCTCTTGATATGGGGGCCTTAATTGCGGGTGCAAAATATCGCGGTGAATTTGAAGAGCGTTTAAAGGCAGTTTTGCAAGAGGTCAGCAGTTCTGATGGTGGAATTGTGATGTTCATTGATGAGATGCATACCATCGTTGGTGCTGGAAAAGCAGATGGTGCAATGGATGCGTCTAATTTGTTAAAGCCTGCACTGGCCCGTGGTGAGTTGCATTGTGTAGGCGCGACAACGCTGGATGAATATCGCAAAAATGTGGAGAAAGATGCAGCTTTAGCGCGCCGGTTCCAGCCTGTGTTTGTATCTGAACCCTCTGTTGAAGATACCATTTCCATTTTGCGCGGCTTGAAAGAAAAATACGAATTGCACCATGGGGTGCGTATTACAGACAATGCTCTCGTGAATGCTGCGATGTTATCAAACCGTTATATTTCCGATCGTTTTCTTCCTGATAAAGCGATTGATTTGGTTGATGAGGCGGCAAGCCGATTGCGGATGCAGGTGGATTCTAAACCAGAAGAACTCGACGAATTGGATCGCCGAATTATTCAGCTAAAAATTGAACGTGAAGCTTTGAAAAAAGAAAGTGATCAAGCCTCACAAGAGCGTTTGGAAGCATTGGCAAAGGAGTTGGCAGATCTTGAAGAGCGATCTATGTCTCTCACACGGCGCTGGGAAGAGGATAAAGATAAACTGGCGGGGGCGCAAAAACTCAAAGAAGAGCTGGAAGCAAGGCGGTATGAATTAGAACAAGCACAGCGTAAAAGTGATCTGGAGCGGGCTAGTGAGTTGTCCTATGCCATTATTCCTGAACTTGAAAAAAAAATCGAGGCAGCTGAACAAACATCAGACCAACCCTCCTCTTTGATGGTGGAAGAGGCTGTCAGTGCTGATCATATCGGCCATGTGGTTTCGCGTTGGACCGGAATTCCTGTTGACCGTATGCTGGAAGGTGAACGGGAAAAACTGTTGCGTATGGAAGAGGAAATTGCAAAACGGGTAGTCGGTCAGGAAAATGCAGTCAAAGCGGTTTCAACAGCTGTGCGACGGTCTCGTGCTGGCTTGCAAGACCCATCACGGCCCATGGGAACGTTCATGTTTCTAGGCCCGACCGGTGTTGGTAAAACCGAGTTAACAAAAGCACTTGCAGGTTTTTTGTTTAATGACGATCAAGCCATGGTGCGGATTGATATGTCTGAGTTTATGGAAAAGCATTCTGTGTCTCGCCTCATTGGTGCTCCACCAGGGTATGTCGGATATGAAGAAGGCGGTGCGCTCACTGAGGCTGTACGGCGTCGACCTTATCAGGTTGTACTGTTTGATGAAGTGGAAAAAGCGCACAATGATGTGTTCAATGTGTTGCTTCAAGTGCTTGATGAGGGCCGCTTAACTGATGGGCAGGGCCGCACCGTTGATTTCCGCAATACGATTATTATCATGACATCTAATCTGGGTGCTGAATATCTTGTATCACAACATGAGTATGATGAATTTGAGTTAATTGAAGCAAAAATTATGCAAGTGGTGCGTTCGCACTTCAGACCGGAATTTGTCAATCGTTTGGATGAGATTATTATATTTGACAGATTAAAACGTGAGCAAATGGCTGCAATTGTCGATATCCAAATGAAGCGTTTGCTTAATCTGCTTGCCGATCGTAAAATCGGCCTTGATCTGGATAGTGCTGCGAGAGAATGGTTAGCCAATCGCGGCTATGATCCTGCCTACGGGGCACGCCCACTCAAGCGTGTTATTCAAAAGTATATTCAAGATCCTTTGTCTGAACATATCCTCTCGGGTCGTATCAGAGATGGGGATACTGTTGAAATTTCGGTAAATGAAGATGGACTAATCATTTAGGTCTTCGATATTTGGGGATTAATCTATTAACCGTTAAAATTTAGTCAATCTCAAAACGTATGGTGCCTTTTTTTAGGGATTGGCTATAATTTATATCTGTTTGGTTGTATGAGTGTGATGTAACCGATATATTAGGTTCTGAGCCCAGCCCAAGCCCGTTAGGCCTATAGGACAAATCATGTATAACGCGATTGGGTGGTTTTTTAGAAAATCTCAGAGTGAACGAAAAAACGAGCAAAACCCAGCTTATCTTGGGGAGTATGGGTATCCAGATACTCAGCCTCAGGCGGATTTACCAAAGTTTTTAAGTGATAAAGGACTGTCCAAAACTGGAATGGGAAGCTTTTTTGGGCGAGGCAAGGCGCGTATAGAGCGTTCAAAGTTTTACCCTCATCAACCTCTTACAGGGCATATGGGGAGCGGGCATGATGGTATGACAGAACATCACGACTATAATCGTTACTCTCGTACGAGTGCGAATCACTCTTCGTCTCAGTATCAAAGGCCTGGGACAGGCGCACCTTTTCAGCAGCACTATACCGGAGATATCGTACAAGCGAGAACCTTGTATGCAAAAGTTTTTTTGTTTTGCATATATTGGGGTACTATCAGCGCAATCTGGATGGTTCTGGCCTTGATTGGCACTGTCGCGCTATATTCTTATCTTGCTCCGGATCCATTACAAGCGGGTTTGAGTAAAAAAGCTGCCAACATTGTTATTATGGCTCAAGGCGGGAAAGTTATCGCGGAAAAAGGACTAAGGCGCAATCACATTCCCCTCAATGAAATGCCAAAACATATGATTGATGCTGTGCTGGCAACAGAGGACCGCAGGTTTTATTACCACTTTGGGTTTGACCCGATAGGTATTACTCGCGCGATTATCGTAAACCGCCGAGCGGGTCGCATTATTCAAGGGGGGAGCACGATTACGCAACAGCTTGCGAAGGTGCTATTTCTTAAACCCAAAAAAACCTATTGGCGTAAAGTTGAAGAAATGCTGTTGGCCTTATGGCTAGAATACCGCCTTGATAAAGATCAAATACTCGAGCTTTACTTAAACAGAATTTATTTTGGCGGCGGTAATTACGGGATTGAAGCTGCAACTCAGCATTATTTTGGTAAAACAATTGCTCAGGTGACAATTTATGAGGCCGCCCTGCTTGCAGGGCTTATCAAATCACCGTCCTATTATGCGCCGACGCGAAATTATACTCGCTCTGTAGCGCGCGGTAAGGTTGTTTTGCAAAACATGAAAAATGGTTGGTTTATTTCTAGCGTGCAATATGATCAAGCGTTGCAAAACCCACCGAAATTGCGCTCATATCTTCCCTCCAAAAGTTATGGTTATGTTATCGATTATGTTATGGAACTGGTTGCGGATTACGGGCAAGATTTGCAAACAGACATGATTGTTGAGACAACCATTGATTATGAATTGCAAGGCGCAGCCCAAAAAATTGTAAAAGAAAACATGGATTTGCAGGCAAAAAAGTATAATGCGGGACAAGTGGCGGCTGTTATTGTTGATAAAAATGGTGAAATCAAAGCCATGGTTGGAGGGAGAGACTATAAGAAAAATCAATTTAACCGTGTGGTGAAATCGCGCCGTCAGCCAGGTTCAACATTCAAGCCGTTTGTTTTTCTGGCGGCTATGGAAAGAGGAATGACACCGGATAGTCAGGTTTATGATGGCCCTATCAGAATCGGCACCTGGACGCCGAAAAACTATAATGATCGTTACTATGGTAATGTAAGTTTGCGTGCAAGTTTATCACGGTCTTTAAACACGGTTTCGGTGCGGCTTGCTGAATGGGTCGGGCGCGATCGTGTTATCAAAACCGCGCACCGTCTTGGGATCAGTACCAAATTAAAAAACAATCCTTCAATTGCACTTGGAACATCTGAAGTCTCACTTCTTGAAATTACATCAGCTTATGCTCCGTTTGCTAATGGAGGATATGCTGTGCGGCCGCATGTGATCCAAAAAATCAGTGATCAGCAAGGCCAGGTATTATATAAGAATGCAACCAAAAATTGGGGACGGGTTATTCGTCCGCAATATGTTGCAGCGATGAATGATATGCTCACAGCAACGATTATGGTTGGGACAGCCAAAAAAGCCTCTTTAGATCCTCATCAGGTTGCAGGCAAAACTGGTACCGGACAAAGTTATCGAGACGCGTGGTTTATTGGCTATAGCGCTCATTATGTGACCGGGGTTTGGCTCGGTAATGATAACTTCAAGCCGATGAAGCGTGTAACGGGCGGCTCCTTGCCAACTCTAATCTGGAAAGATTTGATGAAATATTCTCATGCAAATAAATCCCCCATTCCATTGCCTGGCGGGCGCTGGGAGCATGCAAAGAATTGGCAGAGCGATAATTATCGAAGAGAAGAATATGAAGATTATGAGTATGAAAACTCAGATTCATTTTTTGGGAGATTGTTTGGAATGGACCGTCGCCGTCGTCGTGCCTACTCAAGAGATGACACAACTCTTGGATATCCGCCCTCTGCTGACCCTGATTTTGTCGGCAGCTTGCCCCCAAGAGAGCAAAGACGGTCTTATCCGGAAGGTATTGATGAAGACCCATTTCAGCCGAATTAAGATCAGTTGACAGACACTGAAGTTATATCACAGCTGTAAAATAGAATTCCATGATTGCATCTGTCATTCGCTGGGCTGAGAACATTTTATCGACATGCTCTGCAAATAATTCTGCTTCGATTTCAAAGGGGAGGGAGTCTAATAAAAATGCTTCCATGCGCTCTAGCAGAGCTCGGCTATCGTCAGTTGGCAATAGCGTTTTGCTTGTACCAGATGTAATTTCAGAAATAATTCCGGTATTGGTTGCAATAATTGGAATCTCAGATAGGGCTGCATTTAAAAAGATATAAGGGAATATTTCTTGTCTGCGGGCAGGGATGACACAGCATCTAGCTTGTCTGAAGTCTGCTTCGTATGGAGATTGATCTTGCAGTTGAATGTGCTGCGAGAAACCGAGTTTACGGATTTGTCTTTTGACGTTTGTTTTTTCAGATCCGTTACCAACGATTAAAGCTGTGACTGGTGTTTGTACTGTAATATTGCTCATTGCTTTAATAAATAGGTCGATGCCACTATTTTTATTTAAGTCTCCGGCGAATATAAAGTCATAAACATTTTCATTTACAGTATGACCCTCAACCTCTTGTGAGCGAATGCCATGAGGAATAATTCGGTGGGGGCATAACACATCTCCGATATGTTGTTGGAAGATGTTCGCACAATAGGTGCTCTCAAAAATAATGCCATCTGTATAAGTTGCTAGTCTGCGCTCAGCAGCGCGTTTAAAACTTCCCGTAAAGGTATTGCCAGCACTATCAATGTTTTGGCTCAAGGGAGTGTAAAATGAAGCAATTTTTTTACCATGACGATTCATTTTAGCTGTTGCAAGTCTGGTGTATGCGGCTGCTTTGGGGCCGTGACCATGCAGAACGTGGGCTTGGCTATTCTCGGCTATTTTACGGATTTTACGCAAGCATCTTATGTCGCTAAAGCCAAGCCGTGTTGTCATCGGAATTTCAAATATTCCCAGCTTGCATAAATTTTGGAACTCTTGCGTTTTATAACGTGAAATTTCATTAGCGATATATCTATCGCAGATTAAACCGACCTCAAAGCCAAGACGTGCTTGTTCGATGATGAGATCTTGCACATAACGAAACACACCTGCCATCGAGCTGCAGACACAATGTAGAATCTTAAGTTTATGGTTTGAGCGCAATTTTAAAAATAACCTCTTTTAGCCTTATTTTCTGATTTAAGAGGCAAATGGCCTATCAAAGTTCATATAATAGATTAAAAAAGTCTGAAATCATGAAATATTTCAAGACATTTAAGACTTTGGTTACGAAATTTTTATTAATATAATTCTAGTTATTGGTAAGGAAAAGTGCAAAAAACCTTGTCATCCCAGCCAAACGTTGTTCCGGGTAATGCATTTTTGATATTTTAAATGCACTTTCCTTGATCTTACTGGGTTTAAAATAAAGTCTAGATGTATTCATATGTTAAGAATTGAGTAAAGGGTATGTTCAAAGTAATGAATTTTGAGTTTTCCGGTATTTTATTGCGTTCCAACCAACGCAGCTTTGGTAGAGCTGTGGAACGTCAACTGCTTTATATGGTTGGCATTACCCTTTCTTCGGGGGTTATCTCCTATATTATTTTGTCTATTGCTTCGTCTGCTTATGTTGCTAAAGGACCAATGTCGCTTTTTGTCATGGCGCTGACCGGTTTGATATTTTTGTTGAGCTGCATTATCAAAGAGATGGTCCAAAAATCAGCGCGATTGGCAAAGCAGCGTTTGGGCGAGCTGGAATACCATCATGATTACAAAATTGCAAAACATGCCCCTTTTCAGCAAAATCTCATGACCGTTTTGAGCACTTACGCAAAGCGTACGCCGATATCTGAGCGCTGCACGTCTCACGTTCAGCTTGATGATGAGAACACGCTTCGTATTATAGAAAAATTGGAAGAATATAAGCCTCAGAACAAAACATTTACGCTTATGGTGAGCGGTGAAAATTTACAAACATCAGCGTCTCAAGAGGCGTTGGCTGTTGCAAGAGGCTATGCCAAAAAGGGATTGAAAACTCTATTGGTTGATACATATAGTGCTTCAGGAAATCTGAATTCCGTTGTGGCATTGCAGAGCCAATATGGCTTTTATGATTTAGCACGCCGACCTAATCTTATTGGTGAAATTATTCAGTGTGATCCTGAAAGCGCTCTTCAAATTGTTGTATCAGGTGGTGATACCCATGAAAGTTTTGATTGGCGGCAGAAAAAAACACTCAATCATGTTTTTACAGCTTGGCGTGCCGTTTATGATGTTGTTATTTTTAATGCTCGGTCAGACATAGCTACTGAATTTTATGAATGCTTGGATGGTGGCATCTCAACAGGCCTTTTCGTACAATTAGGATATCGTCCGGCTTCGAACAGCATTGTGACAACATTTTCAGATATCGCTCATCAATTTCAAGTCATTATGCATCAAAAAACATCTAACTTTGATTTTTCATTGGAAACGGTTTCGCCTACGCCCTCTGTCGTGTATCATTAATGACAGCTATATTAATAATAATAAAAAATCACTGTTAGGCCCTTACCCATGTGGGACATCATCCAAAACGTTTTACCTGTCTTTATGATAATGGGCGGAGGCTATCTTGCTGCCCGGACTGGTTATATTAAAGCGGATATTTCAGATAATCTCAACGCGCTGGCCGTGAAAATTGCGGTGCCGATACTGTTATTTAAGGCAATGTACGAACTCGATTTTGCTCAAGCGTTTTATGCGCCTATGCTGATAAGTTTTTATGCCGGTGCTATTGGAAGCTTTGTTTTGGGGATTATCTTAGCCCGCATGGTTTGGAAGCGCCGCCCCGGTGAGGCGGTGGCTGTTGGATTTTGCGCATTGTTTTCTAATACGGTGTTGCTTGGTATTCCTATCTATCAACGCGCGTTCGGTGAAGATGCGCTGGCTCCTGTTTTTGGTATTATCGCATTTCATGCCGGCTTAGCCTATTGTTTGGGGATTATTGTCATGGAGCTGGCGCGTAGGGATGGCCGGCCGCTTGATGAAACATTTTGGAATGCCTTGAAATCCATTGTTTCTAACCCCCTCATGATTGGCGTAATTATAGGGGCAACATTGAATTTATTTGCAGTTGTGATACCAGAGCCCGTTTCTACAGCTGTCAATATGGTTGCAGGTGCTGCGATCCCTATTGCGCTGATAGGTGTTGGAGCAGCATTAACACGTTATCAATTTGGCTCAGAGATTTCAGAGAGTCTGATGGTGTCTTCCCTATCGCTTATCGTCCATCCTGTGATTGCTCTGGTATTATCTCACTATGTGTTTGGTTTACCTATTGAATACGTGCAAGCCGCTGTCGTTATTGCAGCCATGCCGCCTGGGCTTAATATTTATATTTTTGCTGCAATGTATAATCGCGCTGTGTCACTTTCTGCATCTACACTTATTGTATCAACATTGCTCTCTGTTGTGACAATAACAGGTTGGCTCTTTATTGTGCGTTCACTGTGAGGATGAGGTCTGATTAACGTTTTTTCTGGGTTTTTGCATCCAGGAAATGATATAGGCGGCTGGAATAACCCATAAAAACCCAATACAGGCAAAATATAACAAAGACAGTACCGGGTGGGTGGTATGTGATATCAGAATTTCTGTAAGTTCAGATGTTAAAACGATGTAGGCCAGTAAAACCAACAGAAAGATAATGAGTCCAATGAATTTTCGCAGACGTATTGGCACAAGAAATGTCCTTTATAATATAGTGTATCCGATTTAAAATGACCTTGTTTTATTTGCACATAAAACCAACCGCTGTCATTCCCGCGAAAGCGGGAATCTCTTCGCAATTTGTCTGAGATTCCCGCTTTCGCGGGAATGACGAACTTAGAGGATCTTGAAAAAGATAGACCATTTTAAATTGAATCAGCCATATATCACAACAGGTTTTACGTAGCGCATTGAAGAGTAGATTATACAAAAGTGCATCACTTCGTCTCTTCTCATTTACTCATATTTTTCGTATTCATGGTCTTATTGTAATAAGACGGAAAAACGATATGTCAATTGCTTCACCGGTTGTAGATAAAGATATTCCAAGCCAACAGAGCTGTATTGTGGCAAATAATACGACATATGTTCGCATCTGGTTACAGTCCATTTGTATGCTGATATTTATCATGGTGATTGTGGGCGGGGCAACGCGGCTTACAGATTCTGGCCTTTCCATTACAGAGTGGAAACCTATTCTAGGTGCCATTCCTCCTTTGAATAGTGCTGATTGGCAAGAGGCATTTGTAAAATATAAGCAGATTCCAGAATATAAAATTGTTAATCACGGCATGAGTTTGGATGAGTTTAAAGTCATATACTGGTGGGAATGGGCACATCGTTTTCTGGGCCGTTTTATTGGTGTTGCTTTTTTTCTACCCTTTTTGTTTTTCGTGTTCACAAAGTGCTTGTCTCCTGTGCTCACTTATAAGTTGCTTTTTATTTTTGCGTTGGGTGGGCTGCAAGGCTTTATGGGCTGGTATATGGTGCAAAGTGGGCTGACGGAACGTGTTGATGTAAGCCAATATCGTTTGGCAGCTCACCTAGGCTTGGCGGTCATTATCTTTGGCTTGGTGTATTGGCTATCGTGTTCTTTGCAGCCTCGAGGACAAACTCCCGCGAGGCGTGCGCCAAATTGGATGAGATATTCGGCTTATGGTTTGATTGCTGTTGTTTTTTTGCAAATTATATTGGGGGCATTTGTTGCCGGGCTTCATGCGGGAAGGTCCCATAACACCTGGCCTTTGATGGATGGGCAGCCCATTCCTGACGGGCTGTTTATTATGGCTCCGTGGTATTTGAATTTCTTTGAAAATGTTTTAACTGTTCAATTTGATCATAGAATTTTGGCCTATATCATTTGTATTTGGGTTCTGTTTCATCTCTATGGAGTAGTGAAATATACACAATCAGGACTTTTGCAAAAAAGCGCTGTTTTGATGGTTTTGGCAGTCTTTGCGCAGACGGTTCTTGGAATTTGGACGTTGCTTGCCCACGTGCCAATAGACTTAGGGTTGTTGCACCAAGGTGGCGCTCTTGTGGTTTTTACCCTTATTTTGAGACATGCTCATTGTGTAAGAGGTGTTCATTAGAACCCGGCTTCTTGCGCTGTCCAATGGCGTAATGTCAGCTCTTGTGTCATTTCCTTCAGATTATTTTGCAGTTGGTCTACACCCAGCAATCCTGTTTGAGTATCAATAGAAGAAATGACCGAAGCTGAATTCAGTGTTGCTGCTTTGATGGCATTTTCAAGAGGTTTGCCGAGGGTGATAAAAGCTGCAAAAGTGGAGGCAAATGCATCCCCCCCTCCTGCGGTTCCTGCAACATCAATGTGGTGAGCAGGGCAAAACAATAACCCGTCTTGTGATGCAACAAAAGCCCCATCACTTCCAGCTGTAATCACAACATATTTTAGGCCGCGCTCCAGCATAGCCTTTGTAAAATGAGGTAATGTTATATCGTAGCCGCCGTTAGAAAATCCTCGTGCCACAAGAGTGAGCGGTTCTTCATCGGGGAGAAGGGGGAGCGTTGGTCCGCCTTCGCCAACAGAAGTGACGAGATAGGGCACCAAGGCATCTGCTTCCGTTTGGTTGATAGAAAGGATATCGATGTCTGATAATGTTTCGTAAAACGGACCGGTTCTGGCGGATAATTGCCGTACACCAGGGTTTGTCGCAACCAGAGCACCCTGCGCTTTGGCCTTTTTGACCAATTGTGGGAAGCAATCAGCTGATTCATTGCTAAGAGATGAGATATAGACCAAATCTACGGCAAAGGCATTATCTTGCAACTCACTTTCGCGCAACAATGTGTTGGCCCCGCGGAAGGTGAACACAGCGGCATTGCGATCGTGCGATGCAATTAACAAAGATGCTCCGGTGGGGGCAGTGCTGTCACGCATCACCCAACGCGTTGATACGCCTTCACTTTCCAGCCGTGTTAAAATCTCATCGGCACGTTGGTCTTTCCCCAGTTTGATCAGTGTTGAGGTGTCAAAACCAAGACGGGCAAAGCTCACTGCCGTGTTCACAGCACCACCACCGCAATGGGTTGAAATGTCGTGAGCCTCCGTTTTGCGGCCTTCTTCCAGCAATAAAAAAGATGTGTCAGCATTGCGCATGACCATTCGTTCAATACGCTCACTCTCAATAATTGCAATTGAGTCATGCATGGCACCGCCAATGGTCAAGACTTTCATTGATTTATCCTTTGTGTTTATTGTCTCTTTTTGTGGTCTAAAACCACCGCTTTCAAGCGGTAAGAAAATATAAAACTAGCATGCGGAAAATGCACATTAAACACTAATGACTTTAGTCATAAAACAACCTACCGACTTCAGTCGGTAGTGGTTGAGTGTGATTGGTTTAAGAGTATTTTTAGGGCTGTACCAAATAACAATATTTTACGTTACCTGGTACAGTCTCTACTTTTTAATTTTCACTTACAAATTTAATCATTTCCACTCGTTTTTTCGTATTCTTGAGTGAAGTTACAAAAACGTCAGATTGAGACATTGATTAATAAAGTTGGTTTTTTATGAGCGGGCAATTGTTCCACATCGTTATAAGTGAAACCACTTATCGTTGGAGCGCTCTAAAGCTTTCGTCCTGTATAAAGCGTCAATTCGCAATTTAATTTGCGCTTGATGATGGCACACACTTCTAAGGCTTTGGCAACATTTGAAAACGGGCCTGTAATAAGTTGTAAATGATTTTTCTTGTTTTTCTTGTCGCGCACGACCCTTGGTTTCAGATCACGCAAACGATCTGGATATTGCTTGACCAGCCGCTTCCAATGACTCCTCATGGCACGGTACGTTCGGCCTTGTTTAATTTGAATGCCAAAATATGTTTTTTTGATTGAAAGTTCAGCTATGGTCTTGTTTTTAGATGTTTTCCTGGGCGTTACCTGATTTGCCGATCGGGATGGTGTTGATTTTGTAAATTGTCTGGCCAACGTCAGGTTTTCTTTTTGCGAGGGATCAATGATATACCCATCAATGCGTGTTGGTTTTACATCTTTCAACTCTCGTGTATTAAATGATGATTTTGCATTCTTATTTCTTGGTAGGGCTGCATATTTCAAATTTGCAGATTGTGGTTTGATCCCAATCAGCTTGGCATCTTTATAATTTGGTTTATGAGGTTTTTTTGTGGGAAGGCTTTTACTTTTTCGTCCTCCGCTTGATTTGGTGCTTTTCAGTCTTTGGATTTGTGTATTCAAAGCACCGATATCTTGCTTAAGAGAATTGATATCATGGCGCATTTGATGTGTATCTTGTGTCGTCGATATTGCGTTGTCGGGTGAGGATATCACATGTGTTTGTATAATCTGGTTGCGCGGTGATGTAGGCGAGTGCTCAGTTATATCAAGGGCGAGATTGAATAGATAAAAAACGGAAATCATTCCTAGTAAAAGCCAAATAAACTGATACATTTTAAATTTGGTGCGCTGTTTAACGTAGCTGGCCAGGGCATGTCGATCATCGACATCAGGTGTTTTTATGAAGGGTTGTTTTTCTTCCATTGGATTTATCACTCATCCTTAGGCTATACATGCAAACATAAAAAACTCTAACCAAATCTATAACTGTGTTGAGTCGTTTGCTCAGGTCAATTAATACTTATAAAATGCAATGTATATTCTGTGTACTATTTGTATAAGAGAGTGTTTTATTGATTTTATGATGTTAATTTAAGTTTGTAATGCGCTTTATTATAAAGATATATTTGACATTAAATAATAGTTTGAATTAGGGGCTGAGCTTTAAGGAATAATAAAAAATGACGCATCAGCCTAAAGACAACATTTTGAGTATTATTTTAGCTGCGGGTAAGGGAACCCGCATGCAGTCCAGTTTGCCAAAAGTTTTGCATAAGATTGGCGGCAGGGCGATGGTGAACCACGTTATCGCAGGGGGGCAGGCTGCAGGCAGTAAGCACCATGTTGTGGTTGTTGGAGATCAAGCCGAGCAGGTTGCTCAGGCAATATCAGCTGAGCATGAGAATATCCAAATATTTGAACAACACCAACAGCTTGGTACAGCTCATGCCGTGCTTTCTACGCGGCAAGCGATTGAATCCTTTCACGGGACTATCTTGATCCTATATGGAGATACACCGCTTATTCAGCCACAGACGCTTCAACGTTTGATCGCTAAATTGGATGAGGGCAATGATTTGGCTGTTCTGGGCTTTGAAGCAGCTGATCCAACGGGATATGGTCGGCTGCTGACTAATGCTGATCAAACGGATTTAATTGCTATTCGTGAACATAAGGATGCCTCTGCAAATGAATTAAAAGTCAATTTGTGCAACAGCGGTGTTTTTGTATTTCGCTCAGAGCACTTATTGGGTTTGCTTGATCGCGTTGAAAATAATAATGCAAAATCAGAATATTATCTCACCGATGTGGTAGAAATTGCAAAAGCCGATGGCCTGCGCACGGGTGTTCTTATCTGTCCAGAACAAGAGGTGCTGGGGGTTAATTCCAGAGCGCAGCTTGCTGTGGCAGAAAACGTTTTGCAACGGCATTTACGCCAACAGATTATGGAGAATGGAGTGACGCTTATTGCTCCGGAAACCGTATTTCTAAGTTATGACACCTCTATTGGCCGCGATACACTTATTGAGCCAAATGTTGTTTTTCATACAGGTGTTTGTGTTGATGAGAACGTTCATATTCGTGCATTTTCCTATTTTGAAAATTGCCACATTCAGAACAATTGCATTATAGGGCCATACGCGCGCATTCGTCCTGAAAGTGTGATTGGAAGCGATGCAAAAGTCGGAAATTTTGTTGAAATTAAAAAGGCTGTTGTTGATCAAGGGGCCAAGATTAATCATCTTACATACATTGGTGATGCCCATATTGGCAGCAATGCAAATGTGGGCGCGGGAACGATCGTGTGTAACTATGACGGGTTTTTTAAATATCACACGGAAATTGGTGCAAATGCTTTTATTGGCTCGAACAGTTCTTTGGTCGCACCAGTCAAAATTGGTGATGGCGCCTTTGTTGGTTCTGGGAGTGTGATCACGAAAGATGTTGCGCCAGATGCTTTGTCCTTAACGCGGGCATCTCAAACTGAGAAAGAAGACTGGGCGCATAAATTTCGCACAGTGCAAATGCGTGAAAAAGAGCGGCGTAAAAGCGATGAGGCGTGAACGCAAATGTGTTGTCATAACTGTGAGTTGAACATTCTGTTTCAACTTTGAAACAATATTTTATTTTGTTTTTTGAAGGGTGTTCGTTAACTTTAACTAAGAAGTGTCTTTTAAAACGGAAGAATTATGTGCGGAATTATCGGTATCTTAGGTCAGAAAAATGTCGCCTCTGCCTTGGTTGATGCGCTAAAGAGGCTAGAATATCGAGGCTATGACTCTGCTGGGATAGCCACTTTGTATAACGGTGAAATCAACCGTTTGCGGGCACCTGGTAAACTCCGTAATCTTGAAAATAAGTTAGCGGATTGTGAGCTATCCGGGACCCTTGGCATTGGCCATACGCGCTGGGCGACCCACGGTATTCCAAATGAGGCCAATGCACATCCTCATATGACAGATCAATTATGTTTGGTCCATAATGGCATTATTGAAAACTTTCATGTGTTACGAGAACAGCTGGTATCTAAAGGTGTCACATTTGAAAGTGATACGGACACCGAAGTGATTGCGCATCTAATCGCGCAAGAGCTAATAATACACAAAGACCCAGCTGAAGCCGTACGCCATGTCCTGCAAAAATTGGACGGAGCTTTTGCCATAGCCATTTTGTTTGTGGGATATGATGATCTGATGATTGCAGCCAGACAAGGCAGCCCTTTGGCGATTGGTCACGGCGATGAGGAAATGTATGTCGGCTCTGATGCCATTGCGCTTTCTCCATTTACCGACAAGATTACCTATCTTGAAGATGGGGATTGGGCTGTCATTTCAAGACAATCCTTGACGATTTACGACAAAAATGGACAAAGCGTAAAACGCAATACAAAAAAATCTGATGTTATTTCCTATCATGTTGATAAAGGCAATCATCGCCATTTTATGTCGAAGGAAATTCATGAACAACCCGAGGTGGTTGGCCATACTTTGGCGCACTATATTGACTTTGCAAATAATGAAATTCGTGTCCCTGATATTCCAGTTGATTGGCAGAGGCTCGACCGTATGGTAATTTCTGCGTGTGGGACAGCATATTATGCGGGATTGGTTGCAAAATATTGGTTTGAGCAAATTGCCAAGATTTCTGTGGATATTGATGTGGCTTCTGAATTTCGATATCGAGAAGCTCCTTTGAAACCAAAAGGATTATCTCTATTCATTTCGCAATCAGGAGAAACCGCAGACACGTTAGCTTCCCTCAGATATTGTAAGGAAAACAGTCAACATATTCTCTCTATTGTGAATGTTAGCGAATCCTCTATAGCGCGAGAATCTGATACAGTATTGCCGACGCTTGCCGGTCCTGAAATTGGTGTGGCTTCAACAAAAGCCTTCACATGTCAGCTAACAGTTTTGGCATGTTTGGCTTTATCGATGGCAAAATTAAAAGGTGTTTTGGATCGTGATCAAGAAATTGATATGGTCAAAGCTCTTGTGGAACTGCCAAGGCTTATGTCATCGATTTTAAATAACGAGCATGAGTATGAAAGTCTCTCTCAAGAACTTTCCAAAGCACGCGATGTATTGTATCTCGGGCGGGGGATAAATTTTCCATTAGCTATGGAAGGGGCTTTGAAACTCAAAGAGATCTCTTACATTCACGCTGAAGGGTACCCCGCCGGTGAGCTGAAACATGGTCCAATCGCTCTTATTGATGAAAATGTACCGATTATTTTTGTCGCACCTAAGGATAATTTATTCGATAAAACGATTTCTAATATGCAAGAGGTCGCAGCAAGGGGGGGGAAGATTATTTTATTAACAGACGCCAAGCCAGATGACATAAACTGCGAGCTTATGGCACGAATTGGGTTGCCAACTGCACAAAGTCTGATTAATCCTATTCTGTATGCGATACCGATTCAGTTATTGGCATACTATACAGCTGTGTTTATGGGGACAGATGTTGATCAGCCCAGAAACTTGGCAAAGTCAGTTACGGTTGAATAACAGAATACTTGAACTTGGCCTCTTATTTGCCTAATTCTTCTGATTATTAAGATAGTATGGGCCGTAATATGAGATTAATTATGAACGTATTTATGGGATATTGGCTAAAAATGCACGAACATTTAGCGGTAAGATATTTGTCCATCACATGCGTTGTAGTCATGTTTGTTTTACATGTTGCTGTGATTTCAGCAAACACAAGCCATGCTGCGGGGGCTCGCGATTTTTTAAAAGCAGGTAAGTCCTCTTTTGAAACGGGGAAATATTCTGAAGCACTTAATCTTCTAAATAAATCCATCGCTGTAGGCACATTATCCCCACGTTATATGGCTGAGGCTCTTCATTATCGCGGGCTTGCTTATAGCAAAAATAGTGAACCTGCGAGAGGCATTGCGGATTTTAATAAGGCGTTGTTCTTCAAAGATACTTCTGCCGAACTGAAAGCAAAAATATATCTCAGCAGGGCGCAAGCATATAAATCTCTTGGGCTTACAAAACAAGCTGAAACGGATCTTCAAACCGCCGGCAAATTAAATGCGAATTTGACGACAAAAATTGCGAATCTTGGAGCAGCGAAAGTTTCTCCGGTTCCGGTAAAGAGCAAGTCTCAATCCTCACAGAAGCGAATAGACAAGACATCTGCTGGAGATAAATCCAATAAAGAAGAAACAGAAGAATTTAAAATTACATCGCCCTTAAATTTTTTCCAACAACTTAGACAAGCTTCATTTAATGGCAGTGGTTCATCACAGGCTTCTGAGTCCACTCAAACATCATACAGTTCCGGTGGTGGATGGGGGGCATCTGTCAATCAAAGTGGGTTGGCGTTTCAAGGTGAGCAAAAGCCGCAGAGCTTAGGAGCCCCATCAATCACAGCGCCTGTAACATCAAGTAGTTCACAGAATCCAGCTATGGCTTATATTGAGCGCCAAGATCGCCGTCAGACCGCATCACGTTCTTCGGATAAATCGGTGCGCTCTGAAAGAAAAAAGGCAAGTCGACAGAAAAGTGAAGTTTCGACAAAGCCGATTGTCGGATGGGAAACAACTGAAAGCGCTGTTAATAAGCAGGGCAATGAGTTTAGCCAGGGCATCACTACTCAGGGCCAAGGCATTGATACTCAGAGTATTCAGACAACTGTTGAGAAAACAGATAATGCGATTGTTCAATCTCGTTTGGATAGTCCCGTTGTGTCGGAGGCTGGGGCGTACCGGTTGCAACTTGCTGCGGTTAGTTCACAAGCTGATGCAACGAAAGTTTGGTCGCGCCTTAGCACAAATCATTCTGGTCTATTGGAAGGACAAACACCTCTTTTTGAAAAAGTAAGTATTGGCGAGAGGGTTGTTTACCGCATTCAAATCGGGCCTTACGCCGATCGCCTTGCAACTCAAAATATGTGCGCATCATTTAAAGCAAAGGGGCTTGAGTGTTTTCTGGTTAAAACGCGATAGTTTTTTGTCTCTTCATACTTTTATTGTGTTCTCTTGCTGTATTCATTGGTTTTTGTATCAAAGTGTGAAAATATCTTGAAGAGTTCTTGATGTTTTCTATTTCGCGTATATAAAGTTATACAACTCTTTCCTGCAAAAATTTGCATCACTTACCAAAATGCATCTGGACGTTTTTTTGCAAAAATAGAGAACCTTTTAAAAATCCTAAGACAATTCATATGATCAGTAAGTTGCGAAATTATTTTTTAACGGGTTTGATCGTTGTAGGTCCTTTGTTCATTACAATTTATGCGGTTTGGACCTTTGTAACTTGGGTTGATGCTCTGGTAAAACCTTACCTGCCAGAGTTTCCCTCTATTCCAGAAGCTTATGATATTACAAGGTATTTTCCTTTTGCATTGCCTGATATTCCTGGAATAGGTCTTATTTTTGCAGTCTTTACCTTGATGGTTGTAGGCGCGTTTATGGCCAATTTGTTCGGTCAAACCGTTTTGGGGTATAGCGAAAAAATGCTTGGCCGGATGCCGATTATCCGAAACGTATACCAAGCACTAAAGCAAATATTTGAAACCGTATTATCACAAAGTGGAAGCAGTTTTCAGAAAATCGGTTTAGTTGAATATCCCAGACGAGGCATTTATTCACTTGTTTTTGTCTCAAAGGAGACTGCTGGAGAAATCGCGCACAAACATAATGAAGCATATGATCACAACAAAGATGAAGAGCTGATCAGTGTTTTCTTGCCAACAACTCCGAACCCCACTTCAGGATATTTATTATTTCTTCCCCGTAAAGATATTCAAATTCTTGATATGTCAGTGGAAGAGGGAGCGAAAATGCTGATATCCGCAGGCCTGATTGAGCCCGGTGTTGATCAAAATGATGCCACTGTGAATGCAAAACGTTCCACAATTGGTTCTGACACACCACATAATTAGGCTCTCAGGGCTTAAAACAGCATCCCAATATGGCAATCTCATGCGGCTTTATAGTTTTGGAAAACGCATTGATAATGCTTTTTCCAAAATGCCGACTCGGGTAAAATCTTAAATTGCGTGTGTTATATAAAATGATAAGGGCTACACCGCATGTCAGTTGCATACAATATTATATATGCCGCACACTGTGTTGGAACGCATCATAAACTAGCATTTGATGCATTGTGTTACTTAGAAAATGCAGAGCACAAGCGTTGGAGGAATGTGTTTTTAAAACATGCCAAAACTTATTTGGCAGGCTCTAAAGCACCAGACAACACATTCAAAGATTTTAAAAATCATGTTTTGCATGTTCGTGACGGATATTGGGGCGGTGCGCCAGAGAAGGTCTATGAATGGTATAATCATTATGTGACAGCTCTGAAAGAGAAACGTTGGCAGGATGCTGTATATTGTGCTGGTGTTCTTAGCCATTATTATACAGATCCAATTCAGCCTCTTCATACAGCACAATCCGAAGCTGAAAATAATATCCACAGAGCCTTTGAGTGGAGCATTTCAAAATCGTATAATCAGTTGCGCAAGATTGGACGTTTGAAGTTTTCTGACATTTGCGTTGATATTCCAGATCGTTTTGATTGGATTGAGCAATTGGTTTGTCAGGGGGCAGAGCGAGCCAATCAACATTATGATGAGTTGGTTGCAAGTTATGACTTTGCAAAAGGGGCCAAAAGACCAAAAGCAGGCCTTAACGCCCGTTCAAAAGAGATACTGGCTGAACTTATTATTTATGCAAGCAAAGGATTGGCGAAAATCTTGGATCATGGTTTTGCCGAAGCACATGTCGTCCCGCCAGAGGAGGATGTGGCGCCAGATGCTTTGCGTGCTTTTGCCAGGCTACCCAAAAGCTGGCTTAAGAAAAGGGCGGTAAATTGGCAAGAAAGCAAACGTATTTTACAAATATATGCAGAATACAAGCGCACAGGAAAAGTCGAGGAACATCTATCTGAAGATGAGCGCATAGTGCGTGACTTATTTATTGCAGAAGTTATGAGTTTGCCACCAATTGGATCTTTGGCAGCTGCTTTACGCAAGTTAGATCCAGGTGAAATACACTCTCTTGATGATAACGCAATCCAGGCATCCCATTCACAACAAAGAGTTTCGAGTGAAGAGGAGGCTTGTAATAACGCTTCTCATTTTGTTGCGCCCACTGATGAACCACGTTATGCCATGCCAATGCAGCCGGATGAGGATGTGCAAGACATTTCAGACCATGCAAAGGAAAGTGAAGAACAGTATATACGTGAAATGTTCCCACCTGAAATTGCCAAGCTTGCTCTGCAAATGGTTGATTCAGCGCAAGAGCAGAACCAATCGCGCGCCGCGACAACACGGAAAAAACTACCAAAAAGTTCGCAAAATACATTTTCAGGAGCAAAACGTACTGCGGATCAGGCAGAGCGCCAGCCCATTAGAAAATTAAAAATTGTCGATGGAACATGTCTTGAAGGGGGGGATGAGATTGAAAAAGCGCCGTCCATTGGCCCCAAAACGGCAAAACGATTGCAAGACATTGGTATTTATACTGTTGATGATTTGCTTAATGCAGATCCGGGACAAACATCGCAAAAATTGCAAGTGGGATATATTACCAAAACGGTCATCAGTGATTGGCAAGATCAAGCCCGTTTGGTTTGTAGTATTCCTGGGCTACGTGGGCAGGATTCTCAACTTCTTGTTGGCGCAGGGTGCCGTGATGCTAGCACAATTGCAAAGGCAAACACACAAGAGTTACTGGTTCGTGTTCGTGCATTTTGTAAAACCTCTAAAGGCGAACGCGTTTTAAGGTCATCTCCTGAGCCTGATCTTCATGATATTAGCCGCTGGATTGAGCAAGCATCCGAGGCAATATCGCCACAGGCTGCTTAAATTTATCTATTATTATTAATGCAACACTTTTTTTAGATGCATCTATATATAATATATTAAATCAGAGATTTTTTAGATTAAGAATATGTAAACCACTGTGTAGCTGTAGGTGGTATGTCATGTTTCATGTCTTGTTGTCTTGAAAATTTTCTACAATGACAGCTCAAAACTTACGTATTGCGTTATTGACATGAGTTCAAAATTTCAAGCCTTATTTTCTGTCCGCTTACTGGCACTGTTTTGCGTTGTGTATGGGCTTTCTGGTTGTGCCGGGACGCAACAAACAGAAACAACTTTAATACATGCAACGGATCCTTATAAAAAACCGGTTCAATTAGGCGCAAAAAAGGACTTTGTTGCGCAAAATACCTTAAGAGTGAGCGTTGATGAAAAAGTTGCCAAGAGGGCCATAGAAAATTACCGCATTAGCAAAAAACAGAAAACAGGCCCTTATCAATATTCAGGAGCTGATTTAAATGCGGATGGCAAGCCAGAATTGCTGTTATATTTTACAGGCGAGGGCTGGTGTGCCGCAACAGGATGCACTTTAGCAATACTCACTCAATCAGATTATGGCTATCAAACCGTGTCAACCATTCGCCGTGTAAAGGCCCCCATCTTTATTGCCGAGACATCTACAGGGGGATGGCGGGACCTTTATTTACACACTGGTCACGGTGTTGCCTCCCAGTCACCACAAGTCAAACTACAATTCACAGGCAGTGGTTATCCTGGTAATGCAATCACCCAAACTGTACGCCCTAAAGATGCTTTGACTATTGGTGAAGTGATCATTGAACATCGTTCAATTCAGATGCTGTTTTCAACGGTGGCTACCAGGACTCGCAGATTGACCGGCAACTCCATGGCCATGATCATCTGGGCCAGTCCCAGAACCTGGGCTGCACCGCCCATATCTTTTTTCATCAGACGCATGCCAGTTGCCGACTTGATATTGAGACCGCCGCTGTCAAAGCAAACGCCTTTACCGACCAGGGTTATCTTAGGACCTTCTCCATGCCCCCAGCGCAGGTCGATCAGGCGAGGAGCCCGGGTGCTGGCTTTGCCAACAGCATAGATCATGGGATAGTTTTCGATGACTAGATCGCCACCGGCAATCACTTTCACCTTTGCCTCGTAGCGATCGGCTAGGTTACTGGCCGTTTCTTCAAGCTGCTCGGGTCCCATAGTATTGGAGGGAGTGGTCACGAGATCGCGCACCAGATATGTCGCTTCAGCCGCTGCTTTGGCATAGGCTATATCGACGTTGTCAGCGGCTTTCAGGGTGGCAAGCAGGCCAGCCTTTGCCAGCTTATAGCGGTCAAAGCTATAGCTGCCCAGCTGCCAGCCCAGATACAGCTTAGTGGCGTTGCTGTCGGAAAATGTATCGGCCAGGGTGTAGGTACCCGCTGGTAAAGACTTGGGTAGGTCGGCGAGGGTCCATGTATCAAAGCGCTCGGGGCGACCCACTAGGACCTTAGCAATTTCGCCAGTGGCACTGGGAATGAGGCAAACGCTACCGCTCTGGCCCGAAAACCCAGACGCTTGGCACCAGGTGACGCTATCGGGATGTTCGGTCTGGAGCTGCTCTGGGTTGACTAGGTAAATTGCGATCGCATCTGCCAAGGGGACCTCCACACGTTCAAAGACACTTATTCAAACGACTTTAGTTTGCCCTATGACTAGCAGCAACTGTGTAGCAGCTGAGCATTATGCCCAGATTTACACCGTAAAAATCATCGATCTTTATGGGCGCTGTCCATAGGCATTGCCTATGGAACATGGCTACGGGCGCTTAAATACAATCCGCTGCTGCTCCACCAGCGGGCGCGCAAAACAGCCTTCTAGATGATCGTTGACGAGTCCCATAGCCTGCATAAATGCATAGGCCGTCGTCGGTCCTACAAAGGACCAGCCGCGCTTTTTGAGATCCTTGCTCAGGGCGATAGACTCCGGGGTTTGGCTGAG
>JBCCCO010000014.1:0-38224 GCA_039033475.1 Pseudomonadota bacterium | reverse complement strand
CAATAGTTGTCCCCTTCGCTCTCTGAAACATACATACCCAACACTTCCTTCATCCCTGCTGAATTAATGCCTAAAATATTGTACAAGGCTTTATGCTCAACGTTACCTTATTTTTAGCCGCCACTGTTATACTATCAGGCTGTACAGCTATTGCGGTTGTTGACACTGCAACATCCTTGACAGTTGGAACTGTGAAAGCTGTCGGAGCTGTTGCTGAAAACACAGTTGTCGGCGGTGCTAAGGCCGCAAAATGGATTATGGATGAAGACGAAACAGAAAATAATCAGAAAGACGAGTCTGAGCAAACAAATCAAACCTCAGAACCGCAAAAGTAATAAAATCACAATAGTTTCGTGTGCTTTATTGACACAGCTTCTTTAACTGACCACCATAGAAACATATGTAGGCTCTGAGCCTAGATTTTTATTTGCCCCGAATTCTTCCTCAAACTGGCAGTACAAAGCACGTGAATAAAATAAACACCTCATTCGAGCACGCTGTTGATATCCTTATTATTGGAGGTGGGATTAGTGGTGCAGCTCTTGCCAGAGATGCTGCTGGCCGTGGCTTAAAGGTCATGCTCGTTGAAAGGGATGATTATTCTGCGGGAACATCGTCTGGGTCTTCGAAACTCATCCATGGTGGTTTACTTTGTCTTGACCATTTAAATATTCGTACCACGAAAAATATCCTTAAAGAACGTGAAATTCTTTTGAAGAATGCGCCCCACCTTGTCCGGCAAGATAAATTTCTAATTCCTGCCATCAAATCGAGAAGCCGCTCAACTTGGAAAATAAAGCTGGGACTTAAGTTTTATGATTTTTTGGCAAATTCAAGAGTTTTTCCAAAATCAAAACGACTTACACAAACAGATAGTGAAGAGTTTTATCACTTAAGAAAAGAACATTTGAAAAGTGTTTATTGTTATTCTGACTGCCACACCAAAGATAATCGTCTTGTAATCGCTCAACTGCTTGATGCACGCTCTAAAGGCGCTGACATTCGCAATAGATGCGAGGTCACCAGTATTGAGAAAGCTGAAAATGGCTTCAAAGTTAGCCTTAATGACGATAAAATAAACCGTATCGTAAAGGCGCGCTTTATATTTAATGTGACGGGGCCTTGGGTTAACACTGTGAATAAGAGATTTGCAGGCAGACTGGAAAGTCAAAAAACACGTCTCATCCGTAGCAGCCACATTGCGATTGCCATGCCCAAACCTGCACTTACAAGTACTTTTGTGCTGCAAAACAGTGATGGCCAGGCGTTGTTTGCTTTTCCTTGGAATAACGGACGCTATCTTGTGATTGGTACCACAGCTGTTGCCCATACAGGAACGCCATCTCAAGCTGCCTGTACTGTTGAAGAAATGGCCTATCTGTTAGCCGCCTATAACACGTATTTCAGCCATACCAAAGGATTGCTGCGCCCTATAGACATTTTATGGCATTGGGCTGGCATTCGCTCATTTGTTTTTGATGGTACTTTAACACCCTCCAAACTCAAACAACGCACAAAAATCTTGACCGAAAAAAGTGGAAACGGTGCATTCATGTCTGTTTATGGTACCGAATTGATATTACACCGACAATTTGCTGAAAAATTAATTACAGATCTAGGGCGTTATGGTTTGAATATTGAACGCCCATGGACACGGGACGCAAAGCTGCCTGGTGGTCAAATGACACGAGACGAGCTTACCAAAATTGCTGAGGACGGACCAGAAAGCATACCCTTATCTGTGCGCAAAAGGTGGGCGTTTCTCTATGGAGATTATATCGAAAATTTCTTTGATACCGTCTACGCCTCATCCCATTCTCCAAAAATGATTACACCTGCAATTGCAGAGATTGAGCTTAAACATGCTTTTGAGAAAGAAGATGCACGCAGTGCTAGTGACTTTTTGTATCGCCGTACGGAGCTTTTCATCGATCTTGATGCTGATGCAAAAAAATCTATCCAGACTTGGTTTGATCAAGCTATATAATTGAAAAACTACAGAGCTTCTTCTAACGCTTTCACGAGATTAGTCACATCTTCCATGACTTTTGCGTCTGAGAATGTGTTGTTTTCTGCATCGTAAACATCGAAGAAATTGCCAATGCTTAAGGTGCCAACCACTTTGGCCCCCCACCATGGCATCAGTTTTGCTAAATTTTCTAAATTTGTAGCCCCACCATTGCCGCCAGGTGAGGTGCTGAATAATGCGACAGGCTTGTCCTGAAATACCTTACGCTCCATGCGTGAGAGCCAATCTATCATATTTTTGAAAATCGCGGGCATCGATCCGTTATATTCTGGACACGAAATAATGAACCCTTGGTGTTCTGTAAAATGCGTTTGAATTTTTTGAGCATTCTCTGGAAAACCATCACTGTCTTGTAGGTCTGTACTATAGAATGGCATCGGATAATCGCGAATATCAATAACCGTTGCTGGTGTTGCGCACACCACTGCCGCGACTTTAACCACATTCTGATTGATCGATTTAGAGCTACTGCTCCCCGAGAAAGCTAAAATCTTATTCATTATTGTTCCTTTTTAGTACTGTCTCTCAACTTAGTACCGTCTCTCAACCATTAGCTTTTTGATTTCAGCAATTGCTTTTGCCGGTGATAATCCTTTCGGGCATGCCTTTGCACAATTCATAATGGTGTGACAACGATAAAGACGGAAGGGGTCTTCGAGATCATCAAGACGTTTGCCTGTGGCTTCGTCTCTGGAATCAATAATCCAGCGATAGGCTTGCAATAAAGCGGCAGGACCAAGGTAACGGTCAGAGTTCCACCAGTAACTTGGGCATGATGTTGAACAACACGCACATAATATACACTCATACAAACCATCAAGATGTTCTCTATCCTCGCGGGATTGCTTCCATTCACCCTGAGGTTCAACAGTTTCGGTTTGCAGCCATGGTTCAATGGAACGTAATTGCGCGTAGAAATTGGTCAAATCTGGAACAAGATCTTTAATCACTTCCAAATGAGGCAAAGGATAAATCACCACATCGCCACTAAAATCGTCAATGGCTTTGGTGCAGGCTAAAGTATTTGTGCCACCAATATTCATGGAGCAAGACCCGCATATGCCCTCGCGGCATGAGCGCCGGAATGTGAGTGTCGGGTCAATTTCACTTTTGATTTTCATGATGGCATCGAGCACCATAGGACCACAGTCATCCAGATCTATATAATAAGAATCGATCCGAGGATTGTCGCCATCGTCTGGATCCCAGCGGTAAACCCGAAACCGCTTCCAATTTCCTGTGCCACTCGGCTTATTCCAGGCTTTTCCGTTTTGGACTTTAGAGTTTTTTGGTAATGCCAATTCAACCATATCAAGGCTCTTTTACATTCATCTTTGTTTGAAAGTTATCAAGGTTATTTTCAAAACCTTCTAAAAAATTAAGATTACGAAAAAATATACTCAAAACATGCAACACCGTCATCCCGGACAAGTGCATGCAATGCACGCGAGCCGGGATCTCTGGAACGTGCAATATGTTGAAAGTTAGACAGATTACAGCTTTCTCTGGAATGACAGAAAAATATCTTTAGTGTTTTCGTCATGACTTTATTTTTTGCAACCTTATAACATTTATACTTTTGCAGAGAATTCTCTAATAAACACGCTCTTTAGGCTTTATGTAGTGCATATCATTTGTCATGGTGTAAGTATGTACGGGACGATAATCCACGTTGACCTTTTTGTCATTTTCATCGATCCAACCAAGGGTATGCTTCATCCAGTTTTCATCATCACGCTCTTTGAAATCCTCTCTGGCATGAGCACCCCTGCTTTCCTGACGCAAGCCGGCACCAATAACCGTAACGGCTGCTTGCTGGATCAAGTTGTCATACTCAAGCGTCTCTATCAGGTCTGTATTCCATATAAGTGATCTATCTGTTACTCTAATATCCACACTGTCTTGCCACAGTTTATATATTTTTTCTTTGCCTTCCTGGAGAATATCGTCATCTCGAAATACAGCACAATTGTTTTGCATAATCTGCTGCATTCTTCCTCGCAATTCTGCTGTGGGTGTTTCACCATTGGCATAACGCATACGATCAAGACGGGAAACAGCAAGTTCACCGGCATTTGCTTGCAAATCTGGTTGTGAAGAATTGGCCTCCAGAGTGTCACCACAACGCAAGCCTGCGGCTCTACCAAACACCACCAGGTCAATTAGAGAATTTGACCCTAAACGGTTTGCCCCGTGAACAGACACGCAACCAGCTTCACCAATTGCCATCAAGCCTGGAACGATCGCATCTGGATCGCCATCTTTTGCGGAAATCACCTCACCATGATAATTGGTTGGGATTCCCCCCATGTTATAGTGTACTGTTGGCAACACCGGGATTGGCTGCCGTGTCAAATCAACACCTGCGAATACTTTTGCAGATTCACTAATCCCTGGAAGGCGTTCAGCCAAGAGTTTAGGATCAAGATGATCAAGATGCAAAAAGATATGGTCTTTGTTCGGCCCAACACCCCGTCCATCACGAATTTCCATGGTCATGGAGCGGGAGACGACATCTCTTGAGGCCAGATCTTTCACAGATGGAGCATACCGCTCCATGAAACGCTCGCCTTCTGAGTTCGTGAGATAGCCGCCCTCACCCCGCGCACCTTCTGTAATCAGGACGCCTGCACCATAAATGCCTGTGGGATGGAACTGCACAAATTCCATATCTTGCAAAGGCAACCCAGCGCGAAGCACCATAGCGTTGCCGTCGCCGGTGCATGTGTGAGCAGAGGTGCATGAGAAATAAGCACGGCCATAACCGCCTGTGGCCAGAATTGTTTTTTGCGCACGGAAACGATGGATCGTGCCGTCTTCAAGGCAAATCGCGACAATACCACGGCATACCCCATCATTGTCCATAATCAGGTCAATGGCAAAATACTCTACAAAAAACTCTGCTGAATATCGTAAAGATTGGCCATACAGCGTATGCAACATAGCATGACCAGTCCTGTCAGCAGCTGCGCAAGTTCTTTGTACTGGAGGTCCTTCACCAAATTCAGTGGTATGGCCGCCAAAGGGGCGTTGATAAATTTTACCTTCTTCTGTCCGGGAAAATGGCACGCCAAAATGTTCTAACTCATAGACAGCTTGAGTCGCGTTGCGACAAAGATATTCAATCGAGTCCTGATCGCCCAGCCAGTCTGATCCTTTCACAGTATCATATATATGCCAGCGCCAATCATCTGGCCCCATATTTCCCAACGAGGCCGCAATGCCACCTTGTGCTGCAACCGTGTGAGAACGCGTTGGAAATACTTTTGTAATGCACGCCGTACGCAAACCAGCTTGTGCTGCTCCAAGCGTTGCGCGCAAACCAGCTCCGCCAGCTCCAACGACAACGACATCAAATGTGTGATCTGTGAAAGGGTATGCCAGTCCGTTGGTTGCTGGACCTGACATACCATTTGCTTTAGACCCATTTACGTGCGTATCAGTCATATTTTAAGCTCCAAAACTGATTTTGAAGACTGCGAAGATGCAGGCCAAACCTATGAATATCGAAAAAAATGTATTGAGCATCAGGAGTATTATTTTTGTTCCTTCTGCATGAATATAGTCTTCAATGACCACCTGCATCCCTAATCTCATGTGGAATGTGCTTGAAATTACGAGCAATATAATGCCAACTGCAACAAGTGGTGAGGCTATATATTCTCTAATTGTTGAATAATCTGCTGATAACATATTCACAATCATAACAACGAGAAACAGTGTTAATATAATATTTGCAACGGCTGTAAGACGCTGTTGCCAAAAGTGATCTGCTCCTTCTTTGGCAGATCCCAAACCACGAACTTTTGAAAGAGGTGTGCGCATATCCATAATTATAGTGCTCCCACCATGTTATATCCTATAACCCAAGTTAGTACGGCCAAACCAAGCCCGCCGATCAGAGTTAATCTGGCAAACCATTCCACGGTGTTCAGATGAAACCCTCGCCCTGTATCCCAAACCAAATGACGTATTCCCCCTAACATGTGATGAAATAGCGCCCAAGTGTAGCCGAATAAAACCAGCTGGCCGAACCATGTTTCTGCCAAATCCCGGGCATACGCGAAATGCTCAGGTCCGGTTGCAAGTGCAATTAAAACCCATGCCAGCAATAATGATCCAAAATAAAGTGCAACGCCAGTCACGCGATGCATAATAGACATCATCATCGTAAGCATAGGCTTATAAATTTGGAGATGTGGCGATAACGGTCGTTTCTTTGGCTGTGATGCTGAGGATGAAACGTCAGCCATGGTTGTCTGTCCTTTGTTTGTAATGCTTTATTTTGAGACTATAGTTATGAAAATATTAAATTTATGTAGGTGTTTAGCATACTACTTTAGAATCTTTCTATCATAAAATGTATGTAACACAAATATAACGTTGAAATTAACACCGCACAAAAATGCATAATTTTTTTTTGAGGCTTTGCTAGAGAGCTGTTCAGATTGGCATAACGGCCCAATAATCGAGATCTAGTATGACACCTTCGATATACGCAGCTTCATCTGATGTTTTATACGGAAAATCAGTACATGGCAGATCTTTTGTGGCTATGGCGCGTAAACGCAATGCTCCGACATCCTCTCGGCCAGAGATAGGCTCTTTGCCTAAAACCTCTGTCCAAGCATACACCGTATCACCCGCAAAGCATGGTGCGACATGACGTCCAGCATTGATCGCGTGGATATGACACGCATTACCCAAACCATTGAACGAGAATGAACGGGCTAATGAAATGATATGCCCGCCATAAATCAAACGTCTGCCCTGCTCGGTCTTGCCTTGGCTATGCTGATTAAAATGCACTTTGGCTGTGTTTTGATAAAGCCGGGTGGCCAATTGGTGCTCAGCCTCTTCAATGGTCATACCATCAACGTGGTCAATCTTCTCGCCAATATTATAGTCCTGCCAACGATAGGGACTGCCAGACAGTTCTGTGCTCCAAGTACTATTGTTTATGGCCGGTAATCCTTGTGCTAATATCTCAGGCTCAACAGCTTTTGGCAATTCTGGGATATGCGGATCAGGACTTTGGCAGTTTAAGTCTTTTTTATGGACCATAACCCATCTTACAAATTCTAATACAGGCTGACCCAATTGATTGATCCCTTTGGTGCGGACATACACCACCCCGTTTTTGCCGCTTGAATTGAGTTTCAAGCCGATAATTTCAGAACTCACGCTAAGCGTATCATCCGGATAAACAGGAGTAAAAAATCTGCAATCGGCATAGCCTAAATTTGCGATGGCATTAAGCGAAATATCTGGAACAGTTTTACCGAATACAGTGTGAAAAACCAAAAGGTCATCTATTGGCGCTTGGCTATATCCAACAGACCTGGCAAATTCATCAGAAGAATTTAACGCAAAACGTGACCCATAGAGAGACGTGTAAAGAGCAGCATCCCCTGATGTCAGCGTTCTTGGTGTTGCGTGCTGTATAACCTCACCTATGGAAAAGTCTTCAAAAAAGCGCCCTGCATTAGTTTTTGTCATCACGGTCTCCTGGCGGATAGGTCGTTTTTTAGCTCAAGTCCTCAAGCCTAATACTCTGAGAGCTTGATATCTGGTTGATAGGCTTCATTGGGGACATGCTTGGTCACAGCCTGACCACATACCATGCGTTTGGTTTCAGGATCAAACGTGAGGCTTGGCGTTCCGTGCAGTTCCCATCCATTGCTGAGAGCTTCACTGATACGATGACAGAATGATGCGTCATCTGGCCCGGTTAAAAAGCGGTAAAGTTTCATGCGATGTCATCCCTTTACAAGATTTATGAGGATATATTTTCCTGAATTGCCTTGGCAATTGCAATTGTCTTTGCTGCCATTTCGGCATGGAGCCGTTCTACCATGCGCCCTTCTAACGAAAGTGCACCTTTGTTTTGATTTTCTGGCATGGCAAAAGCATCAAGGATTTTTTGTGCCCATGCCACTTCTTCTGCATCAGGGGCAAATACCTCGTTGCACACCTCAAGCTGTTTTGGATGGATCAGCGTTTTGCCATCCATGCCAAGTTGTAGCCCTTGACGGCATTGCTGATGGAATGCCGCTTCATTGTTTAAGTCATTATAAACGCCATCAATGATACTGATATTATAGGCTTTTGCGGCGGCAACACATGTTGAAAGCCATGAGATCAAAGGCAATCGGTCATCAGTTAAATGTGCTGCTGTGTCTTTGGCCAAATCGTTTGTACCCATCACAAAACAGGTTAACCGACTTTCAGGGTCTTGTGCGCAAAGCGCGATCTCTTTGGCATTTAGGATTGCAAGTGGAGTTTCCATCATGACCCATAGTTTGGTGACATTGGAGGCTTGTGATATATTCAAGCTCTGCGCAGCAGAGAGCACATCATCTTTTGTATTGACTTTGGGAACAAGAACAGCATTTGGCTGTGCCTGTGCCACCATTGCCATGTCATCGCGGCCCCATGGAGTGTCAAGGCCATTAATGCGCACAATAACCTCCCGCGCACCATAACCTTTTTCTTCAACCGCATTTTTAACATGCTCACGGGCCTGGTGTTTCATCTCAGGTGCAACCGCATCTTCTAAATCTAGGATAATACAATCTGCACTAAGTGTTTTGGCTTTTTCTAGCGCACGGGTATTTGCGCCTGGCATGTAAAGTACACTGCGTCTTGGACGGTATGTCACGATTGGCCCCTTTATCTTGTTCGAAAAAAATTTTATTTTCCAAAAATTAACATGCTATTAAAGCGAAACAAACCAAAATCAAGTATATAAAAAGTTCTGCAAAATTCAGATTATGAGAAAAAACTTTATAAATAGGCCACATTGTTATCCCTGCCAAATTCAGGCGAGCTGAGATCTCTGGCTAGAAACTCAAGAATAAGCAGTATATTAATACTTACAGAGATTTCCGCTTTCGCGGAAATGACGGTGGAGGGGCTTTGGTATTTCCGTCATGGCAACAATTCTGACCCTATCTTCACAAGTTATTAAAGGCCATGTTGGCAATTCTGCGAGCGTTTTTATTTTACAACGTTTGGGCCATACGGTTTGGCCCTTTCACACAACCTACTTTTCTAACCATCCGGGCTATCCTTACTTTGATGGAGAGCATATCCCTATCTCGCTATTGCAAAAAACATTCGATGTTTTTATCAAGTCAAGTGCCCTGAAGAATGTTGATGCCATATTGAGCGGATACTTACCCACCGTTGAGCATGTAAACTTTGCCAGGCATATTTTTGAAGAGGTTAAAGCAGCCAACCCAAAGGCTTATATTTTATGTGACCCCACGATGGGGGATGATCCAAAGGGGCTTTACATTGACCGGCACGCCGCTGAAAGTGTGAAACAACTTATTCCTCTGGCAGATCTCATCACACCTAACCGTTTTGAACTTGAGTGGTTAAGCGAAAGCCCCGTGCACTCTTATGATGATGTTGTGCATGCGTGCGATCTTCTTCCCATCAAGACTGTGCTCAGCACCTCGTCGCCTGCGAAAACACCCTATAAGATTGACAATCACTTGCGTGAGGGGAGCCGATCCTGGGTTGCTTCATTGGAGAGAAAAGATAGTATTCCTCATGGAACCGGGGATTGCTTTGCTGCACTGTTTTTAGGTTTTTTGCTCCATACTCATGATCAAACCAAGGCGTTGATTCAAGCGACAGAGGGCATTGCCCATATTTTAAAGGCAAGCTCCGGCAGAGATGAACTTGATGTGATTGGCACGCAAGGCCAGTGGGCATGTTAGATCAATGACTTAATTCACTTTGAAAGAATTGCTAACTTCGCATTTAGAAAAAATCCTCTCAGTCGTCATTCCCGCGAAGGCGGGAATCTAAGTGGAACTCGCAAAATTTTATATTCTGTCATCTTGAAAAAGTAGGTTGCAAATGCTTTTTTTAACTAACAAAATTCGTAAAAAGTAGAAAACATTGTTTTAGATTCCCGCCTTCGCGGGAATGACGACGGTGGGGCGGTGATAATCCTGAGAGATCTTTATTTGTTTTATCATTTTTAAAAATTCTCCAAAACTGTATCCCCTAAATACAACGTAATATACCCGCTCCACTAAATATAATTCTACTGCATGAAACCAAAATGACCACTTGCACCTGGTTTGGTTTTGCTGATATCCGCTAACAATTCGATAACACCTTTGCGATCACGCATAATACCAAGAACTTCAGCTTGTTTACGTGCCTGCGCAAAATCTCCAGGGGTGAGATTATCGAATATCAAGCCATCATCGGGGACAGCATCCATCATTAAAAAAACCTGATAGGCGCGCTTGAGTGCTATTTTATCCAAACATTCAAAGCGCACATGAAATGTGAAACGGCGCAGCGAAGCGGTATCAATCCGATCCATCAAATTTGTGGTAAAGCACACTGGGTACGGGTGGCTTTCCATCCATGTTAACATTTCATTAACCTGCGTGATTTCCCATGAGCGATGCGCTTGGGTTCGGTCGTATAACAAAGAATCTGCTTCATCAAAAATCAAGAATGCATTGGCCTCACGCGCCTCTTCAAAAGCTTGTGCAATGTGTTGTTCAGATTGGCCAACATAAGGCCCGAGCAAGTCTGATGCTCGTTTTTGCAGCACTTCAATGCCTAAACGCCCTGCCAAATGCCGTGCAAAAGCAGATTTTCCTGTTCCAGGAGGGCCTGATAAACACATCGAAAAGGCGAGGGATTTACTTGCGAGCAAACGCTCTGTCAAGTTTGGTAAATCACGGCTGGCTAAGCTTAACGATGGGTCAAACTTTGGAACAGACGTGTCGTGGCGCGTGGCAATGCCGGAGATTGCTCGCAAAATCCCAGAAGCAGCCTGCTCAACTTCACGCCCACCACCACCAGCATACTTTGCAGCCTTAAGCGCATTTTCCAAAATTGCTGGTGTGGTATCAAGCTTTTGTGCAAGCGAGACAACTTCTTGATCTAAAAGTTGCACACCAACCCGTTGCGATAGTTTTTGTAAAATGCGTTCGCGTTGGCGTACTGGTGGTTTTTTTAATTCGATCGCCAATGTCATGCGACGCAGCACTGCTGGGTCAATTTCACTGATATTATTCGACGTCCAGAGCACCGGAAGCGCATTGTTCTCTAACATCCGATTAAGATACAGCTTCGAGCCCCCACGCTTGATCAACTGCCAAGCGACATCCTCCATCTCATCAAATAAAATTGCTGTTTTTTCTGCACCGCATAACAAACGCTGCGCAAATACCATATCGGATAACCGAGCTGACCTGTCAGTTTCACCTTCGGCGGAGACATCTTCTCCAGCACCATAAAGGGATAATCCGGCTTCTTTTGCGGCAACTTTTGTTAACTCGGTTTTGCCGGAACCTGGCGGCCCATAGAGCAATATATTGACGCCTTTTGCACGCTCTGAAACCGCGCCTTTTAGAACAGATGTCAACAAATCACGATCCCGTGCCACATGATCATAATCATCAAAACATATGTTGGCCTGCATAGCATCACCCAACAAAGCCTGCCTCAAGTTTGAGAAATCATCGAAATGCTGATCAAGACAGTTGTCGAGCCGCAAAGGAATAGAAAAACGACCTCCTGGGCCAGCAATTTCTTGCCCGCCTTCACGATATTGGACCAATCCACTTAGAATTAACTCACCATTGGGGGTGAGTAACTGGTCAACACGCCGTGTTGGCTCACCAATGAGAATTGCCATTGCACGGCTGACCGGCCCGGCCGTTTCAACAACAGTGTCACAGAAATATTGTATTAATTCAAAGCGTGTATAGCATGTGATTAAACTGCCAATTTTAGCTGCCAATTTTGGCAATCCCATTTCATGGACTAGGGCTTCTAAATTGGCCTCCATTGGCTCCGGCCGACCCGAACTTTTTGCAGCTTGGTGGAAATCAGAAATAACTTTTTCTTTATGCTCATGAAATGCTTTTGAGAAATCACTTAAGCTGGCGCTGCCTGAATAAATATTACCAATCGACTTTGTGAGGGGTTTAGGTAACGTAAAATTTAATAGATCTGCGCGATCATTTAGCCAATATAAAATATAACGCAAAGAGCGCATTGGCATATCACTACGCTCCAATACGCGCATCATATAAAGTGCGATTAAGCCCCTTTCAGTGTCATGAATAGACAAGATATACTCCTGAAAACTTCTTTTATCGTATCACTACTTTATAGCTATTCCCAAAATTAATGAAACGATTAATTTTGGGGTTCAAACGCCACTAAGGCTTACGCCGCTAAGCGGCGGGCCGCACTTGCGGCCTTTAGCCAATTTCTCTACCATGTCATTTTTTATGAAATTGGCTTTATAACATCATTTTTACGACACGACACGGCATGACATAAAATAATAATTTACGCAGCCTTAGAAAGTAATTTACGGTTAATCACTGTCTCGGCAATTTGCACCGTATTGAGAGCTGCACCTTTGCGTAGATTGTCTGAGACCACCCACATGGATAACCCATTTTCTAGCGTAATGTCTTCACGTATCCGCGAAACAAAGGTAGCGTAATCGCCGACACATTCAACCGGTGTCACGTAGCCACCATCTTCTCGCTTATCCACAACCAAAATGCCAGGTGCTTCACGCAAAATGTCTCTGGCATCTTCCGCTGTCATCTCGTCTTCGAACTCGATGTTTACCGCTTCAGCATGACCTACAAACACAGGAGTGCGTACACAGGTTGCTGTTAATTTGATTTTGGGGTCGAGAATTTTTTTGGTCTCGGCCATCATTTTCCATTCTTCTTTGGTGTAGCCATCTTCCATAAAAACATCGATATGCGGGATCACATTAAATGCAATTTGCTTGGTAAAATGCTCTGGCTCTGGCGTGTCGGTTACGAAAATTCCGCGTGTTTGTCCCCAAAGTTCTTCCATAGCATTTTTGCCTGCCCCTGAGACTGATTGGTACGTTGAGACAACAACACGCTTAATTTTTGCCTCATCATGAAGCGGCTTGAGGGCAACCACCAATTGCGCTGTTGAACAATTGGGATTTGCAATAATATTTTTTTTGCGAAAGCCTGCAACAGCATCTGCATTGACTTCCGGAACAATCAAAGGCACATCTTTATCATAACGCCAGGCGGAAGAATTATCGATCACAAGGCAGCCTTGCGCTGCAATTTTTGGGGCCCATTCTTTCGCAACACTGCCCCCTGCTGAGAGCAATGCAAAATCGCACTTGGAAAAGTCAAATTGCTCCAAATCTTGGCATACCAAGGTCTTATCGCCAAAAGACACCTCTGTGCCTAGAGATCGGCGCGATGCAACGGCATAGACATTTTCTGCTGGGAACTGTCGCTCATCGAGAATTGCCAACATCTCATGACCAACGTTTCCAGTGGCACCAACAACGGCAATATTATAACTCATAGGATTGTCCTAACAAAAATACGGTATATGTTATAAAAATAAGATTATGACAAAAACACTACAGGCTCTCCAGCCTCTACGTTGTCATTCCCGCGAAAGCGGGAATCTCCAAAAATAGTAACATGCTTCACGTTCCAGAGATCCCGGATCGCGTGCATTAAATGCACTTGGCCGGGATGACGGCGTGGCGTGTTTTGAGTATATTTTCTCATAATCTTAGGCTTCGCAGATTTTTCTATCTCTTGCATAAGAAATTGCTATCTTAGATACTGTGATAATGCAAATTTAAAAGTATAATACTTGATACAACATCTTCTAATATATGCAAAAATTTTATATGCCTGAAATTTGGTCTATTTTCCGCAAAGACCCTGTTTTGCTTGCAGAACGTAAGACAGATCGGTCTTTTTTCCTCCATCTTGTCTATGCGTTTCTGAGTTCTGGCATCGCAATTATAAGCTTTTTTGCACTCATATATTCTTTAAGTGACATGCTTGGCTCGATAGCTGTATTTACTGAAACTTATGCGCAATATGAGTCTTCCTTAAAAAGCGAAAATGCCCTGTTCACTCCAGGGAATATCTACAGTTTTTTATTCATTGGAGCTTATGGCATTGTTTTAAGTATCATTGCTATTAGCCTGATAAGTATTCATAAAAAAACTTTCACTTTTGGCCTAGTGTATGGGTCACCGTTTTCTTGGACCCCATTTTTTAAAACGGCATCCGCATTGGCACTGATATTTGTTTTGGCAGGGACGTATTATCTGTTCTTTCCGGAAAACATGGCCATGAGACCCCTTTCGTCAGCAGATTTGATTTGGTTTTCTATTGCCCTTGTTGCTCTTTTCTTTCAGACCCTGGGAGAAGAGATGTTTTTTCGAGGGTACTTGTTGCGGGTCTGGGGAGCTGTCATTCCTTATCGGATCATCATCGTTGGCTCACTCACAGCACTGTTTGTGTCTGTCCATACCTATAATCCGGATGTGCAAACAGATTTTTGGTTTTTTGTGATCATCTTTGTCATTACAGAATTGCTATATTATTGGGTGCTGTTTCGAACGCGCTCCGTCATGGCAACGTGGGGGATGCATTTCATTAACAACGTGTTTGCTGTTTTGGTCATTGCTGTTGTGCCAGGCTGGAAAAACGACCTTGCCATATTCACCTACACCGATCCTGTTTTAAGCGCAGGCGGCAGTTACCTGTACGACCCTTGGGCCTATGGCATGCAGATATTCGCCATTAGCTGTTTCATACTTTTAATTTGCTGGAAGCGTTCACCATTTTATGTGTTTGCAGCTAAAGATTATAGCCTATCCAATACACGATAATCTAATTTTATTTGCACATAAAAATGACCACCCTCATCCCAGCAAAAACTGGGATCTGTTTGAAACTTTCCTGAGATTCCAATTTTCTCTGGAATGACAAACTGAGAGTATCTTAATAGTAAATTATCATAAATTGAATGAGCCATATCTAAAACAAGAAATTAAATACTCTGTTTCAGTTCAGCCAATATGGCATCACCCATCTGCGCTGTTGAGACTTCTGTCATGCCAGATTGCATGATATCTCCTGTGCGTAGTCCTAAATCTAAAACTTTTGCGACTGCTTGATCTAGAGCATCTGCTATTTCGCCCATATCAAACGAATAGCGTAGTGCCATACCAAAACTTGCGATCATTGCTATGGGGTTGGCTTTGGCTTGCCCTGCGATATCAGGGGCGGACCCATGCACCGGCTCATACATGGCTTTGCGTTTGCCATTGGCATTAACCGGCCCAAGTGAGGCTGAGGGAAGCATCCCAAGAGAGCCTGTCAGCATTGCGGCCTGATCTGATAACATATCCCCAAAGAGGTTATCTGTGACAATGACATCAAACTGTTTTGGCCAGCGCACCAACTGCATGGCACAGTTGTCTGCCAATATATGATGAAGCTCGACATCGGCATAGTCTTGTTTGTGCACATCTGTGACTACATCATTCCATAGAACGCCGGAAATCATGACATTGCGCTTTTCTGCGGAATGCACTTTGTTCGCGCGCTTGCGCGCAAGATCAAAAGCAACCCGGGCAATGCGATCGATTTCTGATGTTGTATAAACTTGCGTATCTACAGCCCGTTTTTGGCCGTCAGGCAAATCTGTAATTTCTTTGGGCTCGCCAAAATAAACACCGCCTGTTAACTCGCGAACAATCATGATATCAAGACCTTCCACCCGGTCTCGTTTTAGGGACGACCCATCGGCTAATGCTGGATAGCAAATGGCAGGACGCAAATTGGCGAACAATTCCAGGTCTTTTCTCAAGCGTAATAGTCCTGCCTCTGGACGGACGTCATAGGCCACGTCATCCCACTTCGGCCCGCCAACAGCTCCAAAAATAACGGCATCTGCGTTTTGTGCTTTTGCCATAGCCTCATCTGTGATTGCAACACCATGGGCATCATAGGCTGCACCGCCTACCAGGTCGTGTTCGATTTCAAAATGGGCTGAGCCGCTCTCGCCCAGCCATGCAATGAGTTTTTCAACCTCTGCCATGACTTCCGGGCCAATGCCATCGCCAGGAAGGAAAAGGAGTTTATGTGTTGTCATGAGAAAACTTTCTACTGCTTTATTAGGCAGACTAATTTATAGAAATTTTAGATGAAAAAGCACTTTTGGTGTTTGATGTTAACGTCCGCCACCACTGCTTGATTTACCAAAGACATATCCTAAAATACCGCCGCACAATGTTGCCAAAACTTCAGGCTGTAGTGCTTTGTTGACGGCAAGCACAATAATCATCGGGATAAAAATGATAATACCAATGATCTGTAACGTTTCTGGCCCTAACCCCGTTGATCTGCGATATACAAACCAACCACCACCTACTAAAATAAGTGTTGAGATTGCCATTGCAGCAAGTTTGATTGTTGTTAGCGGGTCACTGCGTACAGCCATATCTTTATCCTTTTAAGTCTTTAGGTCCTGTGTCTACAGCATGTCAACTTCGGCTGCGCCTCATCTGACAAGCTGTAGTCTTTTTAGAACGAGCAATTTTACAACCTGAATTGAATTCAATTCAGGTTGAATCGCTCTAGAGTGGTTTATTTTTATTAAGATACTCTCAGTTCGTCATTCCCGCGAAAGCAGGAATCTCATAATAATTTCAGAGAGATCCCCGCTTTCGCGGGGATAACGACCATCCGGTTTGTATATAAATAAAATAAGACCATTTTAAATCGAATGCACTGTCACTTAAATCCAGGGCCGAGCAACTTTCAGGCTGCCTTCAAAAGCATCAATGGCTGGCTTTTTTTGAAATGTCAGGCCAATATCATCCAACCCTTCTAACAAACATTTTTTACGGAATGGGTCGACCTCAAAATTTATGGTTCCTCCATCTGGCCCCTGTATCGTCTGATTTTCAAGATTGATCGTAAGCGTTGCATTGGCTCCGCGCTTGGCATCATCCGTCAATTTATCCACTTCACTTTGGGGTAAGGCAATGGGCAAGATCCCATTTTTGAAGCAGTTGTTAAAAAAGATATCCGCAAATGATGGCGCAATAATACAGCGGATGCCAAAATCTAGCAGAGCCCAAGGGGCATGTTCACGGCTAGAGCCACAGCCAAAATTATCGCCTGTCACCAAAATTGCTGCGCTGCGGTACGCTGGCTTGTTCAACACAAAGTCGGCAATTTCATCACCATTGTCATCAAAGCGCATCTCATCGAATAAGTTTTTACCAAGACCTGCCCGATGAATTGTTTTTAAAAATTGCTTTGGGATAATCATATCCGTATCGACGTTGATCATAGGCAAGGGTGCCGCAACGCCGGTAAGTTCTTTAAATTTTTCCATTTTCTGCTACTTTAAATTTTCTTAAATTTTGACCATAGTCATGAATAGGCAAGAAATAACAACACCATCGTCATCCCGGCCAAGTGCTGGCCCCCACTTATTCCATAACTAGGATACTGTACCTATCTCATACATGAAAATGAAGCAATAAATAGAGTTACATTGCTTCTTCTATCACCGCAATCACGTTTTTTACACCAATGATGGCAGCAAGAGATTTTTCCAACAAAACAGCCCGCTGCGGATTGATATGCAGCAGACGCAACTCAACATTTAAATCTTTATCACCACACCATTCCCGGTCTGCATATACTCGATCTGGGATGAGGCCTAATTTGGCAAAAGGTTGTAACAAACGCGGCAACAAGCACGGGTCTGAAATCGCCTGAACGTAATACATTGCACGGACGGACTTTTCAGAATTCGCAAGATGTGAATGAGAAGAAACGGATGATGTAGCTACAGACATTTTTCAAAACCTCTACCAAACGATAAACAACACAAAAAACGATATTATTTCCCGGTGTGGCGTTACACAGCCGGGCTAATAATTCGTGTGAGTACTGGTATGTAAAGGTTTATGTTCATACATCTTTTTGTATAACACAAGTCTTGAAAAATAAGAAATTTTAACGCACTTTTTTCTGCAAAAAAAGCCCAAGCGCAAAATACGCACACCCCAGAACCAATGTGAGTGCGGAAATCACCAAGAGTTTGCTATACTTATGCTGTAGGCCAGGCTCCATAAACAAAGCGGTTATGGGTTGCATCAACGAAACATAGCCTGAGGATTCGAGAAAATAGAGCACTGCTCCGGCAATTGCGGTAAGGAATGCAGCTATGTAGCTCCAGGTCGGGACTGTTTCTTTTTTCATCCAGAGTGAAAAAAAGATGACTGGTGCCAAGAACATCGATGCTGTACCGCTTACGGCAACAGCGCTGAATAAATCTTTTGAGCCCCAATAGACCATCAACAAACCACCTGCTAAGAACAAGGCCATTGTAATGCGGCCATTCAAAACCGACGGACGCGTCGCTTTTAAATCGACAGCACCGAGTTTTGCTGCACTTGAAAACGTTGAATCCAGTGTGGACATGCATGACACGATCAGCGCCATATTGAACAACAGCATAGTATCTGTACCAAGCAGCCTTGGCAGAGTGGTTGTCAGCGTTTCTCCCTCAAGTTTGTTAAGTCCTGCATAAGCCCCTAAGAAGCCAAAGGCTAAAATGCATATGATGCTTAACCAAGCTGCATGATAAAAACTATGAAGCGTTGTCCTTTTATCTGCGATGAAGCCTCGGTCCATCATGACCGGATCGTGCATGGGGTAGCTCCAGACCTGTAAAAAAGCGACCGCCAGCAGCACCCATCCTGGATTATCGAGTGTTGGAGTTGAGCTTAAAACGTCTGGAAAATTGAAATTGCCATGAATACCGACCATTGCAAGCAAAGCAAATAGAACGATGATAAACAAACTCATCTGGAACACATCAGTGCGGATGGAGGCGTGAAGCCCACCCAGCATGGCATATCCGAGGGTGACCAAACCCACAGCTATCATCACAATATAATAAGAGGTCGTTCCCGTTTGGCCGAAAATAATGCCAATCACCAAGAGGTTGGCAAACACCTCACTTAACAAACGAACGCCAATGACGAAGTTATAACATATCGGCCCAGCTCCCCCGAACCTTGCACTTAAGAAGCTTTGCACACTGTCAAAACCATGGCTAAAGCGCAAAGATTGAATGATCCAGGCCCCAGTTAAAAAGGAAAGATAATACGCAGCGTAAGCCATAGCACCACCAATCCCGAAAAAATATCCAAGGATGACGGCATTCATGATGGAGCGTGCAAAAATCCACGTGGTAACTTGAGAGAGAGTGAGTGATAATATACCAGGGGCTGTCCCACTTGGGGAATGTCCTTTATAAAATGAGCCCGCCGTGCTTACCCGAGGCGATAATGCAATACTGCCCAACGCCACCAAAGCTGTCACTGTTGCCAAAACAAACAGCTCATTGTCCTCAGATATGAACATAATATTCCCGATCTAAATCGTGTTTTTAAACCCAAGTTATGGATAAGAAAAGTGCATTTTAAACACCAAAACGCGTCGCCGTCATTCCAGCGAAAGCTGGAATCTAGAGTAAATTATTGCGACGTTGCCTTGAAAAATGAGATCCCGGCTCGCGCGCCGGAGCATTTTTCTTTAAAAAAAATCACCATCCGGGCCGGCGCTTGGCCGGGATGACGGGGTTTTTTGCATTTTTTTCTTATCCATAACTTGTTTTTTTGAGACCTTAGTCACTTTGTCTAGCTGTATCAAATATACAAGTATCATAACAGATGACATTTTTGTCATCTGCACTATTGCTTTAAAAGCTGGTCTTTAAGTCTTTAGAAATTAATGGAATTCGCGAATGTCGACAAACCGGCCTGCAATGGCAGCAGCTGCGGCCATAGCGGGCGAGACCAAATGCGTTCTGCCTTGACGGCCTTGACGTCCTTCGAAGTTTCGATTTGATGTTGACGCACAGCGCTCCTGCGGAACGAGTTTATCAGCATTCATCGCCAGACACATGGAGCATCCAGGTTCGCGCCATTCAAAGCCGGCAGCAATAAAAATTTTATCCAAACCTTCGCTTTCGGCTTGCTCTTTTACCAAACCTGATCCTGGTACAATCATCGCGTTAAGGTTCTCATTGACTTGCTTGCCTTTGACAACATCAGCAACAACACGCAAATCTTCAATACGTCCGTTAGTGCATGATCCGATAAATATACGATCAAGAGGTATGTCTGTGATTTTTGTTCCCGGCGTTAAACCCATATACTCAAGAGCGCGTTTAACCGCTACTTTTTTATTGCTATCGCTGATATGATCTGGATCCGGAACCTGTCCTGTAATTGAGACCACGTCCTCAGGGCTTGTCCCCCAAGTGACGATTGGCGGTAATTCAGTTGCATTTAACGTCACTTCTTTATCAAAATGTGCATTCTGGTCAGACTTTAATTTTTGCCAATAGGTCACAGCCATTTCCCAGGCAGCACCTTTGGGCGCTCTCGGCCTGCCTTGAATATATGCAAAGGTTTTCTCATCTGGAGCAATCAAGCCCGCTCTGGCACCGCCTTCAATTGACATATTGCATACGGTCATGCGGCCTTCCATCGATAAAGCCTCAATCGCTTCCCCGGCATATTCCATCACATATCCGGTACCACCCGCCGTTCCGATTTCACCAATAATAGCCAAGATAATATCTTTCGCGCTGACACCTTCTGGCAAAGCTCCATTAACTGCAATCCGCATGTTCTTTGCTTTTTTCTGGATCAAGGTTTGTGTTGCCAGTACATGTTCCACCTCAGATGTGCCAATGCCGTGAGCCAGCGCACCAAAAGCACCATGGGTTGAGGTATGGCTATCACCGCAAACAATTGTCGTGCCCGGCAATGTAAAGCCCTGTTCTGGACCAACAATATGAACGATGCCCTGACGCAAATCGACTTCATTGAAATAATCGATGCCGAATTCTGCTGCATTGTTTGCAAGGGTTTCAACCTGTAAAGCGGATTCAGGATCATCAATACCCTTCGAGCGATCTGTCGTCGGCACATTATGATCAACCACTGCAAGTGTTTTTTCAGGAGCGTGCACCTGACGCCCACTCATACGTAAACCTTCAAAAGCTTGCGGGCTGGTTACCTCATGCACCAGATGACGATCAATATAAATCAGGCTTGTGCCATCTGGCTGGCAATCTATCAAATGATCATCCCAAATTTTATCGTACAGTGTTGTAGCTTTTTGCGTTTCGGCAGACATAAATTTTCACTTCGGTATTTAAGAAATATATTATTTAAAGCATACGCTTATCAGATATGCTTTGATTTGCAATATCATTTTTATTGATCTAAATGATACACCTTGGGATTTTATTTGTAAAAAAAGGATTTCACCTATTAAAGTGCATTATATTTTGTTAACAATTGGTCTAGTATTAAAGTTGCATGATACAACTTAGAATTTAATAAATTAATTTTACTAAGAGCAAGGCAGTTTCACATCATGGTTGAAAAATCATTATTCAGAAAAACAATTTCATTTCTTTTTGCATTTTTGCTCGTCGGTATTTTTACAATGCCATCAACCTCATTTGCAGCTGACCTCTATGGAGCGGATGAGCCTGTCAAAACAAAGCGTATTAAGCTTGGCGGTGCGGCAGTGATTAAGCCTGAGTATGAAGGCTCTGATGAATATGAGGTGACGGGTTATCCTATTGTTGGCTTTGAATCTATGGCAGATTCCATGTTTGATGGACGGGTTTCTGTTGATGGTGCCGATTCTGTGAAATTTGCGCTTATTCGCAAACATGGTTTTGAATTTGGTCCTCTTGGTGGCATTCGCTTTGAGCGCGATGACGATGACTCGGATACTTTGGATGGTATTGGTGATGTCGATACCGCTTTTGTGCTTGGAGGGTATGCGAAATATCATTTTCTTCCTAAATATTTTGCGCAAGTGTCCTACCATCAAGACGTTACTGATGAAGATACTGGATATGAAATTAAATTTGGTGTTGGCACTGAGCAAAGGCTGCCTAACGGTTGGAAAATGGAAGCCTATGTCGGCGGTGTGTTTTCTGATGAAGAGTATTTTGATACGTATTTTGGGGTCACAGCTGCACAGTCCATGAGTTCGACTGCGGGTCTCGGTGTCTACAATCCAGATGATGGGATCAAGTCTATCGAAGTTTCTCTAGGGTTTGAAATTCCGCTTAATGAGCGTTGGGAATTGCACGTGAAAGGACAATATGACCGTCTTTTGGATGAAGCTGCTGATAGTCCAATTGTAGAAGACGAAAATCAATTTGTTGGTGTTCTAGGATTGGCTTATTACTTTGATTGGAATCACTAGGGCTTGAGGTCGGGCTGTTGCATCAATTTTTGGTGTTTCCTCTGTCACACGATGGTAGCTGTTCAAACACAATAACATACGTTCACAGATTTTTGATTGTGGCTTAAATCTTCAGAAAAAGATGTTATCTATAATACATCTTAATCTTTAAAAACTCAGGGATTTAAGCCATGAACGCTCTAAAAATTTCATCATTTTTAACTTTCTTTTTTGTTGTATTTGCAACGCCTTCTTTTGCTGGTGGTCAATATGTTGATAAAACTGGCTTTGCTATCAGCGGCTATGATGTAACATCTTATTGGGGTTTGAAACAAAACCCTGTTGGTCAAGCACAACCTGCGCCACTTCCTGGAAAAAAGTCAATTACAGCTGATTATAACGGCGCAAAGTGGGCTTTTGCAAGTGAAGCCAATCGCGATAAATTTCTAAAAGACCCTGCAAAATATACTCCACTTTATGATGGGCATTGCGCGTATGGAGCATCTGTCGGCAATAGCAATACTGGCGGTAAAGTTCCTGCAAATCCTAAGCTTTGGCGCATCATTGATGGTAAGCTGTATTTAAATATTACAGAAACTGTCGTGGGCTTCTGGGAAAGGGATATTCCTGGCCATATTAAACAAGCTGACAAAAATTGGGGTGCGGGTTTGGAGACCAAGCCAGCTTCAAGCGGCCCGGTTCCTCTTTTCAAGACGGATAAAGCACCAATATAAGAAAAGCTTTTTTCTTAGCTAACGTCAATGTCGGCTCCAAGGAAAAATAACAATACCACCGTCATCCCCGCGAAAGCGGGGATCTCTCTTCGATTTTTTGTTAAGATTCCCGCTTTCGCGGGAATGACGGTGGAGGAGTTTTCTTTTTAAAATACAATTTTCTTGATCCTACAACATGTCAACTTCGGCTACGCCTCATCTGACAAGCTGTAGTCTTTTTAAAACGAGCAATTTTACAACCTGAATTGAATTCAATTCAGGTTGAATCGCTCTAGCGAGGTTGATTAACCTCTTCTATTTTCAAGCCAAATCTTTCACTTGAAAACACTTTTTTGTGTAAATTGCAAAACAGGATTATCCTTATGAAAATCTTATTGGGTTCATTTGCGTATTTATTTGCAATCGCGCTGATAGCACCTGCCTACGCCGGTGAGCAGTATGTCGATAAAACAGGGTATGCCGTAAGTGGGTATGATGTGGTTTCCTATTACAGCATCAAACAAAGCGCGATAGGTCAATTGCAACGTTCTCCTTTGCCGGGTAAAAAGTCTATTACAGTGAAGTTTAATAATGCAACATGGGCTTTTGCAACAGAACAAAACCGCGATCTCTTTTTGAAAAACCCTACGAAATATGTGCCGGCCTATGATGGGCATTGTGCCTATGGCAACGCACAAGGATATAAAGTACCTGCAAATCCCAAGCTATGGCGTATCGTTGATGGTCGATTGTATTTAAATATCAGACGGTCTGTTTTTAATCGCTGGCACCGAGATATTTCAGGTTACATCAACAAGGGTGATAATAACTGGGGTAGATTGCAATCAACGCCAGCTTCTAACAATTCGGTTCCTGAATTAAATGCAAGCAGAGCACCTATTTAAGGTGCTAATAGGTAAGGAAAAGACTTCTTAACCGCAGTTATGAATAACAATAGTGCGCTTTAAATACCAAACCACTCCAGTGTCATCCCAGCGAAAGCCGGAATCTTAACAAAAATTGCAGAGCGATCCCAACTTTCGCTGGGATGACGGAGTATAATGAACCCTCAAAGAAATATTACAATAGGCTTGTAGCTTCTGCGGGAATATAGGTCAGCTATCGCAAACTAGAGCAACTATACATTACTCTTTTTTATCGCTCTCAGCTTCAGCATTGCCAGCTTTGTCATCTTGTTGCTCAGGCACTTCTTCTGCGGTTGACTCGGCCAGTAACTCTTGAGCTTGTTTCAGCCAGTTGTCGCGCTCAATACGGCCCTTGAAATTGAGAACCTCATCGACCTTAGTAATATCATCATCAGAGAAATTCGCAATCTGCTCAAATTTCATGATACCCAGTTTGTTTAAGCGTTTTTGTAGTTCCTCGCCAACTCCCGAGATTTGGGTTAAGTTATCAGGCTCACCCTTTGGCTTTTTAAAGCCCTTAAACTTATCTCTGGCAGCGAGCTTTTTACCGCGCGTATCTGTGCGTTCTGCAATACGGGCAGATTTGCCGCGACGGCCACGCAAATAATATAGTTTAGCCCGGCGGACCTTGCCACGGCGTATAACTTGGACGGATTCAATCAGAGGTGAGAAAATTGGGAAAACACGCTCAACCCCTTCACCGTAAGAAATTTTGCGAACAGTAAAGCTTTCTTGCAAACCACCGCCTGAGCGACCGATGCACACCCCTTCATAGGCCTGAATACGCTCACGCGTGCCTTCTTTTACCCGCACATTAACGCGCACTGTATCACCTGGGGCAAATTCAGGAACTGGGCGTTTTGCCTCTAGATCCGCAACATGCTCTGCTTCGAGCTGTTGAATAATATTCATTGTTCAAAACCTTTAAAATCTTTTTTACAGCACACTTTGGAAGCACCGTCACACCCTAATGTCTTGGCTGTGCTCTCACAAAGTCGAACATCTTTTTATGAAGAGTTCGTTTTGTAGCCGAATTCTTAGCATTTGTCGATGATGAGACTGTGGTAATAAAATTTTTTTTGAAAAAAAACAAATGATTTTTCACATTATGAGAGTTAATCATCACTCTTTAAGGAATTTTGGACGTATCGCTGCCATAAATCCGGCCGTCTGGATTGCGTGAGATCTTTGGCCTGTTGCCTGCGCCACTGCGCTATTTTTTTATGATCCCCTTCTAATAGAACATCTGGGATGCGATGATCTTCCCAAACGCGTGGCCGGGTATATTGGGGATATTCTAGCAAATCATTCTCAAAACTCTCTTCGAACAGAGACGCTTTGCCCCCTAACACACCAGGCAGTAGCCTGACAACAGCATCAATCACAGAAAATGCAGCAATCTCCCCGCCCGATAAGACAAAATCACCGATAGATAGCTCTTCAATTTGCCGTGCTTTCAGGAGACGTTCGTCCACCCCCTCAAAACGGCCGCACAATAATATCACTCCTTTTTCATCAGCCAATTCACGAGCTTTGGATTGGGTGAACGGAGCACCGCGAGCAGATAGATAGTAAGTGGGTAAAGCCCCGTAGGTTTGATGGGTATGGTCAAGAGCATTGGAAACGACATCTGCTCGCAACACCATTCCAGCCCCACCTCCCGCCGGGGTGTCATCCACTTGGCTGTGTTTGCCAACGCCAAAATCTCGCATGGGGACGGTGTTACATTCCCACAAACCCTTGTTTAACGCATTGCCGACAACGCTGGTCTGCAATGGACCAGGAAACATCTCCGGGAACAGAGTGATGATAACAGCTTTCCAGTTTGAAATCATAATAGGTTCTAATAAATAATCTACGGATCTAATGGTCATGTCCCATTAGGCGACTCAAAAATAGATCCAGCCATTTACGGATTGAATAATAATATACATCATGGTCTCTAAAGTGGCTTAAACGTTCTTTTGCTCCTGGCATTGCCAATTTTTCCGCACCTAATACTGTCCATTTGTGGATCATGGCTAATGTAATTTCTGGATGGAATTGTACCCCCAAAACCTTATCATTGTAGCGGAAGGCTTGTGTTGTAAAATACTCTGCTTCTAACAGTGTCTCTACACTTTGGGGTAATATCACACCTTCTGTGTGCCACTGATAAAAGTAGCTCGGCCAAGGTAGCATAGCTTTTCCTGCCGGGGTTGGCGAGACCGGATAATAGCCCACCTCAACATAGCCCTGATCATGTTTGCGCACTTCTCCTCCCAAGTGCTTGATCAGCATTTGAGCACCTAAGCAAATTCCTAAAATGGGCATGTTCTGTTGTAACGGAATATCAAGCCAGTCGATTTCCTGATGGACATACTCTTCATTATCGTTCGCACTCATTGGGCCGCCGAAAACCACAACACCTGAATGATTTTCCAATGATGCTGGCAATAAATCTCCAAAACGAGGGCGCTTAATATCAAGCGAATATCCGTTATTTTTGAACCACTGCCCTACGGCTCCTGCTTCAGAGTTTTCTTGGTGGAATATAATTAAAACTGGTTTATTTTTACTCTTTGCCTCTTTCAAGTGTGAAGATTTTGAGCACAGAGTTATGTTGGAATTATTTGGAGGATTTGCATCCATAACAGCTGGGACTTTTTTTATTGTTTGGATTCAACTTTCTTTTTCAACGCAATCCGATCACGCGTTGAAACACCTAATAACTCAGAAACCCGCCATACCATGTTATTTTCAAATTCATGGAGTTCATTATCTGCGAGAACAATCTCCCATAACATTTCAACAATACACTGCCTGCCATCTTGATCAAGATGCTGCTTTAAAACGCGGGTGAAACGATAAAGATCAACGGCTTCTTTTTCTTGTTTTTGCGATTCCGCAAGCAGTATCACCATTTGTTCAGAAGAGAGCTGAAAATGTTCTTTAAGGACATGCTGAACTTGTTTCATCTCAGTTTCATTGGAATAGCCATCAACAAACGTGGCATGAATCAACAAAGCTGCAACGGCAACCTGGAGTTGGTCATTTGGCAAAGCAACTGTTTCATCTGCTCCTAAACCAGAAAACAGTGCCGTGATTTGGTCCCACATAAGTTATGCTCTTTCTTCACATTCTGAAAAGCTTAGATATTATATTTCTCAATGGATTAGAGCGTCCCACAACGTCATTCCAACTTTCGCCGGGATGACGGAGTATGTTTCACCGCTTAGGCCATATGCTATTGCACGGATCACACCAGGTAATAATGCAGCGGCTCATTTCTCTTTTATACAATATAATCACTTTGGCTGTGCCACAACGCGTAGGTACGGTTTTGGTGCGCTCCAACCTTCGGGATATTTTTGCCTTGCTTCTTCATCACTTACCGCAGGGACGATGATAACATCATCGCCTTGGTTCCAATTCACTGGGGTTGCGACTTTATGTTGCGCCGTCAGCTGCATGGAATCAAGCACCCGCAAGATTTCATCGAAATTGCGTCCTGTTGTCATTGGATAAGACAATACCAACTTGATTTTTTTATCCGGACCAACAATAAACACGTTGCGAACCGTTTGATTATCCATAGGTGTGCGCCCTTCGGAGCTCTCACCAGCATCTGCTGGAAGCATACCGTAGAGTTTTGAGACCTTAAGCTCTGGATCCCCAATCATAGGATAGGTCACAGCATGACCTTGTGTTTCTGCGATATCATTCTTCCATTCTTTATGTCTCTCAACAGAATCCACACTTAGACCAATAATCTTGCAATTTCTGCTTGCAAAATCTGGGGTGAGCTTTGCCATGTAACCAAGTTCAGTCGTACATACGGGCGTAAAGTCTTTAGGGTGAGAGAAAATTATGGCCCACCCTTCGCCCATCCAATCATAGAACTTTATGGGGCCTTCTGTTGTATCAGCTTCAAAATCTGGAGCAATATCACCTATTCTCAGTGTCATTTTTCATGCCTCCTTTTTTTATATGTCGAGTAAGATATTAATATCTCTGTTTTTTTATATAGAGCTTATCTGAAATTACCCAAGGGCACATTGCAATACAACTTTTTGTGCAAATTGGCCACCGAAATTAAAATTCACTCCAAGAGCTTGAAAATCGCTTTCGCTCATGTTCATCAAATTCTGAACGCGCTTTTGCGGTGCTATGAGTTGTGTCTGGCAGCCTTTCGGTGTTGCTGATGTCAATTGCATTGGCATTTCATTCTCAAAGGTAAATGAGATGTAATATGAGGGATCATAAACTGAAAAACTGTATGCCGCAGCATCAGCTTTTATCGGTTTTTCCAAGGGGAGAAAAAAAGATAAGCTAATCAGAAAATTATCAAGTTTGATTTCAGCTTGCTGGGGTTCTAAATGCGAAATTGGATTTCCACCAGTTTTAGAAAATGTGAAATAGCCAAATTCCTTTAAGGAGTCGATATTGACTTTGAGTAAAGGGGCGAGTTCTTTTTGATCATACGTACCATCACCGTTTTGATCCATGCCTTGCAAGGCAAAGGTGGTGTAAAGCTCATCAAACGTCCAATTATGGCGCACCCCCAAAATCGTTTCATTGGGACCGTAAACAATTTCAGTGCGCACTTGCACCCAGACATGAGGGTGGGCATAGGCCTGATATTGGGGTATCAACAGTGCCAATAAACAAATGCTGCTTACTATTGCAAATCTTAAGTTTAAAAATTTGGTCATTTGTGCACTGTCTTTCTTGCAAAAACTGGCTTTCTTAGAGAAACGGGCTTTTGAAAAATTGGCCGCACCCAATTTGTAAAACTTCAAGCGTCTTGAAATGCCACACCGATTTTATTTTGTGATCGCCAAGCAACAGAACATTCATGTTTTTGATTATTGCTCAATCGTAGCGAAAATGTGTCTGGAACTCCTATCTGGCTTTCAACAATAAGCTGACATCCACTTTCGGAAATATTTCGCACCTGGCAATCAATTATTGAACGATTTTCAATAATAATTTGCGCCCCTAATAATGCGCGCCTACGGTCAGACACACGCTTATTATCAGATGACTCAAAATTTACCATCTTCGTATCATTCTTCTATTGGCATTTTCTACTAAGCACATTAAAATTTAATATATTTTTCACATATTTTAAAGCTCGTTAAGCACATATATGCAAAACTTAAAAATAAATTTTAGATCATAAAGTTAAATTTTGTTTTACACTGCGCCGTATTTAATATTTCCTCCCACTCTGACACATCCAAATAACGAGGATATTCATGTCTGTCCAAACAAAAGAAAAAACAGAGATTACAAAAAATATTACTGAGATTTTGAAAGGTCAGAGTGATGATGCTGATAATATCTCCATATTAGCGCGCCAAATTGTGTTTGACAGCAACGGCCAAAGCACTCTTCACGATACTGATGTTAGCATTCTAACGCAGCTCATCGCAAAAGCTTTTGATTTTTTGCAAAAACGTCCCGTTAATGCCCATAAAGTGCGAGCTTATGATATTCAATCCAATGAGGAGCACGCTCTTGAGCCAATGCCTCTGACAGTTATTGAAATTCTCAATGATGATATGCCTTTTTTGGTTGATTCTATCATTGGAGAAATACAGGAGCGCCAACTTAACATCCTGGATATCCGGCATCCTATATTCAAAATTCAAAGAGATGTTTCTGGGCAATTCTCCCACATTTTTGATACCGAAGCCCCATCTGAACATGATGCTGATTTTAACAAAGAAAGCTTTATACAAATTATCACTGATGGTTTAAGTGATGATTATAAACGTGATCTTGTTACGAAACTTTCTACTATTCTTGAGGCTGTTCGTCTGTCTGTGGCAGATTGGCAAACCATGCGAACAAGGGTTTTTAAAGCCATTAAGGCTTATGAAAATTTACCTCCATCAGATAATATTTTACATCTCGAAGAATCTATCAGTTTTCTGAATTGGCTGCTGAATGAGAATTTTACATTCCTTGGTATTCGTCAATATGATTTTGTTGATAACGCGCATGAAAGTGATTTGCTGCCAGCTGAAGACTCTGGTTTAGGCATTTTAAGAGATAAAGACATTCGTGTTTTGCGTCGCAAAGATCAAGAGGTTCATCTTCCAGAAGAAATCAGAGATTTCTTTTTCTCATCTGACCCGCTTATCATTACCAAAGCAAATAAACGCTCACTTGTTCACAGGCGTGCCCACATGGACTACATCGGTGTGAAAATTTTTGACGAAAACGTACAAATTTGCGGAGAACTTCGTATTGTCGGACTTTTCACATCAAGCGCTTATACACAAATCCCAAATCGCATTCCTTTCTTACGCAACAAAGTAGAAACTGTTATCAAACGCTATGGTCAGTCTCCTAGAAGCCATAGCTCAAAGGCAATCTTAAATGTTCTGAGTACATTTCCGAGAGATGAACTTTTCCAAATCAATGCTGATTTGCTTTACGATATTGCCTTGGGCATCCATAATCTTGATCTACAACCCAGATTAGCCGTCTTCACCAGAGTCGATGAATTTCACCGTTTTGTCTCAGTTCTTGTTTTTGTTCCAAGAGATAATTATTCAACGGATACACGTAAAATTATTGGTCAATATCTTGCCGATGCATTAGACGGGGATGTGTCAGCCTTCACACCTTTTTTTCCAGAAAGTACACTTGTTCGCATTCATTTTATTATTGGCCGCAACGGAGGCGACACGCCAGAGTGTTCTAATGCTGAGCTTGAAAAAAATATCATTCAATTACTGAGATCCTGGCAAGATAAACTTAAATACGAACTTATTGTGCAGTATGGGAACCAACAGGCAAACACTCTATTTGAAAAATACGGCACCGCTTTTCCAATTGGCTATGAGGCATCGCATAAGCCCCAGCAAACCATTAATGATATCAAACGCTTGGAAATGCTTACAATAGATAGGCCCATCGCAATTCATTTTTATGAATGTGAAAAAGCCAATCAATGCCGTGTTTCAATTTATCATCTCAATGGACCTATTCCCCTTTCAAAACGTGTTCCTATTTTAGAGAATTTTGGTTTTGCAGTTATTGACGAGAGATCTTTCCGGCTCAAACCAGATCTCTTCGATGAAAGCACCTCTGAAAATAACTCTATCAATCTCCATGACATGATGCTCTCGGCAAAAGATGGGGAAGACTTTTCATTACGAGAACATCAGGAGCGATTAGAACAAGGTTTTATGGCCGTCTGGTATCAAGAAGCAGAAGATGACCCGTTCAACCAACTTATTTTTAAACTTGGCATTGATTGGAGAGAAGTTGCTGCATTGAGAGCTTTGGCAGCTTATTTGCGTCAGCTTGGCGTTCCATTTACCAAAACATATGTTGCTGAAACCCTGGCAAAGCACGGGCAAATTTCCAATACAATTTTGTCTATTTTCCGCGCTCGTAATGACCCGGACCTTAAGTTGACTTATCAGGAGAGACAAAATTCCACTTCGAATTTGATTGCAAGTGCCGATGCGGATTTAAGCAGTATTGCAAGCCTTGATGAAGATAGAATATTGCGCCATTTTTTGAACCTTACAACTTCTATTTTGCGCACCAATTTTTACGTTGGCAAAACATCAAGTGCGGCTGAGCGGCCAACAACAATGAGTTTCAAATTTGATAGCAACGCTATTGAAACCATGCCAGAGCCCAAACCATTTGCCGAAATTTTTGTCTACTCACCACGTGTTGAGGGTATCCACTTGCGCGGCGGTAAAATTGCTAGAGGCGGCCTTAGGTGGTCTGACCGCCGTCAGGATTTCCGCACTGAAGTGCTTGGCCTTGCCAAAGCCCAACAAGTAAAAAATGTCGTTATTGTTCCTACGGGGGCGAAGGGTGGTTTTTTCCCCAAGAACCTTTCGCAAACAACAACTCGGGAAGAGTATATGGCGGAAGGTGTCGCGTGTTACAAAACTTTTATTTCAAGCTTGCTCAGTCTGACCGATAATGTTGATGGCGATGCTATTCTCAAACCCAAAGATATTATTTGTCATGATGACGATGATCCCTATCTTGTTGTTGCTGCGGATAAAGGAACAGCGGCTTTTTCTGACTATGCCAATGAAATTTCGCAAAGTTATAACTTTTGGATGGATGATGCTTTTGCTTCTGGCGGATCTGCCGGATATGATCATAAAAAGATGGCCATCACGGCAAGGGGAGCCTGGGAATCCGTAAAGCGTCATTTTCGCGAATTGGATAAAGATATACAATCTGAAACTTTTCGGGTGATTGGCGTTGGTGACATGTCCGGTGATGTTTTTGGCAACGGAATGCTGCTTTCGAAAACAACTCAACTTATTGCAGCATTTGATCACCGTGATATTTTTATAGATCCCCATCCAAACCCTGATACAAGCTGGCAAGAACGCAAAAGGCTGTTTGATATGGCCCGATCAAGTTGGCAAGATTACACCCCTTCTCTTATTAGCTCTGGTGGCGGTGTCTTTAGCCGGAAAGCAAAATCCATTGCACTTTCCGAAGAAATACAAACCCTAACAGGGATACAAAAAGCACACGTTACGCCAAATGAGCTGATTCATGCCTTACTGCAATCCGAAACGGATCTACTGTGGTTTGGAGGTATTGGCACCTATATTCGAGCCGATAATGAACGCAATGAAGATGTTGGTGACCGGGCGAATGATGCTATTCGGATCACAGCTTCAAATCTGAAAACCCAAGCTATTGGTGAGGGTGCAAACCTAGGCATGACCCAAGCCGCACGTATACAATTTGCTCTTAGTGGTGGCCGGGTGAATTCTGATGCTATTGATAACTCCGCAGGAGTGAACTCTTCCGACCTTGAAGTCAATATAAAAATTGCTCTTGGTGCAGCCATGAAAGAGGGGCTGATAACCAAAGATGCACGAAATGACTTATTGGTTGAAATGACGCAACACGTTGCAGCCAAGTGCCTGCGCAATAACTATCTGCAAAGTTTAACAATCAGTCTTGGGGAACGTCATGGCATTGCTGATATGAGCTATCAGCAAAGGCTTATTCGTGAACTGGAACGCGATGAACTTTTAGATAGGGACCTGGAAGTGTTGCCCACCGATGCAGAACTTTCTGAACGGTATAAACAATCGCAGCCTCTTACTCGCCCAGAACTTGCCGTCTTACTGGCTTATGCGAAGCTTGATTTATTTGATAAGCTCATCAAAAGTACGATTCCGGATGATGATTTTTTGGAGGGAGAATTAAAAGCTTATTTCCCTGCACTACTCAATGAAAAGTTCCCGAAGTTTATTCAAAATCATGCCTTGCGCCGGGAAATTATTGCGACCCAATTGACCAATGCCATTATTAATCGCGGTGGCTCTACAATGAGTATCCGTTTGGTAGAAGAAACCGGATATCCGATCGAAAGTATCTCGTATGCTTTTATTGCGGCTCGCGCGATTTTTGATATGGAAGCTATTTTTGATGAAATTGATAGCTTAGATAATAAAGTTTCAGGCTCTTTGCAGCTAGAATTATATTCTTTAGTTCAAAAACTGCTGCGACAGCAAACGGTTTGGTTGTTGCGCAATGTTGATTTGACCACAGAGCTTTCTGATATTATTCGTCTTTACCGTCAAGGTTTAAAAGATTTTGAAAATGTGAGTGATGTCGTACTCGACAGTAAGCTCATAGAAAATCTTGAGAAAAAACAACTCAATTTTGAAATTGGGGGTGTGCCTAATTCCTTAGCAAACCACATCATTGGCCTTAGGAAGCTGGCAGATGTTCCTGATATTATTCTTGTCGCCGAGCGCATAAATGATAAAGTTGAAAATGCAGCACAAATTTATGGTGCTTTAAGCAAACATTTTGAAATCTTTACTCTCATTGAGAAGGCATATTCTCTTGATGCCAAAGACCATTTTGAACGCATTGCGATTAACACCGCTGTTGCAGATGTGGCCACAATTCGGAAAAACATTACCCAGCATATCCTGCAAAACTATCAAGATGGCGCCATTGCAAATGAAAATGAAAGGTTTGAAAAGTGGCTTGACGATCATGCAAAAACTTCAGAGCGCATCAAACATAATTTAAAGGAAATTTTAGACGCAGGCGATTTTACCCTTGCCAAACTTACCGTGGGTGTCTCTCAACTTCAGGATTTATGCCACTAATATGGAAGCCTCATCCCCCTCTGATAAAAATGCACACCCACAAACACATAAAATAGGCCCGTTTGCTGTTCCCAGCTGGATCTTGTTTGATTGGGCCGCGCAGCCTTTTTATACCCTGATTACAACGTTTTTGTTTGCTCCTTATTTTGTAAATGTTGTGGTTGGTAACGAGGTTGCGGGCCAAACCATATGGGGATATAGCCTTTCTATCGCCGGGCTTTGCGTTGCCATTCTCAGTCCTATTTTGGCCTCCGTCGCTGATGTTTCAGGGCGCCGAAAACCTTGGATTTTTGCCTTCTTTGTGCTCCAAATGATTGCGATGACTGCGCTATGGTTTGCCGCCCCAGACAGTAGTTCGTCACTGATTATGCTGCTCTGCATTGCTTTTATTATCTCTTACATTTGTGCAGAGTGCTCTATTGTTTTTACCAATGCCATGATGGCTTATCTAGTGCCAGAAAACCAAGTAGGGCGCTTAAGCGGAACCGGATTTGCGATTGGGTATTTGGGAGGTGTGATGAGTCTGCTCATCATGTTGGGATTAATTATTCCAGACCCAAAAACGGGCATGACCTTACTGTCAATTGAGCCTATTTTTTCCCTTGATTTGCTAATGCGGGAAGCTGACCGACTGGTTGGGCCATTCTCAGCCCTTTGGTATCTGATATTTGGCCTACCGCTATTTTTGTTTACGCCTGACCTTACAGGCCCGCGTAAACCGCTTTTTAAGGCTGCCTCTGAGGGGCTTGCCATGCTTAAAGGCACGTTGCAAAACCTTTGGCGGGACCATCGCAATATCACTATATTTTTTTTCGCAAGGCTGTTTTATATTGATGGGCTGACCTCTGTGTTTGCATTTGGCGCGATTTATGCCACCACTATTTTTGCCTGGGGGTCTATTGAACAAGGTTTGTTTGGCATTATCCTAGCGATTTTTGGGGCTATCGGTGCTTTCATAGGCGGACGGTTTGACGATGCCATCGGGCCAAGGCGGGTTTTATTGATCACACTTTGCGGCCTTACTCTTGCTGTGATTGGCATCATTTCTATTGATAAAAACCATATCTTTTTTGTTTTTGATATACCTGCAAAAGAGGTGGGCTCTGGTTTATTTTCCTCTCCTGGGGAGCAACTGTATTTGGCTTTTGCAATCTTGGTAGGGTTGGTTTTTGGACCGATCTATGCTTCAAGCCGGTCGCTGTTGGTGCGGCTGGCGCCCAAAGATCAAATGACGGAATTCTTTGGGCTGTTTGCTTTTTCCGGAAAAGTAACCTCGTTTTTATCTCCCTTTGTGATTGGCACTGTGACCTATCTGTCTTCCAGCCAGCAAATCGGCATTTCTATGGTTCTTGTTTTTTTAACGCTTGGCTTTGTGTTGTTGCTTTGGGTTAAAGATAGGTAGGGTGTTTTTCAACCAGTTTAAAAATTAATGAGACATTTTGAATTGACTATGAACAAATGGCCAAGTCCCTGCAATCTATCCTACAACCATGGCGCTGCATAATCTCAACGAAGCTTGAAAGAGCGCTCATTATCTTTCCCTTTATTCACATAAACGATAAGACTGCCATTATCTTCCAGAGTCAGTTGAACATCTGTTTCATCCTCCTGAATTGCTTTCGAAGCTGGAATTGGCAGTATATGTGTCACAGTATTATTTTCATAGAGAGACAACCCATACTTATCAAATACCAAAGTTCCCAATTTACCCGCATTATCATCTGGGTTGACCTCAGCAATAGTATCTGCGCGATGATAAAGCAGGTTTCCGTTGTATTCCATAACCTCAAGAATTTTATAAGCATTGCTTCTATCATCTCCTGGGTATCCATCAAACCCTAAAATATAGTCACCATTTTCAGATTCTAGGAAACTGTCAGCGTCCATGCTGTCCCCCATGTGAAGAGTATCGCCTATATCGATCAGGTTATATGGAAAATTCTCATTTTGATTTTCTGTTTTAAAAGCAACCTCAGGAGTTTCTGTTGCAGTCAGCTTAACTTGTTGCTCAAGTTCTCCATTATCTGTTAATGTAAGTCGATTAGAATTTAACGTGGAATTGTTTTTTGCTTGCTCAAGTATTTTAATTTGGCCTGGGTCATAATTGAAAATGTCTACCACCTTATCTTTTGTTGGATTCTTGGCTGCTATGTACGCAATTAAATGTCCATCAACTGGATCGGTTTTCAACTCAATATCTTTTACAGGCCCATCTTGTAAATCCCACACTGGCTTAGACCATACCACAGTGCCAGATTTAGACGTATCTTCTCCCGCTCTACTTTTATCCTTGTAAAGAGGGTTTGTCATCACGCCAAAATGAATTTCATCATCCTGAACAAAAAAGCGAGCGGTGTAGTACCCGTTAGTAGAAAAAATTTGCTGTTTCATTGTAATAAAAGGATTTAAAGACCTGGGATTAGAATCTGAAACTGGAGCAGTAAGCAAATCAAACTTAGATTTTTCACTCGTCAGCAAAGGCGCACCATAAAGCACCTGCCTTGTTTCAGGATTCACATTATGGTACATCTCGCTCTTCTCAGCAAAATGACGACCAAGTTGACTGCCAATATATATACTGATAATATTAGTTGGCCATTTGTAAAAGAGATCATTTTTTGCAAAATCTAGATTATAACTGGCCCTATTTTTAAAGCTTAAAGCATTGTATTTCCTTATAGCCCAGGGGATATTATCTGGTTTTGCTGCTACCATCCAATATATAGCAAGTTCGCGCCCAAGATTATCTATTATTTCGGGATAAGATGCCGACATAAGAAAAGAATTATCTATGAATATCGCATCCGGCGATGTTCTTGTTGAACTCCGAGGTAAGAAATCTACACCGCCTCGCCCCTTGAGCTCAGTGAACAAAATGCCCTCTCCAAGTTCGGGCATACCTAATCCATTTGTAATATGATTCACTAATTTTCTTACAACTTTTGCTCTCTCATTAAGATTAAGATTTTTCCAATTATCTAGAGAACCTAAAATGGTAGCACCGTCTTTGAGACCCCCTGTTAGATAGATATCTTGATCAATATATTCGGTAATATTTTTAATTTTTTCACCGACTAATCCTTCTATGCTGGAAGGCAACACTCTAGCATTTTTGTCAGATACACTAAGATTCCATTTTACTTGTCTATCTAAATTATTTATATCATCCATATCATGATCATTACGTGTAATAATATCAAGAGCTAATACTTTTTCATCTGTTGTTAGTTGGGTGCTTGGCCTGATCTCTCCTTTTGCTCCTTTATAAGCCCAATCCAAATTAGCAACTAACATATACAAATCTTGAATTTGCACATTAGATGCATTGTTAACACCACCAGACTTTATTACGTCACCTAAAATTTCTCTGATTGCTTTTGTTGGGTCAGGCGGTATTTTATCAGAAGGGAATTTCACTTTTTTAGGAATTCTATTGAGTTTACGGAAGTTCGGGTGAACCACTTTTACGGCATTGCCATCATTCAATGGAATGGATGGTCCAGGTGGTATTTTGAGTTTAGGAAACTGATCAAGTTCTTTTAGTGCTGTAAAGCTATCGAAGGTTTTTCCTTGCTCTTCAAACAGTGCTTGAATGTCGAGAGAGGTCTCAAAAATATCATCCGTTGTACCGCTATCTGATAATGGGATTTGGTTAACTTTAATTGGCATACGATAGTAGTGTATGACACCTTTAAATGCCTCTGTTTTTTGCAGGCTCATCACATAGCGGTCTCCCTCATCAGTTTCATGAATAAATGGTTTGAAATCATCGTCAGGATCAACAGCCACAGTCTGATTTTTACCATTAACATTCCTTTCTGTAATAGCTATAAACCCTTCATCATAATTGTCCTCGTCGCTTACAATAACCATTGCAACGTTACGGCCATCAGTTGTGACTTTACCATATTCTTGTCCCCAACGAGTTTCATGTTCGCCATTATCGTTCTGTGTTTTATACGGGACGGAAAGAGGGGTTTTATAGTCCCCACCCAGTGCGACACCATCATCAATAATTCCGAAGTCTGCTGGCAGCGGATTTGGAGTTAACCTCCGTTGTTCATCATCCGGGGACGTGGTTGTGGTTGTGGGACCTGCAATGATGCGGTCGACAATGGCAGGCATCAAGTCACCTTCGGGGTCGCCCTGGCTGACCAGATACAACTCACCATCTCCTACATTTTCTTGCAAATACGTATCGACAATACCCTGTCCTCTTGTGTCTCCGCCTTTGTACACTTCTGCGAGCAGGGGAGTTACGACATATTCGAGGCCGTTGACGACTGTTTCGTCATCGACGAGGGCGTTGAAGTTATTG
>JBCCCO010000013.1:0-44038 GCA_039033475.1 Pseudomonadota bacterium | reverse complement strand
CATAATATAACGTGTGTGTGTGTGCATACACATGAAGTAGGGGTGAACTATGTCAACCCGCACTCAAAAAAGGTTTTTGTGAACTATTTCAATGCATTAAAAAAATGAGTAACTCGCACTGAAAATGTGAAAACAAGACAGTGCAAGACACTGAAAAAAAATCATATTTTTGTACAAGTGCGGGTTGAGTGCGGGTTTCTAGTAACTCGCACTTTTTCAGTGCGGGTTCAAAGCAACCCGCACTCAACCATACACTGATAGATTTCAATTCTATTTGGCGGCAGCGAACGCGTAATTCTTTTATTGTGACACTAGATCCAATATTAGAATACATGAGATGGCTCCTCGAAATTTTCGTTATCTTGCCGCCACTCTGGCCGCAGACGAACACACGTTCTATAACTTACGCTATTCGAGCGACGCACTTTGATCCCCAAATCACTCATTCTTCGCCCAAACGCCGTTTGGCTTTTCTCATCTTCATTGTTGTCCTTGCACCAACGTTTGTAAGCACTAAACAAATCAGCAGCTGCTTCTTTATCATTGGGGTCTTCTGACTTCTCACAAGCCTCCAAAACAAATGACCCAATAGGATCCATCTCACTAAAGTAAGCTGTGGTCGCTGCCTTAATATCTTCAGGCACGCCCAGACCATCCTCCCACCACATGCGGAACCCATCAAGCAGCCAATTCAAAATTCCAGGGCCCTCCAGACAAAGCTCATCAACCAGTGTACGCCCATGCCCCACCTTAGTGCCTTTACCAGAGGTGAAGGTTTGTCTAAATGGCACCACAAGTATGCGCCGTCTGATGCCATGGTCTTTTCCAACCAAAACAGGACGAATATTCACCGATAGGGTCAATTTGCCTTGCGGACTAAATTCAAAGAAGTCACGCTGCAGTTTTCTAGCTGTAATCTTTTCACCACCCGTAAATTGCTTAATCTGACTTTCAGACAGACGTGATCCAGGCTCCGGCTCTGAGGCTCTTACCAAACGTGCCCCGGGCAACCTGGCGATATCAGGTGAAGGGCCAGAGCCATTCTTTCGGTCTTGGTGTAAGAACGTTTCTATTGGCGTGGTGACGGAGTAATCCCCAAGAACGCGGGCAACGACTTCAAGCAATGTGGATTTGCCATTTGCGCCTTGCCCTTCAAATTGAACGACTTTTTGTTCAGAAATATCACCCGTTAAACAATACCCTAACCATTTCTGTGTGAACAGAGCAACTTCTTGTTCCGGAAGAACCTGATTGACAAACTCACGCCATTTTGGGGCATCAGCATTGGTATCATAATCAACAGCTGCGCATTTGGTAATGTAATCCCCTCTTGCATGAGGATAGAGACGGACACCCTCATCAAGACGCAAAGTGCCATTTGGCACATTAAATGCCCAGGGTTGAAGATCAAAGTCATCATGTTTCTTGAGCAAATACGGAGCAGCTGTGGTGATCATAGCCTCGCATTTGGCTTTGTTGCCAGAGCTCAGAGCCCAACCATAGAGCTTCTTTTTCTGCTCTTCCATAAAGGTCTTTTTGCGCAGCCAGGCTTCGTGTTCTTCCTCATCCTCAGGTTCTGGATCATCAAAATCTTTAAGAGTGGATGCTTCGTCAAAAATAGCTTCTGCCGTTTGATGAGCGCGAATCAGTGCTTGGGCTTCACCATCTTCAGTGCGCCAACGCTTGCCATCCCAAACCTGCCAACCGAGTTGTTCAACAAAAATGAGATCATATCCAAATCTGGTTATTAAACGGCGGGCGTTGCCATAGTCATTGCGTCTCTCCAGCGCCAATTGCTCGTCATCTGCAGGCGCGGGCACCTCTTCAGCACGCTCTATAGCTGCTAATATTGGATCTAATGCATCAGTTTCCACAGTTGTGTTGCGTATCATTTTATCCCCACCTCTTGCACAGGGCCGCAACACATGTTATATGCTTTGGAAGGAACAATGCGTTCCTCATATTGCACAGTCCATATGTTGGACCAAAATTGAAACAGCTGGTTTTCTCAACGGCTAAATTGATCGGCCAGCTGACATGCTACAAAATACAAAGCCCTATGAACTGCGAATTCATGGGGCTTTTGCTTTAAAACATACCCATTTCAGAACTTACATTTTGATTACTGCTATAACTGTCGCCAGATCCATAATCATCTGGATGCGGTGCCGGAACACCCGAACCGTCCCGTCTATCAAGCAATTTCAGCATAGACATCGGCCCTTGAATAACAATCTCAGTGGCATAGCGTTTGACACCATCTTTTTCATAGGACCGGGTGCAAATCTTACCCTGTACGAATACCTTTGATCCCTTTTTCAAATAGTCATGACAAATCTTGCGTAGCGAATCGCCCCAGCAAACAACTCTGTGCCATTCTGTACGCTCCCGCCTTTCTCCAGACTGCTTGTCTTTCCAAGCTTCTGATGTCGCAAGAGAAAAACGCGCATAAGCATGTCCACTATCTGTCTCACTAACCTCAGGATCACTCCCTAAGTGACCAACTAGTATTGCTTTGTTTATCATACAACCTCCCGTAATAGCATGTCCTTAAAATCTATTTGTTTTACACATTTTGGTTTAGATTTACGGTGCCGCTTCACTTCAGGAGCATCTGCTGAAATTCTATGGACGAATGTAGGACCTGCATAATCGTTGTCCCAAACAAACCAAGCAAACGGAACACGGCTTTTTTCTACCTTTGGTCCTTCATATCCTTCTCGGTGCATCATCGGCAACCTATCCCGGAACACATAGACACGCGCCAATTGTCCTGAATCTAAAATATCACTTCGGCGAACACCTTCGAGATAAGACAATCGCAACAGCATATAGACACGGGGTACCAACCGTATTGCATGACGGACAAAATCATTTGCCATCTTAAATGGAGGATTGGTCACAATGGCATCCACATCTGGGGGATCAAACTCAAATAGAAAATCACGTCCGCCGAGGGCATCATCATAACCATAGTCAATCAAATCAGAACAAAAGACTGTATGACCATAGCGCTTCAAAACACGGGCAATTGCCCCTGGACCGCAAGCTGGCTCCCATATTTTATCTGGCAACTGTTCGGCTTTAATCAAAGCTTCAGTGGCACAATCGGGCGTCTGATTTAAATCATTACCACGCTCAGAATAAGCATGCATGGTATTTTCAGAAAGTCCAACCATCATGCTGCATCCTTGGTTTCATTAAGATGATCGATATTAAATATGATCACTGAGATATCAGAGCAGTTTTGCGTATGTTCTATTTGCACAGCCAATATGCGGGATTGTTTAGACAAAACATTACAATCCCGAAGCCACTTCTCCACCCACAATCCCAAAGTCAGCAAACACCCTTCAAACCGTGTTGAGACCTCTAACGTAAGTTCAACATTTGATTTAAAAACGCGATCCTCACTTAACGTTGCTTCTTTCCGGCATTGCTCAGCCCAAGGCGCATACCCACCTTGTTTGATTTCCTCTGGCATATGCAGATAAATATGAGAATATAGGTTTGTTGTTTCTGTCATTATAGAGCAACTCCATGAGACATAGACCTTTGGCCAGACAAAGAAGACAGCAAACAAGACGATGCCGGAGTGAGGGCAAGAGGATGCTTAGAGGATCGCATACGGATCCCAAGATAATGTATCTTGCAACTTTTACCCCTCTTGGTTTTATCCAAACCAAGGTCTTGTGTCAGCCAACGGCCAAAGTTTTGAATATTTATGCCAGCTTGCTTTGCAGCATCTTCACCACCCAAAAAGCCAACAAAATCAGCATATAAGTCTGATGCAGAAATATATCCATTGACACTCAGGTCAATACGCTGGCCAAACCATTCAGAGAATTTATGCGCTTTGGGGTCAGACAAAGCGATAGAGGAAAGATAAGAGGGTTTTAATCTTGATGTTTTGCTATCCTCTGGCTGTTTATACAGAATTTCAGAATGCTCTTGCCTGACCTCTTTACGCCTCTTGGCCAAGCTCATAATCATCGGACAAAATGCTGCTCCAATCTCTGCTATAAGCAAGAGCATCAAGATCCGTAAATCATCTGGGGTCCGGATCTCTATCCCTGTGATTAGATGGATATGTGCCAGCAATGGCGATAAAAAATATTGAGAGCGTGTTTGTCCAACAGCTTTAGTGTTTGCAAGCTTTTTGGTAAGGCTGATAATTTGGGCATTCAAGTCATCGCGATTTTGCGCACTCTTGAGTTCAATGCGTAAGGAATTGACCAAACTGCAATCTTTCGGGGCGCGATGTGTAGAACCAGTACATTTTGCTGTGCGCTCTCCAAGGGTTTTGCCATATCGTCCTGGCTTGTTTAAAATAGCTGCAATTTCTGTTGTAATTAAGGAGACTGACCGTTCCGTTTCAATCTGTTCACGCTCATGGCGTGCTTTTTTAAGATCAGACCTCACATCTTGGAAGCTTTGTTGAGCAACAGTTTTGCGGGCCTTGGCATCAGCCAAATTGCTATCAAAAAATGTCAAAGCTGCATTCCAAGAATAGAGCACACACACCAGCCACAAAGGTAAAGCGAGAATAGATGCAATAATTTTTCCCCGGCCTAGCGTATAGACCGGCCCAAGCGCAATAAAGGCTTGCCCGGCAAAAGCCAAAACAACCATAGTCCAAGCAACAAAGGAATCACCCCCAGAGGCATAAGCAACTTGAAGATTAATAGCAGCAGATACGCCCCAAAAAGCACACACCAATCCATAGCCTGGCCAGTCAACACAATGCCGTTTCAGCCAATTCCAAAAGGTATGCTGCTTTTTGGAGATAGTGCGTTTCATGCAGCCTCTCCAACCATGTCATTGAAATCTTTACCAAGTTCTGGCATGGCAACTCTTACCTGAAAGCCAGCGTTCTTAAATTTACCCGCAGCCCGGCGTACAAAAGCATCTGTGGCAAGTGCATCCTTGCCATCCGCATCTTGCAAAATAAGAATATGTTTGACTGTGTTCTCAAAGCTGGAAGGCGTCAGCATAATGCCTGGCCGTGCAGGATCTGGCCGGGTCGATGGCAAACGTTTTTCCTCGATATGGGGATGCCTATCCCCTTTACCCAATCCAGCCCCAGCCAAATTATTTAGTGAAATCGCAGATGCCGCATAAACCTTTTTGCCATGGCGCGCCAAAACTGACATTACAGAAAGTGTGGTTTCGTATCCTTCCCCTAATATCAAAGTATCTGGGGTAGGGGAGGTCTGAGCGTTCTTCTTATCGCCTGATTTATGATCATGTGGCGTGTAAAGCCATCCCAAGCTTCCCCAAACAGACCCTAACGTCATTTTTGGAGTTGGAATAGAGGCCTTGTGCGTGCCATTGCGTGTCAAATAGGTGCGGTGCACACCTTCAACGTTTCCAGAAAAAGATTTTGTAAGCACACCAACCATAGAAGGCACATGCCCCAGATCCTCAATTGGTAATTCCAAGTATCTTAGATAACGCGGGACGCGCCAACCATAAACATTTTGCAGCACATCCAAGTTGATGCCACGGCTCAACAAATACGTCTCAACCGGGGTGTGTTCAGCAGAATTTGCGGATGCCCAAATCTCTTGCGCCCGGCAGATATTGCGTTGTTTTCGTTTTTGTTCTGCCAGTTCCGAAGTCTTTTTTTGTTGCTCGAAACGCTTGACAGCTTGTGCTTTTGCTTCAGACGTAAAAAGGCCGGCCCGTTCTTTGAGGCGAGTTAGAGCAGTTGAAAAATCACAATTCTCAAACAACTGCACAAAGCGAATCACATCTCCACCTTCGCCAGATGCAAAGCATTTAAAAACACCTTTTTGAGGATCAACAAAAAAACTAGGGGTATTTTCATATTTGAAAGGGCTCAAGCCAATCCATTCGCGCCCCTGTTTTTTAAGCTCAACGCCAGCCTCTTGAACCACATTCAATAGCGGAATGCTAGCCTTGATTGCAGAAATATCGTGTTGCGTATATTTTGATGACGCATAGGCCATTATATAAAATCCAATTTATTAATCGAAAACGCAGAACACTCATTGTGAAACTCAAAGCATCAAGATAAAAATCCCCATGTGATTGATATCTTTATCTCTCACATGGGGCGGGCTGGTTTTGGCATGCACCACAAAAAACAATACAGGCTCTTGTGTTGCTTTGTTCTGGATTGCCAATAAACCCAGAGTGTCTTGCCTGCAGAGACCCACTTGCGAAGACCGGACTTAAACACCACTGTGGGTCATATTTGGTGGTGACAACGTGATGCTAGATCAAAAAGTCCGGCCTACGAAAAAGGGTCGTGTTGTGGCTTAAGCTGCGCAGCTAGTATTTATTTTTTCAATCTCTTTCTCACCTTTTTCATTACGATTTTTGATAAAGTCTCTGCCTTTATTCTTTTTTAAAACTTCCCAAACAAAATCTCTTGTCACGAAAGAGAACCCAGCAATTTTAGCTTTTTCAATAACCATGTCCCAATATTGATCAGGCACGCGGTTATGAAATCTCATTTTTTGAGCACTTACATATGACCGGCCAATCGCTTCAGCAAATTCATGAATACCCCAAAGACCAATCAAGTCAGCCCAGCATTTTATTTCAACTTTATCGCCATCTTTCATGAGCCATCAATACAAAATGGATCAATAAATGTCAATCCCAAATGGATAAATTTTATCGATACGATGCGGATAAAAGATTCTATCTAGAGAAGATTATTTGCAATGATGCCAAATGAAAGACTAAGAAAAGCTCGTATCCATGCGGGTTACAGTAGTGGCAGAAGCGCTGCTGAAAATTTTAATTGGCCAAAGCCAACTTATGGCCACCATGAAAATGGAACTAGGAATTTTAGCTCTTCAGATGCAGATAAATATGCTAGGGCATTTAGAGTATCCACAGAATGGCTTCTGCTAGGAAAAAATGCTCCCAAATGGGAGGGAGATCAAAAACCCAATCCTCATGCAGATAATAATAGGGCCAATTTGACTGCGCAAAAACAGTGGTTTGAAAGATTAAGCGATAAGCTTGAAGAAAAAGGTTGCAAGCCAGCAGAGCTTGCTCAACGTTCGTCAATTGAAATAGATCGCATTCACAAATACCTCGAAGGTCGCGTTTTGAACCCAAGAGGGAATGTAATGGCACAACTTGCAGCAGTACTTGATGTTTCAGAGCGTTGGCTTAGATATGGTGAACCCAATGATTTAGTAAATGCTAATTATGGCTTTCAAGAAGAAGCTGTCGAGTACACACCTCCAGACAATAGTTTTTTGTCAAAAATTCTTCAAAATGAGGAGTGGACATCAACTTTGAAAGTGAAAACAGATCTACTTAATTCAATAGGCATATATCGCGATGACATCATACTCTACGACTATGATGCTAGGAAAAGCGAAGAAATCAACGCTCAAACGGCACAAGCGAGAGAATTTTCTGGAAAAGTAGTCGTAGTTCAGTTTTATAGCAAGGAACATATATCAGCTGAAACTGTGCTGCGCCAATATATATGGCCTGATAAGTTGGTAACCAATTCAAATACTGGGAAAAATTCAATAATTTCTCTAGAGGATACTAAGCTTGATTTTGAACCTCAGGTAAAAGGTATAGTTATATCAAGCTATAGAGATATTTAGCTATAATTACTTGGTCTTTTCTCGAGGCAAGATTAAAAAGTGATTTATTACAAGGAAGGAAAAACCTTAAGGCCTAAAATCACGTTACTTAATTGCACTCATTTGAGTGTATTTTTCACATTGAAATTTTCTTTAGCCAAACTTCAAACATTTGTCTCCTGATTTCTGAGGGAATAGACTTACTGTTTGGCATAGCTATTTCGTATGGATCCATTGCATCGGATCTAAATTCTTGCGAAACATCTCGCCAACGCAGAAATGATACCCAATATGCTGGACGGCTCTTTCCAAGTTTAAACCCGTGAATGAACGGTACATGATCGGTTTCTTTAATTTCGATAACCGTCTTTGATGGGTCTATTTCTTCCTTCAATTGGCGAATGGCGTCACGTCTTGTTTGCGGCCAAATACTTGGAATATAACTGGGTTTCATTGCCAAATCATCAGGTACATAAATGACTATCTTCCATCCATCTAACAAACTTTGATCCTTGTGCCACGGGATAAAGTTTTCCGCATTTGTTCTTCCTGATAACGCGACCACCGTTATCAATTTTTCTTCATGAAACGAATTGCCATACAAGTTATTGTATTCAATTACACTTTTCTGAATTTCAGGGTACACCTGAGCAATGTTATCTAATGGAACAACTTTTCCTAGGGTTTGCTCAATTATTTTTATCTTATCTCTGAATTCAGTGATCAATTTTTCAGATGAACCAATTATCGAAATAGTTCCGGCCAAAAAAATTGTTACAAAAACTAATATGAAATTTTCGACCTGAAATACATCGTCTGCAAATATGAAAAGTGCAAAAGCATTAAAGCGCTCAGGCAACAACCTACCAATTATCGCCAATATGAGTAAAATCAACAGCACGGCCAACGACAAAATGGCCGTATATCCCCCAATGATGGAAATATATTTCTTTATAGTGTTGCGAATGTCATCCATTTGATACTCCACAAAATATTGTCGTATATTACAGGGGATCAGGAATTGTTACAACTTTGTTGTTTGGGTGGTGGTGCTAGGGGCTTCGCATATGCAGGCTTCCTAGAAGCAATTGATACCAAGGAAAGTGTAGCTTCCAACATACAAGGTAGTTCCGCAGGAGCACTGATTTCTGCATTGTATTGTTTCGATATACTAGCTCAAGCGGTTCCAATATTTAATCGAATTTCGGACTAAGTTGAAAATTACAAATTCAGCATTTTGATGGGTAATTCCATAGCATCAGATAGCTGGGTGGGACTATTCGAATCAATTTTTAGAGATTTCAAAATTGAGAGTTCAAGAATCTCCCTTGGGATTCTTTCAAATAGCAAGGCTCAAGATTTCCTCACACTTTCTTCACAATCCTAAAATAAAAAATCTAATTAATCCTTTTTGTATTGACAATATTATTATTAATACTTTATGGATTAATTGTAATATTGTCAATATGGAGACTGGTGATGACGAAACGACAGAAAATGAAGGAGCGTATGCGAGAGGTCAATCGCATAGCAAAATTATTTAGAAAAGACTACGGAGCGAGCAGAGCAATGCAGATTGGTTGGAAAATGATTAAAGAAAAAGAGGCAGTAAAGCAAAAACAAGCGCAGCAACGCCATATCGATGATTTGATCAAAAGTTTTGATGAACAGGTCAATGACACATTTTTTCAAAAGTTCAATCCTGTTTTGCACTTTCATTTCAAAGAAATGAAACAACACCTCGAGGAAAAGAGGCAAAGAGAATTTGTGTAAATGACCAAAGAGAGTGTGTGATCCCGGGAATAAAAAAATAAAGGCCCCGGGTCACTTTTATAAGAACAGCTCAAAAAAGAGCATTTGGGAGCGTCTCCAAAGTTTTCGCCCAGTACAAGTTTAGGAGACAAACGTGGCACAAGAAAAGTATGGTAACAGCACATCTCATAGTGTGCACTACACGGATCAGGACATCCTTTCTGATGCTTTGCATCAAGCGAAAAATTATGGGTCAGTCAAATGTATGCCCTATGGCTTGAACAATTGGCAGACTGATTTATGGCAACTAGCTTTTGAAACGTTTCTGAGCCGCCATGCGAAATTACATCAGGCAAGGGAGCCGCAAAGTTATGGATATTATTAATCTAGCTAAAGCGCATCCAAATGTGGCGAAAGGCAAACACGCCAAGTTTGCCCTGGCCAAATGGATCATCGCACAAATTGAAGGGGGCTCAAAGCATGCAAGAGATACAAAAGCGCAAAAAACTGAAGTTTACAGACGATAAACCTTGGGTGCAAACGGCATCTGGGCATGTATTCTATTTTGGTGATAATGACCAATTGGTATACATACAAGATATTGCGACAGGTCTTGCTAAGATATGTCGCTTTGCCGGCGCGACAACAAGTTTTTATTCTGTAGCGCAGCACTCTATACTTGTTGCTGAGATTGTTCTCATCAACACCAAAGATTATAAGAAAGCATTTTATGCTCTTCTTCATGATGCTCACGAAGCTTTTGTTGGCGATATCACAATGCCCGCAAAATGTGCCATTAATAATGCCATTGGCTGGGATGTTATTGCAGCCATTACAGAACAAGCGGATGAGGCAATATTTCGTTCTTTCGGTCTAAAATACCCCATAGATGAGGCCACAACAAACGCTATCAAACAAGCAGACCGTATGGCCCTGGCCACAGAACGGCGCGATGTGTTGATTGAAACCAATGACAATTGGGGAGATTTGCCGCCTCCTTACCGTAGGGTCATAAAACCATGGCCTTGGACCGTAGCAGAAGAAAAGTTTCTCGAAAAGTTTGCAGAACTCAATGCCATGTCTAATACCCGGAAGTTGGTGAATTAGAAGCAACTCGTGAATACGTGTGGGAGAACAAGTAATGCAACGTGGCCTGAGCATACAAGAAGCTGCTGAGTATTGCGGCATTACAACCGAATGCTTTCGGACATGGGTGCGTGATGGCCTTATTCCTGGTCCTTGGCCAGGAACAAAACGCTATGACAGAAAGGCTCTTGACAATGCACTCGACAAACTCTCTGGAATTCCGCACAATGCCTCCACGACGGCGTATGAAGCGTGGAAGGCAAAGAGAAATGCTCACTCGGCTCAAGCATATTAAAAGTTACCACTATGTTCGTGCAGACGGCACAAAAATCACCAATTATTATCATCGAAGAACTGGCAAAAGAATTCATGGTGAGCCAGGTACTGATGAATTCTTGCAAAATTATATGCGCGCCTCAAGCTCTGATGGAAGGGTAATAGATGGCACGCTAGCCAAACTGATTGTAGATTTTAAATCTTCAGAAGACTTTTCCTCATTGAAGCCTCGAACGCGTCTGGATTATGGTAAGCATCTCCAAAAAATAGATGAGAAATGGGGTTCTTTAACATTAGAAGTTTTAGAAGATAGCCGCATAAGAAAAGATATATTGCAGTGGAGAGATCAACTTGCAAAACGTTCAAAAAAGCAAGCTGACTATACGATATCTATATTTCGTCGCATATTACAATATGGCGTGCATATTGGAGAATTGTCCAATAATCGTCTTACTCACATTGGCAAGTTATACAAAGCCAGCAGAACTGACAAAATTTGGCTTCCTGAAGATGTCTACAGATTTATAGATATTGCCAGTCCAGAATTGCAAACTGCACTTATTCTCGCTTTACAAACGGGCCAAAGGCAAGGCGACCTCATAAGACTTACCTGGAATGCCTATGATGATTTTGGATTAAGCGTTACGCAATCAAAAACCGGACGTAAAGTTTATGTGCCTTGCACAAAAACACTGAAGACAACATTAGACAACCTTCCAAAACAAACTGTAACAATTTTATCAAACAGTCGGAAAAAGCCATGGACAACGGATGGATTAAGAACTTCCTGGCATAAGGCATCAAAAAAAGCAGGAATCAAAGATCTAACATTCCATGACTTGAGGGGAACAGCAGTCACAATATTAGCCGAGCAAGGCTGCACGTCTATCGAAATTGCTACGATTACAGGTCATTCACTCAAACATGTTGATGCAATTTTAGATACTTACGCATCCCGCACAAAGCCACTTGCAAAAGCTGCTATCTTAAAGCTCGAAAAAAGCTGGATTGGAAAATTAAAAAGGAAAAATAGAATAGAAAGCGAACAAAAGTGACATAATTAGTGACATAATTGACAAACGGTCCATTCTTAAAACAGGCTAAGTCCTTGAAATATATGGTGCCCAGGGGCGGAATCGAACCACCGACACGCGGATTTTCAGTCCGCTGCTCTACCAACTGAGCTACCTGGGCATGAAACTTAAATGAATTAAGTATAGGACATCAATGTCTGAGATGCGCTTATAAAAAATCTTGAGCGCAATGTCGAGTCTTGAGATATAACTTTATAGATTATCTAGGTCTTTTTCTCCAAAATTTGTGTAAGAAGAGGCAATACTGCCATCTTCTTCCGAATCGCTATCACTAGGAATGGCATATCCATCAGACAACCAGCGCCCCAAATCAATATCAGCACACCGCTTTGAACAAAACGGACGATATCTTGCAACTGTTTCTTTGCGACAAATCGGGCAAGCCCTCTGTGATGTTTTGAAAGTGACTTTTTTTCTCTTTTCAGGAAATTGTTTGAAATCAAAATCTTGCATAAGACTGCACCTCACTATTCCAAATCTATTTCCGCATTCCTAAGCCAATTAAAATGCACAGAAAACCCTTCGCCATTTAATAATGACACCACTTCATATAATGGCAATCCTACAACATTGGTATACGATCCAACCAGCTTTTTAACAAACGTTCCGGCAAGCCCCTGAATAGCATATCCACCGGCTTTACCACGCCATTCTCGTGACGCGAGATAGCTGTCCAATTCATCATGACTAAGTCGTTTAAAACGAACCTTTGTCTCAACAATACGTTGTCGATATTGGCCATCTGACAATATCAAACAAATACCGGTATAAACTTTATGGGCTCGCCCAGAAAGCAATTGTAATGCGGCAATGGCATCTTCTACAAACTCAGGTTTCGTAATAATACGCCGTCCTACCGCAACAATTGTATCAGCGGCTAAGATATAACAATCGGTCTGTTTTTTTTCTAAAATCATAAGATCACGCGCTTGAAACGCTTTGGTTTTAGACAGGCGCCAGACCAAGTTGCGTGGCAGCTCGCCTTTGCGCGGTGTTTCGTCAATTGAAACAGGCCGTAGAATATCAGGTTCAATACCCGCTTGCTGTAACAGGGCCAACCGACGAGGTGAGGCACTTGCCAACACGAGGGTTTGTTTCAAGTTTGTTTTTTTACCAGATTTTACCATCAATTTTGCTTTAAGACAGAAGGAATATTGAGCAACATGTTATAAACAAAGACGTAAAATTAGATTATCTATGAGAAATTTGAACACATACACTTATTTAAAGCGATATGTGATCCGCCCCTTTGTCAAATCATAAGGGGTCATTTCCACCAACACTTTGTCGCCCGCAAGCACGCGAATTCTATTTTTACGCATACGCCCAGCTGTATGGGCGATAATCTCATGATCATTTTCAAGTTTCACACGAAAGGTTGCATTTGGAAGCAATTCCACAACAACCCCTGGAAACTCAAGCAATTCTTCTTTTGCCATGTAATCCCTTTCGTACAAAGCTATCTAAACACAAAACAGGAGATGCTATGATAATGATCAAGCAAATAGCCTAATGCACCCCCAATTCCAAAGTTGATAATCTTTGCAACTGAATTTAAATTTTATCCCAAAGCGGTTATAGAGTGCCAATATGGTATATGGCAAGGAATTAGTCGACCTTTCACCGCAGATGCAAAATAATGTAAGATGTTTTCAGCAGCTTTTTGGAGCTACAGCCAATTCGAAAAATTTTTATTGCAAGTGAATTGGCGAAAGGCCACAAGTGTGGCCCGCCGCTAAGCGGCGGAAGCCCCAGTGGCGTTTGAACGTTAGAAACTTTTCCTATAAAAAGTTTCTAATCAGCTATATAGCCAATTTAGGTCCAGGACTTAAAGCTTATACAACTGGGGGAGCTGTTAAACGAAAGCGCTTAAGAATGCTGTTAAAAAGAAAATCTCGGCAAGACCTATAACCTGTGAGAATTTGATCGCGGCTGCCATTGCCAATATGAAGGGTAGGATCTAGGGTTGGCCAGTAAGACACATCGACTGACATTGTCCGGGTAAATTCCAAGGCCTGGTGATGGGCTTCCGGTGTGAGAGAGATAATGGCATCAAAAGCTGCATCTTGGAGATCAAACAGAGTTTTAGGCCGATGTCCGGATATATCAACCCCAATTTCATTCATGGCTTCAATCGCAAAGTGATCAATGGTGCCAACCCGCACACCAGCAGAGCGCACGTAAATCCTGCGTCCAACCAAATGGCGCAATAGCCCCGCCGCCATCGGAGAACGCACAGCATTCATGTTACACGCAAACAGTACAGAAGAGGGCTGTTCATTGTGAGACAATGGATAGGGCATATGATATCCTACCCTTTCCAGTGCAAAGCACAGATTAACGTAAATAAGCGCCGTGCCGTATCAAAATCAACGTTGATTTTACCCTCAAGACGGTCAATCAAAATTTGGCTGCCTTCATTATGCAAGCCCCGCCGCCCCATATCCATTGCCTCAATACGGCTTCTTGGTGCAGATTTGATTGCATCAAAATAACTCTCGCACATTAAAAAATAGTCTTTAATGATGCGCCGAAATGGAGATAAAGAAAGTATGAACTGTGTGACAGCTGTTTGATCTTCCAGTGAAATATCAAATACCAGACGGTTTTCTCGAATAGAGAGATGCAGACAATAAGGTCCCTCTGCTTTACCGATTACACAAAAGCTATTGCAATCCAATATATCAAAAATAGCAACTTGGCGTTCATGTTCAACATCTGCAGAATATTGCCCTATCGTACTCTCATCTAAAGTAATGTTGACAAGACAGGTGTGCAAAATTTTTTCATCTCCGACAGAACCCATACACTGAACTCCATAAGGTCCAATACTCTATTATTTACATTAAGAAGATACCATCTCAATGTTTAGAATTCATCAATAACAACACCATGTAATGAAGTGATTATATAGAGGTCTTGAACCTAAGTCTTTTTGAGGCGCATCTCAACTGAACGGGAATGGGCTTCCAAACCCTCAGACTTTGCTAGAGCCATAGCCGCAGGGCCAAGTGTTTCTATACCTGTTTCAGACATTCGTAACACAGATGTACGTTTCATAAAATCAAACACCCCTAATCCGGATGAAAACCGTGCACTTCTTGCAGTAGGAAGAACATGATTGGTCCCGGCGACATAATCACCAAAAGCCTCTGGCGTATGACATCCAAGAAAAACTGACCCAGCATTATTGATCTTATCTAACATGGTTTCAGCATTATCTATCGCCAATTCCAAATGCTCAGGGGCAATCTGGTCGATCAATGGCGTTGCATGATCAAGATCATCAAGAATTAAAATTGCTCCATACGTCTCCCAACTGTGCCGGGCAATCTCGGCTCGTGGTAAAATCTTAAGCTGCGCATCAACAGACTGGCTCACAGCATTTGCGAAGTCTATATCATTTGTAATTAAGATCGACTGGGCGGCCTTATCATGCTCGGCTTGGGCGAGCAGATCAGCGGCAATCCATTCTGGATTGTTATAAGCATCAGCGACCACGAGAACCTCAGATGGCCCTGCCACCATATCAATACCGACCTTACCGAACACCTGGCGTTTTGCAGCAGCCACATAAGCATTGCCGGGACCGACAATTTTCGCAACAGGGGCAATTAAAGCTGTGCCATACGCGAGCGCTGCAATGGCTTGAGCGCCACCAATACGATAAATTTCATCAACTCCAGCAAGGTGTGCAGCCACAAGGACAAGCGGGTTAAGATTATCGTATGGGGTCGGCACAACCATAGCAACCCGTTTGCATCCAGCGACTTTTGCTGGAATGGCATTCATTAAAACAGAGCTGGGATAATTGGCCGTGCCGCCAGGCACATACAATCCAACGGCATCAATGGCCGTCCATTTAGTACCAATATTGACGCCGAGTTTATCAACATAAGTGCTATCTTCAGGAAGCTGCTTTTCGTGATGATATCTGATCCGCTCTGCGGCAAGTTCTAGCGCATCGTAAGTTTTGTCATCAACAGTCTCATGGGCTTGTGCGATGTCATCTTCGGCAATTTGAAAACCTGTTTCATTTAAATCAACATGATCAAACTTAAGCGTAAAATCACGTAAGGCCTCATCGCCGCGTGTCTGAACATCACGGATAATATCATTAACAACAGACAAGACATCTTCCGATTGCTCGCGCTTTTGTGCAAGCAGTGTTTGGAAGGCCTCATCAAAATTGCTGTCTGTATTGTGAAGTTGTAAAACCATAATTGTACTAAAGGAATTTCAAAATTGCGGTAAAGGTATTTCAAATCAATATCAAAGGCAGCCTAAGCATCCTCATCGGCAAATTTATGCTCAGGCATACTTCCTGCGGCCCAAGCTGCACCCAAATCATTAAGTTCAGCTTCAATACACTCAACATGTAAACGTACGGCCCCTTCGCCGGAAAACGTCAGTGTAATAAATCCTTCTGGCTCTTGCTGGGGTTCGTAAGTAATCGACAATAACGCCAATGCTTTATCCAAAGCCTTTTGTTGAGGAACAAACTTCAGATTTTGCACCTGAGCACCTAAGACACGTTGAAAACGTAGCACTGTTTGTAAGCGCTCTAATGCACTTTTATCGTTACGAACATTTTCTTTGCCCTGCTGGGTTTTTATCCAGTTAAAACGGCGCGCCACCATAACAAAACTGTTTTCTGCAGGAAGATAGGACATATCCTCAACACAAATAACAGCATCTTGCATATGCGTTGAAATGACATTCAGGTCTTCTGAATCAAGGGCAAGAAGTTTTAAAGTTTCCATAAGAGCTAAAATTTATATCTTTCTTGTTGTGAATTATTATTAAAACCTCAATTTAGGATGAGCAGGCAATAAACAAAACCTCTCCGTCATCCCAGCCAAGTGCCGGCCCGGATGGTGCAGTTTTGAAGAACAATGCTCCGGTGCCAGAAAACAGTTTTTGGCTGGCATCTTATTGTTATAAGCAAAGGCATAATATTTTGCTTGAGATTCCAGCTTTCTCTGGAATGACGTTGAGAGTTTGGGGACTTAGAGCGCATTTTCCTTATCTCAAAACCAAGATTATTTCGTCACTAAAATACACGTACAGCACTGCACGCTATCCCGTCAATCTTTCTATGTTTGCACCGCAATTCCCAAGTTTTTCTTCGATACGCTCAAAACCACGGTCAAGATGATAAACCCGATTGATAACAGTCTCCCCTTCTGCCATTAACCCCGCAATCACAAGAGATACAGACGCGCGCAAATCCGTTGCCATAACCTGTGCACCACGTAACTCTGAAACTCCGGTAATCACAGCGTTCTCTCCATCAAGAGCAATGTTAGCCCCAAGACGAGCCAGTTCTTGCACATGCATAAAGCGGTTCTCAAAAATATTCTCCTGTATTTTGGTGACACCATCAGCTTTCGTCATAAGCGCCATGAATTGGGCTTGCAAATCTGTTGGAAAACCAGGGAAAGGCTCTGTAGAAACCGAAACCGAAGAGAGTGACGCTCCATTTCTGGATATTAAAACCCCCTCATCGCGCTTTGATATAGAAACACCGGCTTTTGTTAAAACATCAAAAGCGGCTTGTAAGAGTGCAGGATCAGCCCCCTCCAGAAACACTTCTCCGCCTGTGGCAGCCACTGCCATGGCGTAGGTGCCGGTTTCAATACGGTCGGGAAGAACGGTGTGTGTTGCCCCTTCTAGCTGATCGACCCCTTGAATGCGAAGTGTTGAACTGCCAATGCCATCAATTTTTGCCCCCATTTTTACCAAGCAAGAGGCGACATCCCCAACTTCAGGCTCACGAGCCGCATTTTCAAGAATGGTTTCGCCTTTGGCCAACACCGCTGCCATCAAAACATTATGAGTTGCACCCACAGAAACCTTTGGAAATGTAATGTGTGCTCCTTTTAAGCCGCCTTTTGCGTTCGCAACAACATACCCGCCTTCAAGCTCAATGTTGGCTCCCAAAGCTTCAAGCCCCATCAAATGGAGATCAACAGGGCGCGTGCCAATTGCACATCCTCCAGGCATTGAAACTCGGGCTTGACCGCACCGAGCCAGCAAGGGACCCAGAACCCAAAAGCTAGCCCGCATCCGTGAGACCATTTCATAAGGCGCTTCCGTATCCACAATATCCCGAGCTCTAAGATGAAACGTTTCACCATAGCTTGCTTTGTCATTGCGCTTGCCATCAACCGCCAAATCAACGCCATGATTTCTCAAAATTCGAGCGAGCAAACTCACATCAGCCAGATTGGGAACGTTTTTAAGCGTCAGTGTGTCAGGTGTTAACAAACTGGCTATCATCAGCGGTAAAGTGGCATTTTTTGCACCACTGATTGGAATACGCCCCTCTAATTTATGCCCGCCAACTATTCGAATTCGATCCATTTTTTTTAACCGTACTATCGTAATATTATTTGAGATACATTGCTCTAGAACTTACCTTTTAAGTGTCATTATCAGATGCGTCTACAGGCAATTTCGTATTCTCATTAACAACCGGTTTAGCATCATCGCTCTCTACATTGCAATCTTGCGCTTTCCGTTTGCGTAGATTGGCACGCAACTGCCTCGCCAAACGCTGCTCTCGAAGATCACGCTTTGATTTTTTATCTTCAGAACTCTTTTGCATCATACAAATACCATTAGAGTAATATTTTTTAAGAGCGCATCTGCTTCATGTGAAGCAGGCTTATAGAATGTCAATTTTGGCTACGTCTCATCTGACAAGCTGTAGTTTTTTAAAAACGAGCAATTTTACAACCTGAATTGAATTCAATTCAGGTTGAATCGCTCTAGCGCAAATTCGGAGCGACAAGAGTTGAACATGCTCGCGGCAAATCGGCCAATTGCAAAGGTCTGCGCTTTTTCTTTTTCACAGGTTTTTTAGGCTTTTTTGGCTTTGCCGTAAGGAGCTTATACCAGTAATCAAGCTCTTTACCACATCCCGGCTTGTCTCCTGGTTCAGGCTGATTTTGACACTCAGAACTTTCAGCCGGACATTTTAACCGAACATGAAAATGATAATGATGCCCCCACCACGGACGAATGCGCCGCAACCAGGATTGATCTTGTCCTCGTGTCGCACGACATAGCGCTTTTTTTATCGCCGGATGGACGAACACACGTGCTACTTCAGGGTAGGACACAGCCCGCTTTAATAAATGTACATGCCCAGGCTTCCAAACTTTTGAGTTTACTGAAAGTTTATTGGACGAGAGCATAGAGATTGCTGAAATTTTCTCGCGTTCAGCTTGTGTCAGGCGCCGCCTTGGCATAGGATAAAACCAAATATCTGCATCTAACCCAATTTGATGACTGCGATGCCCAGTTAACATGGGTCCACCATGAGGTTGAGATAAATCCCCAACCAACAAACCAGGCCAACGGTCCTTATTTTTTGAATCCGTTGCCAATCGTTCAACATAGGACACCAGCTTGGGATGGCCCCAATTGCGATTGCGTGACAACCTCATTGCTTGCCAGGCAGGGCCATTAATTGCAAGCCTTCGCCCACCAGCAAGGCATCCTTTAACATAGCTTCCAAAAGAGCGTGCCGCCACTGGGCGTGCCTGTTTTATTGCACCAAAAAGCTTTTTGGCCGGTTGTGTGTTCTCCGAATGTGCGGGGATGAGCATTATGAAACTCAAAACAAACACCATCAACCCGAGCCATATTGTTTTGTTCATTTTCATCATAGTAATGATAATAATTATGCGATCAATAATACAACAAATTATAATTCGTACGATTTTTAGCTATTTCCAAAATTAATCATATGATTAATTTCTGAATTGGCTATAAAATGATCTTATTTTATTTACATACAAAAACAACCGCCGTCATTCAAGCGAAAGCTCGAATCTCTTCGCAATTTGCCTCAGATTCCAACTTTCGCTGGAATGACGAACTGAGAGTATCTTAAAAAATGAGCCATTCTAAACTGAATCAGCTATAGAATTGCTCCGGAGAAAGCCCCTCTAAAACTCCAGCAATACGCTCGGCCCATTCCCTTTGGCCTTCAGGCGTTGCAATCAAATCTTGACGTATCTCAATAAGGGCATGAGGTAAACCTCTTAACGTCCCATGCCGATGCATGCAATCACCGTGCAAACTGCCTTTATAGGGAACGTTTTCACCAACAATAGTATTGTCTTGCTGCGCAAAAGCATCAAACATTGGCTTGGCCAACCTTGTGTCTTGATCCCACAAAAACGTAATATGCCAGGGGCGGTCTTGCCCTTTCCAAGTGCGCGTGAAACTATGTATCGAAACAAGAGCGGGAGTTTTCCCAACGGCCAAAGTCTCCTCAATTGCAGCATCTATAGCTTCATGATACGGCTCATAAAATGTCTTAATACGATACGCACGTTCCGCATCATCAATAAAAATATTCCCAGAGATCAGGGCTCCATCTGAGATTTTCATAATCAGCGTTGGGTCATCACATCCACGGTTAGGGTCGATTAACAAACGGGAAAAACAAGAGAGTATAGCTGGAACATTCAGAATGTCATTAAGATGCCGGGTTACTTCAGCAACCCCGATATCATACGCGATATGGCGTTTCATTTGCTCTGCATCTATGCCTAGATTATGATAACACTCAGGGATTGCATTGCTGGCATGATCACACACAATAATAAAATCTGAAGTCTCATTTCCATAGAGCCGTTCAAAAGGTGGAAAATCCAAAACCGGCCCTTTGCGGAGAGCATTTTGTGCTGTAGTCTTCAGTTTATGTCTCATGCAATTTTTTGTATGTTTGTTGTCAAATACCCATGCAATATCTTTTTGCTGCCATTCTTTAACAATAGCCAAACGGAAAAACAAGAAAAACAATTTTCTTATAAAAACAATAAAATGAATATCACTTGATTCTACTGCATAAAATTTGTGAGAATTTTTTAACAGTTAAAAGAACACTTATGAATACTGCTTTTACATATTTTATATTTTATTTTTTCACAGCAATTACGCTGAGCTTTGCAAGCACACCAGCATTTGCAGATTTGAAATTATGCAACACAACATCAAGCCGTGTCGGCATTGCCATAGGTTACAAGGATGCCAAGGGCTGGGCAACAGAAGGCTGGTGGAATGTCGCGTCCAATACCTGTGAAACACTACTTAAAGGCACTTTAATCGCGCGGTTCTATTATATCCACGCTATTGATTATGACCGTGGTGGGGAGTGGTCTGGGAAATCCTTCATGTGCACTGGCAATAAGGCATTCACCATTCGCGGCGTTCGAGAATGCGCAAAACGCAGCTACAAACGCACCGGCTTTTTTGAAGTTGATACTGGTGAAGAAAATACTTGGACCGTGCGCTTAAACGATCCCACAACAGATGAAGCTAAAAAGAAATGAAGAGAGATCGCCGCGTAAAAATCGTCGCAACCCTAGGGCCATCTTCGAATACGCCTGAAAAAATAAAACAGTTGTTTAATGTAGGCGTTGATGTTTTCCGCATTAATATGAGCCATGCAACTCATGACATGGCGAGAGATTTACATCATGCCATCCGTGACGCAGAAGCCCACTTCAAAAGGCCGATTGCAATTTTAGCAGATTTGCAAGGTCCAAAACTTCGCGTTGGTGCGTTTAAAGATACATCTGTCACTTTAGAGCAAGGTCAAACCTTCCAATTTGATCTTGATGAGACAGCGGGCGATCAAGCCCGTGTTTTTCTTAAGCATAAAGAAATTTTCGCAGCAGCCAAGCCAGGTCACCTGCTCATCCTGGATGATGGCAAACTGCAAATGGAAATAACGCACGTCACATCCACATGCATTACGTCGAAGGTGCATGTTGGCGGCACACTCGCAAGCCGTAAGGGTATAAGCCTACCAGATACTCTGCTCTCATTTGGAGCCATGACAGAAAAAGACCGCAAGGACATGGACTATGTTTTGGGGCTCGGAGTGGATTGGATTGCTCTATCGTTCGTACAACGCCCAGATGATGTTGCTGAGGCAAAAAAAATTGCATCTGGACGGGCTGCGCTTATGGCCAAAATTGAAAAGCCTTCAGCCATAGAGCATCTTGAAGACATTATTGAGCTTTCTGACGGCTTGATGGTCGCGCGTGGTGATTTGGGTGTGGAAATGCCTTTAGAACAAGTCCCCGGCTTACAAAAGCGAATCTTAAGGTCGTGTCGGCAAGCGGGCAAGCCCGTTGTTGTCGCAACACAAATGCTCGAATCGAGGATATCCGCTCCTGTTCCGACGCGGGCTGAAGTTTCAGACGTGGCCACCGCCGTTTTCGAAGGTACAGATGCTGTCATGTTATCTGCAGAATCCGCTGCCGGCCAGTACCCTATAGAAGCAGTGAGTATGATGGACAAGATTGCAAAAGAAGTTGAGCATGATGCCAATTATAAGCAAATTATTTACGCCCAGCATGAGCAATGCGTTATTCCTGAACCCACGGGTGCAGATACTATTAGCGCTGCAGCAAGGAGTATTTCCGATACATTAAACCTGGCAGCTTTTGCATGTTACACCTCCTCAGGCTCAACAGGTTTACGCGCTGCCCGCGAGCGCCCGCAAAAACCAGTGCTCGCTTTTACGCCTATCGAAAATACAGCGCGAAGATTAGCCCTCGTTTGGGGTTTGCATTGTGTTGTAACTGATGATGCAAAAGATTTAGATGACTTGATTCAAAAAGCCTGCCGCATTGCATATCAAGAGGGTTTTGCGCGCTCTGGTGAACGCATTATTATTTCAGCTGGTGTTCCATTGGGAACGCCGGGGGCAACCAATATGCTGCGTATTGCTTATGTCGGTGATGATGGCGATGTCGATCAGTTATGATTTGAGCGTCTAAATCAGCCCGGTTTATATCTGTAATGGCCGGTAATCTTAAAGTCGAACAAGGCATCTTCAAGTTGTGGGCCAAAAGCAATGTTGTGCACAATAAGTGGCCGCCCGGTTAAAAATGATTTGCGAGAGGACACAATCGCAATATGCGTTGGCGAAGCATAGCCTCTGGGCAAACGGTAGGTTACAATATCCCCCGGTTTATAATTTTTCGGATTTTTACTAACAGGCAAGCTCTTCCCATAACGAGAGAAAAACTTCCGCATCACACGGACGCGGCGATGGTCAATATTCCAGTCACGTTCCCCAAGCTTTGCGCGAAAAATCAATTGCTGTAAATCAACTCCAAGCGCTCGGTAAGCACGGATAACGACATCTGAGCACACACCGTAATAAGAGGGAACATCTCCTTGTGGGTAACCAATGTTAATATACGCGGGATTATATATCACAAAGTAATTGGTACGATCCAAAGCCGCTTTAGCCAATTTTTCACCAAAACTTTGTTGAAACGAAAAATAATGCTGCGCCTGAGAACGTGCAAAACTGCGTTGATCAGAGTTTAAGTTCAAGGCTATAGCGAAACATAATAAGAGTATCAAGCGCATACGCAAAAGTCTCATTTTCGGTATAAAGATTATAACATTATCCTAGAGCGATTCAACCTGAATTGAATCCAATTCAGGTTGTAAAATTGCTCGTTTTTAAAAGACGACAGCTTGTCAGATGAGGCGTAGCCGAAGTTGACATGCTGTATAGACCAAGACATATTAATAGATATGAGCTCGTTATAGAATTTTGCAAATCATAATTTTTTTACACGTTTCCTGTACGCAACATGTTCTAAGCATTTATTACCAGAATATACCCAAGAACAAAACATGATTTTTTGAATTTTACTTTGATGAAATCCATTAAAAACAATAAAAAACAATGAATTACATGGAAAAAGGCAGATGTTTAAATATTTTTACTTTGATCGTTGTATGTTCTCAAATTTAAAAATACAAAAAATGTAATTTTTTGCTTTAATTTTCTATAAACCAATCATATTTTTAATATCTTGCACTGTGCATCCCTGTCTACGCAGATCACGCAATGCTGTGCTTTTTACAGACTTTGACAACTTCTCACTCTTATCATTAAAAATGAGCCTATGGTGAAAATATATCGGCTCTGGCAGATCAAGCAATTTTTGAAGCAAGCGGTGTAAATCTGTTGCAGCGTGTAGATCTCGACCGCGCGTCACATGGGACACACCTTGCCAAGCATCATCCACACAACACGCAATATGATAACTGCATTTAATATCTTTTCGTGATAATACAACATCTCCCCAAATTGCAGGCTTGGCATTCCGTTTTATTTCATTTCCTTCAGATGTTATTTCTCGTATTGTTAATTGAGTATTTATCTGCTCGTTCAGAACACACATTGCTTTTTGCATGTCCAACCGTAAGGCGTAGCTTTCGCCATTGGCAAGCCGCTTTTCCAACTCTTTTGCAGGGAAATTTTTATATATCCCTGGATACAAGAACGAGCCATCTGGATCTTTGGCATGTGAAATACCAGAGCCTTGTTTTATCAGAACCTGTTTGATTTCCGAGCGTGTGGCAAAACAAGGATATAACATCCCTTTTTGCCTTAAAGTCTCCAGCGCGTCTTGATATGCGTTTAAGTACTCGGATTGACGGCGAACCGATCCATCCCAACCAAAACCAAGCCATTCTAAATCTTCATAGATCGCCTGCTCATACTGTTTGTGACAACGCGCTTGATCAATATCTTCAATACGCAAAAGCACTTGACCCCCGATATCCCTGGCACGTTGTTGCGTAATCAACGCAGAAAAAGCATGGCCAAGATGTAAAAAACCATTTGGGCTAGGCGCAAACCGAAAGACAGGTTTATGAGACATCGTGATAAACTATAAAAAGTGTTGTTCTTTTTGATATTTTTTGTTTCATAATAACAATAAAGCTACTGTAAAGGGAGGGAAAATGCATGACAACCAATTTACTTGATGGTCCAAGACTTCAGCCCGTTTCTGGAGGAAAGGCTGAACATCTTATCGTTTTGCTCCATGGTTATGGCGCTGATGGCAATGACTTAATTGGTCTTGCAAGTCATTGGCAAAGCGCTCTCCCAAATGCAGTTTTTGTATCCCCAAATGCACCAGAGCCATGTGCGATGAACCCTTTTGGTGGACGGCAGTGGTTCCCCCTCACTTTACGTGACACGGATGAATATTGGCGTGGCGTTCAGTCTGCTGCTCCTTCTCTTAATGCCTTTTTAGATGCAGAACTGAAAAAACATAATCTCACAGATGAAAAACTTGGCCTTGTTGGTTTTAGTCAAGGCACGATGATGGCATTGCATGTGGGATTGCGTAGAACTGTAGCGCCTGGAGCAATTGTAGGATACTCCGGGCTACTGGCCGGCCCCGAACACTTGCAAAATGAAATCAAGTCCAGACCACCTGTGTATTTGATTCATGGCGATCAAGATGATGTTATCCCAGTTGCTGCTCTACCCCTTGCAACCAAAGCCTTGCAAGACGTTGATATTAATGTCCAAACCCACATTGCGCAAGGCATTGGCCATGGTATTGACGAAACAGGCTTACAGCTTGCCGGTAAATTTTTAGCCGAGAAATTATAGATTAATTTCGAAAAAGAATTTTATCTTACAGCATGTCAACTTCGGCTATGCCTCATCTGACAAGCTGTAGTCTTCTTAAAACGAGCAATTTTACAACCTGAATTGAATTCAATTCAGGTTGAATTGCTCTAGAGCGCGTGCCCATGAGTGTGCTCTAACGGTGCTCTATCAAATACCCCAAACGACCGTCAGATGTCTGGCGAATATATTCCAAATGCTCAAAAATATCTCTTGGATGTAAGGGGCGTCCTGTTTTTGCAATACTTTCATGCTCCAACTGTTTTAACGCCCCTAAAACCTCTTCACCAGAACTATAGAGCATGGCAATGGTCGATATCGTCCTGCGGCTCATGTGACTTGGCACACTTGGCATCAAATCATCCAACAAACTCTTAGCTGATTTTGAAAGATAACTTGAGGCTTTGCCAAAAACACCAATCAAATGCATCAACATATCTTCTTTGAATTTATAGTTATACGCGTCCATCCATTCGAAAAATTTTGTCATAATCATATCTTGCAAACGTAAATGCGAGGTTTGCCGATAATCTCTCCACTCAGCAACGATATCAAATGTCGGCTCAATCTCCATATCTCCAGGCGCAAAAGTCTTTTTAGCCGTCACACCGATACGATTTAAGAAATCTCTGTTTTTCATATCCAGTTGGGTCATAAACGTCGGTAATTTGACTTTCCCTCCGCTGGCTTCATCAAAAGCTTGGCGAATCAGCTTGGAGCAATACAGTTGATCATAGCCATCAAGTTTCATGGAAAAATCATAAGGAATGGGAACAGTTTTTCCGGTTTGGGAGAGCATCACACGATTATAAATCATTTGCGCCGCATCTTTAGCCAACGATTTATTTTTATGGCGCAATAAAATAGCGCGCGCTAGCCCATGATCAAGCGCCTCATCTAAAGGTGAAATCACAGCTCCACGCTCTATAAGACTTTCAATTACCCAAAATTTGCCCGCCAAGTCTTTATGTATGATGGAGATATGGCTGAATTGTGAGTCCATATCCCCAATGCGGGCAATCGCTGCACTGTTATGCAAGCTCCCTCTGACCAAGAGAACATCTCCGGTGCAAAATTTAACCTCCTCCTCATGATCAAAAGAGGGGTGAAATAATGTGCATAATGGATGTCCGGTAAACGCACGATAAGAGGCTTCATGATCTTCCAAACGTGTGAAGCCAATTACAAGTTCTCCAAGAATATCTACCGTATAGCGCAATACCCTAAATACAGAGCGCAGAGCCTTTTGCGCATTCAAAGATAATATACCTCGCGTATTCCAATGGGGAATTTGGTCATGTAGTTTCAGACGCAAATTGAAAACCGCCTTGACCATTTTGGGTGCAGAGTGACGCACTTTGTCAACGTCATAAACACTAAAGTCAATATGATAAACAATTCGATAAATTTCGGTAAGGTTTTGAATAAGTTGCTGCGAATTCTCTACGGGCAAAGATGCAAACTTATGCATTTTTTTAAAATCTTCATCAAATGTCGCAAGACCAGAAAAAGAATGCATCACAATCTCCATCACGCAATGATATAAAAGCAAGCGTGAGACGTTAAAAACTATCAAGTTATTAAGATATTCAACGCTAAATAATAAGCTAATTCAATGAGTATAAAAAAACTTATTCACTTGCATACAACTTATTTTTAGCTGGCAAAAGCATCCATTATCATATGATATTTAACACTACAAATACAGTGATTGAAACATGAAAGCGAATTAATTAACAAATAATTAAAGTGCATTTATGTCTTATTGTCTCAGACTAAGCAACCTTTATGTCTTCGATTTGTGAACAGAATTTAGGTGTTGTGATAATACGAATAGTCTAACATAAATCTTTCAAGATAATAAATAATTTCTCTCTCTCATTAGATATCAGACCATAGTCTTATCATAAGAGAGGGTTTTATCCATATTTCCTTATGATTTATATACAAAGTTTATGTAATTTATGATGTGGTTGAATAACATTTTCGAAAGTCAAGTATGGATACTAAAGTTCTTCTTGTTGATGATGAAGAAAATATCCTCAATGGTTTAAAAAGACGGTTTCATCGACAATTCAATATTGATATTGCAAAAAGCGCAGCTGATGGGCTCTCAATGCTTGAGCATGATGCTTCCTATGCTGTTGTCATCAGCGACCAAAATATGCCGGGAATGAATGGCACAGTATTTCTCAAAAAGGTTTTAGAGGATTACCCCTACACAGCCCGCATTATGCTTACAGGTCTTTCAGATCAAAAAACTACGCTCACCTCTGTAAATGAATGTCAGGTTTTTCGTTATTTGAAAAAACCCTGCTCTTTAGATACGCTGAGCCAAGCCATTGAAGATGGTATTGCGCATTATAAAACTCTTGTCTCCGAACGAGATCTTTTGCAAAGAACCATAGCAGGAAGCGTAAAACTTCTCGTTGATATGCTTGCAGTCAGTAACCCAGAAAATTTTAATCACATCAATCAGCTGAGAAAACTTGCAAGCTATCTTTCACGAGACAATAAGACCGTTAACGCATGGGAGCTGGATATGACAATCATGCTTTCCCCCATCGGGAGGATGGCCCTTCCCTCTGAGCTGCGTGCAAGGCAAAAGCAAGGTGGTGAACTTAGCCATATAGAGCATAATTTACTGGCTTCGGCACCTAAAGTTGCACATGATCTACTTCTTAATATTCCTCGCATGAAATCCATTGCAAATGCTATTTTTTACCAAGATAAAACGTTTGATGGTGCGGGGTATCCGGTGAATACAGTGAAGGGATATGATATTCCTCTCAATGCTAGAATTCTATTCTTGTTGAAAAGATTGACACACATATCAGGCGCAGAAATACCAACACCAGAAAATTTTCAGGAATTAGAAAAAGATATACATTTGTATGATCCAAAACTCTTTGAATATGCCCGCAATCGTTTTGCGAAAGTTTATCAATCAGAGCAAAACCAAACTGAAGAATTAAAGGTCATGATTGATGGTTTACGTCCAGGAGATGTTTTGGTTGAAGATTTAAAAACTGAAAATGGTAAACTTGCCCTAGCGGCTCAAAATGAATTAACCGATACGACTTTGAAAAGCATGATAACATTTCACGAATATAATAAATTGGTTGAGCCAGTTTGTGTGCTGCGCTCGGCATAAAATATAGCAAAGGCAAAAATTCAATTTATAGTTGAATTGTGATGAAGTATAAGTACAATGGGTATTTGATTCTATTGTTTTTTTCCAAAAACTATTAGGTATTTTAAGTTTATATTTCTATAGTGCAATAAATTTCCTTGTATGTGTAGAGAGTTGAAGTATTTGCTTTGCTTAAACAAAGCCTCACATATTTTTGGGAAAATACATGATAAATCCTCACGAAAAACTCTTTAGATCCTCTGCAAAATTAATATTATTTTCTACACTCTTTATTCCTATTCTTTTGTCGTATGTATATGCTGCTGACTTTTCTGCCCGGTGCTGTGAAGATTTGGAAGAGCGGGTAAAAGAACTTGAAGCAACAACAGTTCGAAAAGGTAATCGTAAAATCTCATTGAAGTTATCAGGCCATGTCAATCAAGCATTGCTCATATGGGATGACGGTGATGATACAGACATTTTTATTGGTGATGTTGATACTTTTTCTACACGATTTCGCTTTACCGGTACTGGAAAAATAAAACCAGGTTGGAGGGCGGGCTTCATCATTGAGCTTGAGGTGGAGCAAGGTAATACGGGGGTTGTGACACAGCTTGATGATGACGGAAGAAGTATACAAAGTCCTCTTGGACTGCGTCACGCAGACCTTTGGATTAAAAGCCGATATGGTAAAATTTCTTTAGGTCAAGGCTTTAGTGCATCGGATCTAACGTCAGAAATAGATCTCTCAGGTACAAATATTGCGGGCAAATCTCTCCTTTTTAATGTTGGAGGTGGCTTCTTTTTTATTAATAGCGCGACCCAAACAGCATCAACCAATACAATAAGGAACACATATAATAATCTTGACGGTTTAGGTAGAAATAATCGCATTCGCTATGATACACCAACACTTGCGGGTTTTATATTTTCAACATCTTTTGCAGAGAATGATGCTTGGGATTTTGTGTTGCGATATAAAAATAAAATCAAAAACTTTAAGGTAGCCGGCGCAATTTCTTATAGTGAAGACCAGGAGGTAACAGCTCCTGCGGATTATGATCGTGTTGTGAATGGCTCTCTATCTATATCTCATATGCCGACAGGTTTGAATGTTACAGTTGCAGCGGGTGATAGAGATGATGAAAATACTTTTGAACAAACATTCTATTACGGTAAAATTGGTATTAAAAGAAAACTTCATTCCTTTGGTCACACAGCTTTTGCTATTGACTATGGTTATGGTGATGAATTCCGTATCGAAGGTGGAGAATTCGAACATTTTGGGATTCACGTGGTTCAAAATATCGATCCCGCTGCAGTGGAAATCTTTTTTTCATGGTCGCACAATGAATATGATACTTTAACTGAGAATTTTGAAGATCTAGATTTTTTCTTACTTGGGTCTCGTATTAAGTTTTAAAAATGATATTTCAAAGATATATCTACGATGCTACGTAACCGCTCAATTATCCAGTTTTGATCTTGACAAATGTTTAGTTTATAAGAAATGTCATGCATTGCTACAGCTTCCATAGCAATAGATTTGGGAAGATTTTTCACCTATAGGCCACCTTTAAGAATACATAAATTTCAAATATCTGAGCGTTTTTTTGAAGCTCGGCGTCAGGTTTGCGTTAAGAGCATGTCAACTTTACATAAATTCATAACCAGCGGCTTTAAAGTAATTTTGACATTCATGAACAGAGAACAAATCACAAATATCTCCTACAGCTTTCCAGACGTGGTCGCAGGTTCTTGCACAGGCTTTTCGAGGATGGCTTTTGAGTTTTGAGAACGCCATTTCGATTGGTTTAAGTCAGGCGAATAAGGCGGCAAAATTCAACCACTACCGACTGAAGTCTGTAGGTTGCTTTATGACTAAAGTCATTAGCGTTTAATGAGCACGCTCCGTATGCAAATTTGATATTTTCTTACCGCTTGAAAGCGTTGGTTTTAGACCACAAAAAGAGATAGTAAAATCATGTAAATAAATGTTAATAATTAGATGAAATTATTTCATGGAAAGTAGAATCAATTTTATACTGCGTATCTACAAGAAAATTTAATAATAATATTGGAGACGGCACAGGTGAAATTTCTAAAGAAAAATTCCATCGCGGTATATATAATTTCAGCGATACTCACAGTCATGTCTATGTCAAGTGCGCAAGCTGGTGGTTTTTTTGAAGAAAAACACATGACTTATCCTGTTGCTTTTTTCTCTGGTGTTGGAGTTTCTGAAAACTCTGTAGGAATATATAGCGGTGCTGTTGCTGCGTTGAATGGTGATCTCGATAAAAGTGGTTTTGTTGTTCGTATCGTATCAACAGTTGGTTGGTATGACTATGATAGCAGTGGAACAAATATTGATGGAGACTACTTTCAAGGAGATATTTTGATAGGCTATCAAGCTACAGAAAATGGCATTACCTTGAGAGGTTATATTGGGCCTGACTATCAAGATCATGAACTCTCGCCAGATGATCTGACGAATGAGGTCCGGGGAAGTGAGACAGGCATTAAAGTTAGTTTCGATCTAGAAAGAGAGCGTTACTCAAAGTCACCATATCATTTTGAATTGCGTGGGAGCTACTCAACCTCTTTTGATACTTATTATGCTTTGGGGCGTGTTGGGTTGAATTTAGATTACGCTGCAATTGGTCCTGAAGTATGGGCTTTTGGAGATGAGGAGGGAGATGCGCAACGTGTTGGTGCATTTATTCTGTTTGATTATGCTTTAAGTAAAGAATATGTGGGAACATTAGCATTCTCAGGTGGGTATCAGTTCTCCAGTGATTCTGGAAATACTGGAACCAGTCCCTATGCTAACGAAGGCATCTATGGAACAATTCAATATAGCATCGCAATCGGTGAAACCGTATTTGAAGACTTGTTTGGGGATGGATAATTTTTGTAGTACACTTAACATATGCATAGAGTTTTTGTGTGTCACCAATTTTCAGTAATTCTCGCAACTATATATTTCTTGCAATAATTATCTCAGTATGTGCTGCTGTAGTGTTTCTATCCTCTTTTCTGTATACACCTTACGTAACAAAAAAAATTGTTTACACAACGAATGAGAATTCAGATGGAGAACCTGAAAGTTCTATCTCCGTTGATGCCAAATTGTATTTTCCCAAAGATGCTCAATTCCCATTATCTCTCGTCATAATCGTGCCATCTAGCGGTGGAATTGAAGCTGAACGAGAAATATATTATGCAACCGAATTTGCAAAGGTTGGCATAGCATCTCTTCTTATCGATAGCTTTCAATCACGAGGGCTCACCAACTCGCTCTATGATCAAAGTCAGTTGGAAACATGGCAAATTGAAAAAGATGCCTATGCGGCTTTGCGATATATCTTGCAAGATAAACGTTTTAAATCTGATAAGATTGCCATTACGGGGGTATCCAAAGGCGGCACCGTTGCCATGGATACCGCTTTACTTGTTAGGAAAGGATGGGCTGGAATTGGGGATATAAACTTTTCTGCTCACATCGCAATATCACCAGATTGTAACTGGGTTACCAGCTCAAACAAAACAACAGGAAAGCCTGTTTTATTTTTATTGGCAGAACTTGATGACCAAACTCCCCCAGAGGCGTGTTTGCAAAAAGCAAAAGCAATGCATCAGGGCGGAAACAAAGCCATCGAAACCAAAGTTTACGAAGATGCTCATCATGCCTGGGAAGAATTAGGATGGTATCCTGATTATGATCCAAACATCGAAAATTACGCAAAGTGCCGTGTTTCGATCGAAGATGATGGCACAATGATCGCGGCTGAAACGGGCGAAAGCGTTCCGGAAGATGACTGGCATACATGGGCAAAGCAAAATTGTATGACCTTAGGTGGAAAGTGTTGTGGGGGCTCTCGTCAGCTCAAAAAACAGGCAACTCGTGATATTATTGAGTTTTTACAAAAGCATGGATTTTGATGAGGCTTGATCCCAATCATTAACTTTAGCTTGTTACCTGTCAAAGAGTTGTTTATATCCTTATCGATATGGTGATATATCATATTGTCGATCCAATTTAGAATATTTTATTGTTTCAAGATACTCTCAGTTCGTCATTTCAGCTTTCGCTAGAATCTTTAGTGAGTTGTAAAGAGATCAGCGCTCTCGGGGGGGGGGGCTATAGCGCTTGGTTTTAGATGTAAATAAAACAAGTTCATTTTAAATCGGATGCATTATATTTGAAGCATGTAGAGTAATTTCTAGCATAATATTGTGACTGATATAACAATAACGGACATAAGCCGCTCCCGGTTAAAAAAGAAACGGCAATATGCCGCGCGCCCTCCTTATACTTTGCCAACGCCTTGGCTATATCTTGTTTTGATCATTGCTGCATTTGTTGTGTTGCCCGTCTTTTCCTTATTATGGTGGGCATTTCATCCCACAGCTAATATTTGGCCTCACCTTATGTCAACGGTATTGCCAGGCGCAATTTGGCAAACCTCAATGCTCATGCTCGGTGTTGGTCTTTGTGTTCTTGTAATTGGAACAATAACGGCCTGGCTTGTGACGATGTACCAGTTTCCAGGTCATAAAGTTCTGGATTGGATGCTATTAATTCCGCTAGCAATGCCAACGTACATCATTGCATTTTGCTATGTTGAGCTGCTCGATTATTCGGGGACTTTGCAAACATCATTACGTTTTGTCTTTGGATGGCAAAATGCAAAAGACTATTGGTTTCCTGAAATTCGCTCTCTTGGTGGGGCTATCTTTGTAATGAGTTTTGTACTGTATCCCTATGTCTATCTCAACGCGCGTGCGAGTTTTATACAACAATCTATTTGTGTTTTAGAAGTCGCCCGCACTTTGGGGCATAGCCCATTAAATGTTTTTTATACGATTGCATTGCCTCTGGCTCGTCCAGCTCTAATTGCGGGCCTTGTATTGGCTTTGATGGAATGTCTTAATGACATTGGAGCCGTTGAATACTTGGGCGTTTACACGCTAACAGTCAATATCTACACAACGTGGATTGAGCGTGCAAATTTGCCAGGCGCGGCCCAACTTGCAAGTGTAATGCTTGTTTTTGTCGTGGTCCTGTTCACTATAGAGCGTAAAGCTCGCCGTGGTCAGCAATATCATCACACCACGGGGCATTATAGAATGCTTGCTCCACAAAACCTCAACGGTCTAAAGGCTTGGATAGCAACATTTATATGCTTTTTACCGATTGTTCTGGGCTTTATTCTGCCTGTTACGATATTAATTCAATCCTCATTTGTCTTTGCAGAGGACGCTTTTACAGTGAAATTCTGGTCAGCGGTTCAAAACAGTTTTTTTCTTTCTGCTATTGCTGCTGTTATTGCTGTCTCATGCGCGGTTATTTTAGCGTATGCCAGACGCGTGACACCGACGCGTATCATCAAGCCAGCCTTTCGTATTGCAGGCATCGGCTATGCTATTCCAGGAACAGTACTTGCTGTTGGCTTACTTAGTCCGCTCGCTTACTTTGATAATACAGTTGATGATTTTATGCGCAATACCTTTGGCATTTCAACAGGTTTGATATTATCGGGTAGTGCCTTCGCAATTGTACTAGCATACTCAATTCGGTTTTTAGTGGTTTCAACCGGAGCTGTTGAAGCCGGCCTGAAGCGTATTTCCGTAAATCTAGATGCCGCGTCACGCTCTTTAGGAGAAACATCGTATAGTACTTTGAAGCGGGTTCATTTTCCTATGCTGCAACCAGCCCTTGCCACAGCAGCATTGCTTGTTTTTGTCGATGCTATGAAGGAGTTGCCGGCAACTTTGTTATTGCGCCCATTTAACTTTGATACTCTGGCAACGCATGTTTACATGTATGCATCGCTAGCACAATTTGAAGAGGCTGCATTTGCCGCTTTAACAATTGTTGTTTTTGGTTTAATTCCTGTGATATTACTCAGTCGAACAATTGCAGTCGGACGTGTCGGCAGTTTTACAGCTAGAAAAATTAGGCCCTAAAATAATCCATCTTGGAGTGAATTTATTTTGCGATGAAACAAAGCGCCAAGGTGACACTAGAGCGATTCAACCTGAATTGAATTCAATTCAATTCAGGTTGTAAAATTGCTCGTTAAAAAAACTACAGCTTGTCAGATTAGGCGTAGCCGAAATTGGAGCGATACGCAAAAGTTGGTGACGGGGTGATGTGTATAAGTTGTATTAGTCGAGGTTTAATGTGAATGCTCCGCATGCTAGTTTGATATTTTCTGACCGCTTAAAAACTGTGGTTTTAGATCACAAAAGAGATAATAAATTACGCATTAAGCTGCACGAATCCGCTCAAGGAATACATTGACTTTTTCCCTTAGCAAGGCAGCTTGGGAGTCAAGTTGACCTGAAGAATCAAGTACGTTTTGTGATGCTTTTCCGGTTTGGTCTGTCGCATCATTTACACCAACAATTGTCTCAGAAACTTCAGATGTTCCGCTTGCTGCTCTTTGAACATTTTCAGCAATTTCGCTAGTCGCTTTATCTTGCTCTTCAACAGCAGCTGCAATCGAAGATGTAATTTCATTCATAGAGCGGATTTTCTCTGTAATCCCTTGAATTGAAGTCACAGAATTTGAAGTTTTAGTTTGAATAGATGACACTTGCTCAGAAATTTGCTCTGTTGCTTTGCCAGTTTGCGCTGCCAAATCTTTTACTTCAGCTGCCACAACAGCAAACCCTCTTCCAGCTTCCCCAGCACGGGCGGCTTCAATGGTTGCATTCAGGGCAAGCAAATTCGTTTGCTCGGCAATGTCTTGAATGAGGTTGACAACCTCTCCAATTTCTTGTGCCGCAGTTGCCAAAAGTTGCACTTGTTCTGCTGTATGTGTTGCCTCATCGGCTGCTTGTTTAGACATCTCGGCGGAAGAATTTACCTGACGGCTAATTTCACCGATAGAACTTGCGAGTTCTTCAGCAGCGCTTGCCGCTGTCTGTACATTAAGAGAAGCACTTTGAGAAGCCGATGCAACAGCCCCTGACTGAGCCGATGTTTCTTCCGCAATGGCAGCTAAGGATTGCGCATTTTCCTGCATGTCTGTAGAGGCGCTTGAAACATTTTGTATTGCTTGCGATGCATCGCTTTCAAAATCATGAATGGCATCTTGAATTTCTGACTGCTGTTTTTCTTTAACTGCTTGCTCTTCAGCTTGTTCGGCTTTTAAATTTTCAGCAGTAATAATATTTTCCTTAAAGACCTCCAGTCCCTTAGCCATTGTTCCGATTTCATCAGTGCGCTTAGAAAATGGTATTGCAACTGAGATATCATTACTCACCAATTTCTGAATAACATTGGTCATCGTTTTAATCTGATTGGTGATATTCGCAGAGAGAAAATAGGCGACAACCATGCAAACAATAACGCTGACAATTCCAATTACGAGGGCTGCTATTTCTTGAATTTTAAACTCTGCCGTGAGGCTCTTACCAATTTTTCCTTGCACACCAGCTTGTACGTATTCTTGCTCTGATGCGAGATTATAAATTTGCGGCCCGATAACGTCTAAGGTCTTTTGATAGATATTATTACGCTTTACGATTAAACTGTAAACTTGCGAGAATGTTTTTTCATAGTCTGTCAAATTGCTTTGTACAGCTTTAATGATTTTCCGACTATTCGGGTTTTGAAAATCTTTCAAAGTTGAACCAATTTTTTGTTGTGTCAGAGAAATTTCTTGCAGTACTCGCTCTTTGGACTTTTCGGTATTTTTTAGAAGAAAATCCTGGACATAATATCTTGCTAACAACAAGTGCTGTTGAAGTTGCGCTACATGAAATATAGCCCAAGTATCTTGAAACCCATAAGACGTTTGCATAACCTTAGAAAGGCTTTTACGCATTTGAACGCCAACTGGCTGTAAATTTTCGCGAACCAGCACATTGCGCTGCTGTTTTAGATCATACGCTTCTCTGAAGCTGGTATAGTATTTTTTAGAGTTTGCTATAATTTTATCAAGTTCTTTTTTACTCTCTTGCGAGGTCTGCAAACTTTTCAGTTTGGCCTGAGTATCATTAAATTTATCGATGGATGTTTTTATTTTTTTCAAAGCATCCGCATTGCCAGCTGCGCGGAATTTCATGGCATGCAATCTAACTTCACCAATAAATTTAGCCGCATCAGCGTAAGCTATGGATTGTTTTGCAGCGTTTTGATACCCATCATAACTGGTTGTTGCAACACTTGAGCTATAATATCCATAGCCTGACAAAGTCAGTGTTAACAATTGCATAACAGCAAAGCCAAGAAATAACTTCTGGCGGATTGATAATGTCATTGGAAAGCCCATCTTAATTCTATTTATTTTGAATTATTTGTTTAATCTACAAAAATATGAATAAAAAAAAGTAAAATATGTCTTATTTTTCAGTTAACAGATCGATTTATACAGCTATCAGATCATTTTACTTAATTACAACTCAAGGCAAAATTACTCTAATATGCCATAAGCTCATGCGTGAAAAATTTTTTTATTCAATTATAAGGTGCAAATCCTGTGACTTTCGAAATCATTAGCGCCCTAGCGATTTTTACACTTGTATCTTCGCTTACCCCAGGCCCGAATAATATTATGCTGATGGCTTCTGGCATGAATTATGGTGTTGTGCGCAGCGTTCCGCACATGCTTGGGATTGGGATCGGTTTTCCGATGATGGTACTTCTTGTAGGTCTTGGCGTATCACAAATTTTTGAGGTTATTCCGTACAGCTATACGTCACTCAAAATTCTATGCGCAATTTATTTGGTGTACTTAGCCTGGCAGATTGCAACAGCGGCTCCGGCTGATCTGGATATTGCTCACACCACTGACAATGGAAAACCGCTCACATTCTTGCAGGCAGCCAGTTTCCAATGGGTTAATCCTAAAGCATGGACGATGGCGCTAACAGCAATTAGCCTCTATACACCACCTGAACGCCCTTTTTATAGTATCGTAACTGTTGTGCTGGCCTTTATGCTATCTGCAACAGTTTCAACAAGTTTTTGGACGGTATTGGGACAGCAGATACGTCGTTTGATAGGAGATCCGTACAAGCTACGCATTTTTAATATCGCCTGCGCAGTTTTATTAGTGACATCACTGCTACCGATATTGTCTTGAAATTCCCAATTTCAAGACAAATCAATCTTGGAGCTAAAATAGCATTGACACCAAAATTATGAATTCCAGTGCTTGAATGTATCACGCTCTATGAAAGTTGTAGAAACATAAGCGATATCATCAGAACTAGGATCTCTTAGGATGCTATCCAGCCCATCTTTGTGATTTGCGAGTTTGGCAATTTGAGAACCCCTCAACGTATCTTGAGGTGTGTCTCCACCCCAGAAACCCACATTTGCTATAGCTCCCTTAAAATGGTGCATTAAGTCACCATTTTTTGCAAGTTTATTGCCAGAGCTTGTGTCATGAGACCGTCTCGTGTTCGCACCAATAATGAAAGGTTTATCATTACCTAAAGCATTCGCGGCTGTGTATGAACTCAGACTCGTGGCTTTGCTCCCATCAACTTGTGTAAAAGCATTATTACCAAGTTTTCGACCATCAACATGAATTGATGCACCTTCTGCGCCAAAAGTTACAGCGATGTGAAGCCACTCACCTTCTTTCACAACATTTGCCTTTGTTTTCCAAGCATAATTTTCACCACTGCCAGCACCTTCTGCAAGGCGTACCTGTATTTGACCGCTGTCAACAACACTGATGTGGAAATGACCTCCATCACCAGTTCCTATTTGATCTTTCGCTAAAATAGTTTGAGTGCCGCCTAAGTCATCGGCTCTGAAAAGTGCTGTCACTGTTGCATTCTTCACTTGATACGATTCATGATTTTGGATGTAACCAAATTCTTTTCCAGTAAAAAGCGCAGCTTTGCCGCCATTGGGACCACTTGTTTTTGTTATGTCCGACTGGGCACCAGAACTATAAAACATTGCATTTGAGGCTCTACCTGAATTCACACTCCAAAATAAAAGGGGGGGATTTCCTAAAGTGGGAGCATCAAGGTCCATACCTAATGCTTTGATTAAATCTTTAGCCGTATCTGAGGAAACTTCAACTTCATTGACGTTTGTTAAGGTCAATCCCATCAACATAAATTTAAAACCAGATACATCTTCTTTTATTGTGATTTTACCTTCTGGAGAAATGCTCTTAATAATATGCGACTGATGATGAAATTCTAAGAATACTGCACTTTGAATTGGATGTTCTTTAAGACTAATTTTACCACTATGATCAGTTGCATCGACTGATTTATCAAACTTTTTCACAACATAAGGCTCAATCATGGCTTTTGCCTCGATAGCAACGGCCTTTGACACCTGTACAGCTTCTACACCAGCCACTAATGTATCATTACCTGCATAACCCCGTAGATTATCATTCCCAACTCCTCCACATAAATGATCAATATTATGAGTACCATTTTTAACCACACTCTCAACCATCGCTCTCTCCTCTTGGAATACTTTTCTCAATTATTCGAAAGAGTTATTTTGCAAAATGATGATTGTAAAATGCTCTAATTTTGCCAGCTCTTTGAGCAAAAAAACTGATTATTCCAATATATCACGGAACAAAATTCCTTAATTTTTAACAATTAATTCAAGAATACAGCTAAAACTCTTTCCTTACACTCCCACCATATAATATCATATCTGTAAGGGAGATATTTTTTCATCCTACTTAAGTTCGCAACTTAAATTACTTAGTCCTCTCCTACCAACACTTAGAACTTTTCGGAAAATACGTATATATTCTGCGTAATTATATTTAGGTGAATTATAGAGTGGGATGCGATGACCTGGATTTATATTACTCAAAGAGAGGGCTTTATATTCAACATTTTTTTAGCGTCTGATTATATATTTGCTTTACACTCTCAGTAGTCATTTTAAGATTATTTTCTAGCTCACTAAAGCTGTCTTTTCCGCTGATGCGAACCAAAACATCTTTTAAACCTTCTGGCGCCTTGTCGGGATCAAACATATCAGAAATGCAAATGCGCAAAATCTGCATCATGCTATGATAATATTCAGCTGACATGATTAAATCATTTGAGATATCGGCCTCAATAATATTTGCTTCTTTTATATTCTGCAAAGCTTGGAATATATTTTGATGCAGAATTTCAGGCATTGTATTCGCATGAATGAGCTGAAGGTATTGCACAATAAATTCTAAATCAATCAACCCGCCTCGAACATATTTTATATTCCATAGATGATTTGTGGGTTTTTCTTTTGCTATGCGAGAGCGCATATCTATGATGTCTGCCGAAATCTGTCTTGGATTTCTAGGGTGACATAAAATGCTATGAACTATTCCCTCAACACGAGGTCTTAAATCTTCAGAACCTGTAATAACACGCGCTCGTGTTAATGCCATATGCTCCCATGTCCAGGCTTGCTTTTCCTGATACTCGGCAAAGCTATCAATATGTGTTGCTACTGAACTTGAATTCCCCCATGGGCGCAATCTCATGTCAACTTTGTACAGATTGCCATAACTTGTTTGTATCGATAAGGCTTTAATTAATTTTTTCGTCAAAAGATTATAATATTCCAATGGGGAAATTGGTTTTTTCCCATCTGACTCTGTGCATGATTTATCAAAATCATAAATGACTATTAAGTCTAAATCTGAGCTTGCCGTTAGCTCCCAGCTGCCGAGTTTTCCCATAGCTAAGACAGTGGTCTGTCCTCCTTTAATGGAGCCATGGTTTTGTCTAAGATCATGCTCAATATAAAGCAGCAATGCTTCTATTAAAATTTCTGCGAGCCTCGTGTAGAGCACGCCAGCTTGTTGTGCAGAAATTTTTTGGGATAGAACACGCAGGCTAATCAAAAACGCTTGCTCCATAACTGCATAACGCAAGCCATTGACGATATCTTCATACTTCTGAGCATTGGAAATGACTTTATAGATCGATGATTTCAGCGTGTAATCCGTTGGCACACTATCAAATGATGCTGGGTCGAGAATGCTTTCTAATAACTTTGGGTTCCAATATAAAAATTGAGCCAGATGCGGCGCGTTGCCCATAACATCGATAATTAAGCGTAATGCACTTGCATTATTTTTGAAAAGTGAAAGGAACTTTTGTTCCGTTTTCAGATTAGATAAAAAACGGTCAAATAAAACAAATGCTTTATCAGGGTTCGCTGTTTGTGATAGCGCCTGTAAAAGAGCAGGTTGAAAATCGAACATGAATTGTTTTGCTTGAGCACTATCTGTAATGTGATAGTGGTTTTCATGCCATTTACGCATGATATCTAAAATCTGATTTCCGTTTGAAAATCCTTTTTCCTCCAAAGAATTTAAAATATTTAGCTTTTGCTGTTTGTCGAAAGGCGATGGTCCAGGAGATGCACTTTGGGGCTGCGCTGCTGCTCCGTTTTGAGATGCAAAACTTTGCATATCGAGGAAAGATATATTTGCCTCAGAAGTTTCACTTATCTTGAAGCGATTAATCTCAGCATCATAAACCTTTAAGCTGTATGCACTGCTCATCCCCTGCCTCATGCTTACTCTATTTGACAAGGATTAAAGCTAACAAAACCAAGCTAAATTTACATTAAATAATATAATTAGGATATGCTGAAAAAAATATGTAAAATTTTAGAAGTATTGGGACCTAACTTTCTAAGTCTTGCACAACCACACCATACCATCCAAGACCATCATATTCTTCATACCCAATAGTCTTGAAAAAAACGACCATTTTTTGTCCATCTTGGTATGTGCCGCTGGACTGATTGTTATGTTCAAATGGGAATTGTTTGTAGATATCTTGACCATCTGAAGCAGCAATGCAAATACCTTTACTATCCAATAAGAGAACACGGGTTTTTTTCCATTCTAGCTCAGATAATGGAGGCTCATCCTGGACAACAGCACGCCCCTGCTCTTCCCAGTCAAAATAAGCACCTAATACACCAAGGATTTGACCATCTGGTTTTCCTCCCTCACGCACAGCTGCCGCGTAACATAATACGGCTTCATTTTTATAAGACGGGAGTACTTCCACATCATCGACAACATATTCATCGCCAGATGATGTTGCCATTGCGCCAGGAAACCATTTGGTATTTGAAACGTTCTCTCCAATAATATTCGCATAGGAAGAATTTGCATTTGCAACTATTTGTCCAGAGGGGTCTGTAAGAACCAAGTCTTTATATATTGTATAATAGCGATTAATTGCATCAAGACGCTCGCCTGCAAACGTCACTCCACTCTGATCTTCGGGATTGCTGAGAGCTTTCCAAAACGCCGTATCTGTTGCCCACCATCTCACATCGGCGGTACGCTCAAAAAGATTGCGAACAATAAGCTGCACCATACTTTTTGCAATATCCTTCGCCCTTTGCTCCAACAAAAGCTCAGCGAGTTCTATGCTATTTTCAATGCGTGTCACCACACTTTTTTCGAAAGATTTTGCGCTCACACCCGCCTGGGTTGCAAGCGTCTTGACTTCTGCCGCCACGACAGCAAAACCTCTTCCAGAATCACCAGCACGGGCAGATTCAATAGTTGCATTTAATGCTAAGAGTTTTGTTTGGTTTGCAACGCCTTGATTATCAAGAGAAAACATGCGAACTTCATCGTTTAATTCTCTCAGCATTTCTTCCATTTCGCGTGGAGAAATAATGCGAGCATTGCCCCTATGATCTGAAATTTCATTTGTCATAACAAAACAGCCATACCTATCCTAAACCTAGTTATTTAATTTATGACTATATCTTTAAAATTTGATTTAAGCTTTGGGAAAACGTCTACAATGCGGAGCTTATCTTGATCATGCTATCCAAATTACGATTAATAAAATAAGTTAGCGCAACCTTAAGTAGGTCTATCTTTCAACTTTTATCGAAATTCACAAAAACAAACTTGAAAGAGCAAACCACTTCTAATATAAATAGATAAAATTTAGAATAATTCTAAAAAATAATAATTTGATTTAAAATTTATATTTCAGGAGCAACGCCATGAAAGGTAATAAAAAAGTTGTTGAATATCTCAATAAGGCTTTGAGGCATGAATTAACAGCCGTCAACCAATATTGGCTGCACTATCGTCTCCTAGATGATTGGGGTTATTCGAAACTTGCCAAAAAGCAGCGCGAAGAATCTATTGAAGAGATGGAGCATGCCGACAAATTGGTTGAGCGCATTTTGTTTTTAGAAGGCCTGCCAAACATGCAAAATTTGGATGCGCTTATGATAGGCCAAAATCTTAAAGAAGTTCTCGAATGCGATTTAAAAGCAGAATATAGTGCACATCAACTTTATTCTGAAGCGCGTGAAGTTTGTAATGAACATAAAGACTATATATCAATGAGCCTTTTTGAAGAGCTAATTAAAGATGAAGAAGGTCATATTGACTGGCTTGAAACGCAGCTTGAATTGATTAAGAATATTGGCGTTGAAAACTATGGTGCCCTTCAAACGCACGCGGCTGGTGAAAACGAAGATAAAAGTCACTGAATTAATAGTTTTATGAAATCAAGCTCAGTATTTATACTGAGCCTGACTTAGGAAAATAAAAAATTTTTACTTTGATTTTTATGGTGCAAGCTTTCACAATAATTACCATCCAACTCTGGAACATATAATGACGCAAGCGTCTCACATTTATAAACCAAGCCAAAATCGAGTGGACATACGTCTAAGACTAGCAAAACTCATCCTTGATAAAAGTTTTTTCTTTGGGGAAACCATAACGCTTGCCTCAGGCCAAACATCTGATTTTTATTTCAATACCAAACCAACGATGTTGCATCCCGAAGGCGCAAGCTCTATTGCAACCTTAATGTTGGATGCTTTAAGCGATGTTACATTTGAGCTTATTGGAGGGTTGGAAATGGGCGCGGTGCCTATTGCCTCTGCTATTGCAGCTGTTAGCCATATACAAAATCGTCCAGTTCGCGCCTTTTTCGTCCGTAAGCAGGCTAAACAGCATGGCACCAAAAGCTTGATTGAAGGTTTGGAAAAAAATGAAACTGTTTCTGGGAAAAATGTTGTTGTTGTTGAGGATGTGACAACCACAGGGGGCTCTGCCGTAAAGGCAGCAAAAATTTTGCAGGATGAAGGGGCAAATGTCTGTCATGTCATAACGGTTATTGACCGAGAGGAAGGTGCTGCTGACCTTTTTTATTCTGAAAACATTCCATTTACGGCGTTATTTGGAGCCAGTGAATTCCGTAAAATGAGAGAAGCTTAGAGGCTGATCTGTATAAATTGAGATGTATAAGTCAAGATAAGATCTGACATATCTCTCTTGTAAAGGAGAGGATTACCGGTTTTGGTGGTGGTGTGAACTTTACACCATTAAAACAGATGAATTGAAGGTAGGGAATTATGTCATTTCAGCCAGTTTTTTTTGATTTGCAAGATAGGTATGAAGCTTTGAGCCATGCTGGAGATCCATTGGAGCAGCTTCATGGCATGATCCCCTGGAACATTTTTCGCAAACCTTTGAAGAAAGCGCTTAAGCGCAAAGCGAGCTATACTCAAAAGTTGGTGTTGGTGTGATTTAAAGGTGGCGTATCATGGGTGTGATTCCAAAACATCCATATATCCAGAAAAGGAGCGATATGCCATGAGGCTGTGAAAGAATTCTGTAGTTATTTT
>JBCCCO010000012.1:0-45178 GCA_039033475.1 Pseudomonadota bacterium | reverse complement strand
CGCGGCTCTTGTTTGGGAGAGCACATTTAATGAAATCCCATTCCAAATCTGTCATATCAAAGCGTGACATCAACAATTCCCCCCTATAAAATAAGGGAAATGAATCATATTCGCTTGATTGTGTAAACTATTTTATGAGTACGCTGCCTAGTTATTTTTTCATAATAATGTCTTCTTAATACTTTTTCTCAATAAAGAGAATGATAGATACTATTGCGTTCCTTTTACAGAAGAACAATTGAAGCAAGTCAAATCAGCTATGGCCCTTACCGCCGAAGACATAGAAGAAAAATATAACGAAGGGATTCGTCAATTACAAAGTGGCGACGTTTCTCATGCCCAGCAAACCCTAGAAACTGTTCTTCACGCCCTGCCAGATAACCCAATTGTCTTAGAACGCATAGGATATTGCTATGCACTGCAAGAAAAATGGCATGATGCAGAAAAATACTTTCGTAAAGCAAGCACTCTAGCTCCACAAAATACTGAAATCTTGAACAATCTCGGATGCATCCTACAAAAGCAACATAAATGGAATGAAGCAGCCTCTTATTTCTCAAGAGCCTACACTGAAAATGCAGACAACACCAAAGCACTGATAAATTTGGCTATATGTCTACAAGCAGAAGATAAAAAAAATGAAGCCATTATTGCGTATCAAAACTTTATCGACCAGAACCCCAATGATATAGCAGTTCGCGAAAATTTAGCTAGATTGCTCTATGAAACCGGTGAATATGAGCTTTCTCGTCAACATTATTGCTCTATTTTAGAACATAGCCCCACAGCACAAAAAGCTGGCATCTCGATCATGCTTGCCATATGTTGCTTTGCTTTAAAGTCTGAAGACAAAGCTCTAGAACATATTAACAGCATCGCAGCCTCACAAACAGACATTGAATTTACTCTTCATGCTCAAGGTCAAGAAGCAAGCGCAAAGCGGCATCATTTACAAGCCTCACATACCTACGGCCTATTAAGCAAACTTCAACCAGGCAACTCAGATTTTTTAAATTCTTACATCTTTAATCTCTACACATCAGAAACAGATAATGAGCTGGTTGAAAAACTCCTTGTCGGTGCCATTATTAAATTTCCAGATGACCCTATATTTCCCAAAACACTCAGCCTGGCTTATGGCCAAGCCGGCATCACACTTGAGGCTTTAGATGCAGCAAAGCTTTTTGTGCAAAATGCTCCCCATGATCCCAAAGCGCATATTGGCTATGGCAGTTTACACGTCCAAAGCCAAAAGTTAAAACACCGCAGCATTACAGACCCAAATACACCGCGCACCTCTTATCTCAGTGCTCTTGAACTTTATGGACAAGATAAGATGGGATGCATCGTGATTGCACACTCTCTTACAGATCTCAAGGAACCTGAGTTTGTGGAGTATTTTTGTGAAGCCTTAAATGAGTATGACTATCATGAAATATTGGATCATTTTTTAAAAGGATATATTGCACTTTCTAAAAGAGAGTTTGAGGCATCAAAACAGTCATTTGAGATTGCTAGCACACTCGCTCCAGAAAGCAGTCACGTGCATACAGAACTTGCTAGTGCATTGTATTACCTCGGGCAAATAGATGAAGCTCTCCAAGCCAGTTATCGCTCAATAGAACTAAACAGCGGCAATTCGTCGGCCATGCAACGCCATGCCACTTTATTAACAAATTGCGGCAAACTCGATGAAGGACTTGCCGCAAATATAAAAACCGTCGAGATGAACCCCAATAATCCTGACTTCAGATTTTCTCTTGGGATACAATATCTCCTGCGCGGCAACTGGAAGAAAGGCTGGCCATTATATAGTAGCAGGCTTAAATTCAGGTATCGCAATACTATTGAAGTGCCACCTGTTCCTCAATGGGATGGTACGCCTTCGGATAATTTAGATCTGGTCATATGTCCCGAGCAAGGCTTGGGGGATATTATCCAATTTGCACGTTTTATCCCTATGGTTGCAGATAGCACAGGTCGAACATTTGTGACATTACGCAAAAACCTGTGCCATATGTTTACGTATTTTGAGCAAAACAGCGATAAAATTAAGATTATTGAAGAAGGATCAAATTTTTCAGTCAGCAAATCAAAAGCAAAATGGTGCCCCTTAATGGATCTACCATTCATTCTTGACCTAGATGAAAGCAAATGGTCGCACAATATTCCTTATATTTTTGCACAACAGGATCAAGTCAGAGAATGGAAAAACCATTTCAACACCTTTAATCCAGAGGCTATAAAAATAGGGATTGCCTGGCAAGGAAACCCCAATCAAGATATCGATTTAGGGCGTTCAATCCCGTTGCACTATTTTAAGCTTCTCAGCGAGGTTAAGAATATTCAACTTGTCAGCTTGCAAAAAGAACATGGCCTTGAGCAATTAAAAAACATCGATTTCTTAGATAAAATCCACCTTTTGGGAGATGACTTTGATAGCGGTAAAAATGCCTTTGCAGACACAATCAATGTGATGGAAACTTTGGACCTAATTATAACCTCAGACACATCTATCGCCCATGTTGCCGGTGCTTTGGGCCGCCCTGTTTGGCTAGGGTTACGTTTTTGTTCAGAATGGCGCTGGCAATTTGAACGTGAAGATAGTCCATGGTACCCAACGATGCGTATATTTAGGCAACATTCAGTTGGAGACTGGCATAGCGCTATGAATGCGATGGCACAAGACTTAAATCGGCTCGTGAATGGTGATAAATCCGTTTTAAAACCCAAACTTTATAAGAACTAGAACCATGTTACACATCCCTGTTTCCGTTGGCGAACTCCTCGACAAAATCACTATTCTAGAAATCAAGTCACAGCGCATTGAAGATGAAACAAAATGTAAGAATGTCGAACAAGAACTAAGTGCACTGCAAAGCGTGCGGCGCCAAGCACAGCTTTATTCCCCACCATTAGAAGAAATTGTTCAAGCGCTTAAAAAAATCAATGAGGTATTATGGGATATTGAAGATAAAATCCGCTTCAAAGAGGCACAACAGAGCTTTGATCAGGAATTTATTGAACTCGCCCGTTCGGTCTATCAAACGAACGATGAGCGCGCTTTACTCAAAAGAAAAATTAACGAGTTGACAGGCTCGAAACTCATTGAAGAAAAATCTTATCAAGACTATTCATTGTAGACTATTTACAAACCAAACATTTAAATTGACTAGAGCGTTTCACTTTTTAAGTGAGACCATTTAAGTACGGTTTTCTCTATTATCAATATTTGCTTCCGCAAAGGTAGCCATGCCGTTATGGGTTGCTACAGCACATCGCAACACACCCGCAGCAAGTGCCGCACCTGTGCCCTCCCCCAAACGCATATCAAGTTGCAGCAATGGATACAACCGCATATGTTGCAAAAGCTTTGCGTGTGCAGCCTCAGCAGATAAATGACCTGAAAGACAGTGATCGAGCCCCCCCTTATGCGCCAATAACAATGGGGCGACACTGGCACAGACCACAAAACCATCTAAGACGACAGGGATAGATTTCAATCGCGCCGCCAAGACAGCGCCTACTAATGCAGCTGTTTCGCGCCCCCCAAGATGCTGCAAAATATCAAAAGCTGAATTTTTCGTATCTGACGTATGGCCATGATATCTCTCAAGCGCACGATCAATTATTAGAGTTTTATGCGCAATGCCTGCCTCATCTAATCCTGTTCCAGCGCCTGCCCATGATGAAGCGGGACCACCAAAAGTTGCCGCTGATAGGGCTGATGCAATTGTTGTATTGCCAATTCCCATCTCACCAAGACATAAAACATCGAGATCTGAAGGCACAGCTTCTGCTCCAATATTCAGCGCTTCTAACATCTGATCGTGCGTTAATGCTGGATGCGTAGTGATGTCTGCTGTTGGGATATCTAAATGTATGGGAATAACATTTAAATCAACGCCCACGCTTTGTGTAATGGCATTAATGGCCGCTCCCTTCTTTGCAAAATTTTGCACCATCTGAAAGGTAACACTGCTAGGATATGGACTGATATTATGCTTAGTCACACCATGATTTCCAGCAAAAATAAGGGTTGTGATTTTATCAGCTACAGGTGCTGCCCCTCTCCCCCAACCTGCAAGAAAAATCGCCAACTCTTCAAGTCGACCAAGCGAACCCGGCGGTTTTGTCAAAGACTGCTGTCTCTCTTGTGCCTGCTCCCTCCAGGCTTTATTAGCACCAGGCAATCTCTGTAAAATGTTTAAAAAATCATGTGGGGTCTGAAAAATAGCCATTTTTTATATTTCTCTCATTGCATATATTTGATGAGAAACTTTTTTATCAAAAAGTTTCTAGCGTTCAAACGGCACTAAGCCTCACGAAGCTAAGCGGTGGGCTACGTTTTTGCCCCTTAGAGCGTTTCAACCTGAATTCAATTCAGGTTGAAAAATTGCTCGTTTTTAAAAAACTAAAGCTTGTAAGATGAGGCGTAGCCGAAACTGACACGTTGTAGCCAATTCTCTGAAGTTATAAAAATCTTTTGAATAGGCTATATCAGATGACATGACTTATTACATGCCAGAAGCTATGCTAATTTTGAGAAGTAAAAAACGATCTTGAGTAGGCTCTCATTTATTAAGAACGCGCACCTTTTTGCCAAATACCAGTTCGATCTTTTGCACGGTGCACTCTAAACAACAGCCCCATCTTGTGGTGGAGACATACCATTGCCTGAAGATACGTTTGATTGAGCGTCTTTTTTAGAAGATTTCTCAGTTCTATGAGATCTCTTATTTGTACTTTTATTTTTAACAGCCCCGGTATCATCATTATTATTATGACCAGAAGAACTGGAGTTTTTACTATGTTCGGCCGACCAATTTCCATGACCATTTCCGTTAGCATTCGCATGGCCATTAGAACGTTTTCGTGAACGTCGACGTCCATTCATACCGCGAGGAGAGCGCTGTGATTTATCCTTACCAGCTTCGCCATTGGCCTGGTGTATTTTATCGTCACCTGCGTCTTGCTCAATTTCACCATTCGACATCGCATTTCCATTTCCATTTTGGATATCCGAAGGACCATTTTCTGAAACAGCCTGCACATCTTGCGCCTGATTAGCCTGAGATGACTGAAGAGACATAACAATACGGTTATAATGCTCCGCGTGTTGAAATAAGTTTTCCGAAGAAATGGTATCTCCTGAGGAAAGAGCGTCACGCGCTAGCGTTGCATATTTCTCAGCAATATGAGAAGCCGTACCTCGAATTTTAACATCCGGCCCATTAGATTCGTGATTGCGACCGGATGAATTCTGCTGCACCTTACGACCGTTATTACGACCGCGGTTTCTACGATTTTGTTGTCCTTGCCTCATAGGCTTCCATATGTTTGCAGTTGGTTGAAGGTAAAACGTTTAAGGTTATTATTTTATTGGATGACCGCTTTCACAACACGGTCACAAATCTGAATATACCAATATTCCGTAACATACGACAAATGCATCAAACCGTACCGCTCGTACGCACTATATTATGCCATATGTATTAATAAAATAAGCATTCCTAAGTTATCGCATTATATCGGAGTGGACTTTCTCACCAATTATTAAGAGCTATCATTTCCGTATATGCGATTTCTGCTCTGAGATGTCGGGAGACTTTATTTCTACCGCTCTTAATGACCTGACATTCTATGAGTTAAAATTCTATGCCCGATTTTTTAACTGTAAAATGAAAAATCCAATGATTCCATACCTCAGACGTTAACCCGAAAGAATAATTTTTCCAACCTTTTTTTTCACTTTAATTAAAATTAAGTTACTGTCTAAAATGGGCTGATACGCATCTTACATAACCATTAAGATCGTACTGATATTTTACACTATGATACTTTTGCGAAATATGATTTTCTAATATTGTCCTGACAGCTCTAGCTTGCCCTAATCCAACTTCAAAAACAAGAAACCCTTCCTTTGAATTGGAGAGGTTAGCAATTTGCTCTACAATATGCCTGTAAGATTGCAGGCCATCTTCACCACCATCAAGGGCAATATGAGGGTCATAATCCTTAACTTCTGCCATAAGAGATTTTATTACTCGGCAGGGAATATAAGGAGGATTTGATACAATAATATCATAATCTCCGCAAAAGCATTCTAACCAATGAGACTTAATAAACTGTGCACGCTCTGACAATCCTAGGATTCTAGCATTAGAATGTGCTATTTCCAAGGCCTGCATCGAGATATCAGCGCCAAAGCCTAAAGCATTTTCAAGTTCTCCAAGTAAGCTTAACAAAATACATCCACTCCCCGTACCAAGATCCAGAATACGTAAAGCAGCATTTACGTTTTTGTGCTCCGTAATATGATCCAAAATATGTTCAATGAGAATTTCTGTATCTGGCCTAGGGTCAAGGGTTTCTAGACCGATACGAAAGCGATCTTTCCAAAAATCTCGATATCCTATAATTTTTGAAACAGGTTCACCGTCAAGGCGGCGATGAATGTAATCTGTTAAACGTGCTCTGTCCTCATTAACAACCCTATTATCAGGATACATAATAAATTGTTCATGCGTAACATCGCAAGCATGACACAACAAAATACGTGCATCTAATTTGGGCGTGTCCAAATCTGCTGCCTCAAACAATGCAGTTATGTTTTCATATACGGCACCTAAAGAAGCTTGCGCAGGAATTGCAATATTCTGCGTCATACTTTTGTTTTTGCTTACAACTGAAAGAACCAAAAGGTCACCTTAGAAACACATTTTTCTTAACTAAGTTGCTCACAAAATTTCTGTATGCGTGAGCAGGCTTCCGTCAACGCCTCAGTTGAGGTTGCATACGATATACGAAAGAAAGGAGATAAACCAAATGCAGCTCCATGAACGACAGCAACACCTTGCTCTTCCAATAAAGCTGTTACGAAGTCTTCGTCTGACTGTATAGTTTTTCCTTTTAGTGTTGTTTTACCAATACATCCAGCACATGAAGGATATACGTAAAATGCGCCCTCAGGTGTTGGACATTGAATACCTGTCGATGCATTTAACATAGAGACAACCAAATCACGGCGCTCTTTAAAAACAGCAGCCCGCTCGGTGATAAAGTCTTGCACACCATTGATCGCCTCAACCGCAGCCCACTGGCTAATAGAACTAGGGTTTGATGTTGACTGCGATTGAATTTTAGCCATAGCTTTTATGAGTTGGATTGGGCCTGCGGCATAACCAATCCGCCACCCAGTCATCGCATAGGCTTTTGAAACTCCATTCATTGTTAAAGTGCGCTCGTAGAGTTTTGGCTCAACTTGAACAGGCGTCACAAACTCAAAATTATCATATGTGAGATGTTCGTACATATCATCAGTTAACACCCAAACATCAGGATACTTCAAAAGCACATCCGTAAGGGCTTTAAGCTCGCTGGCCGAATAGGCCGCACCAGACGGGTTGGAAGGTGAGTTAAAAATAAACCACTTGGTTTTGGGAGTAATAGCTTGTTCCAGCGCCTGGGGCGTCAACTTAAACCCTGCATCAAGCGAAGTTTCAACAAAAACAGGAGTGCCACTTCCAAGCAAAACAATATCTGGATAGCTGACCCAGTAAGGTGTTGGTATAACAACCTCATCACCTGGGTTTAATGTCGCCAACAAAGCGTTGTATAACACCTGCTTCCCCCCAGTTCCAACAGTAATCTGAGATACATCATATTGCAGATTGTTTTCACGGGCGAACTTATCAACAATAGCTTTTTTAAGCTCAGTAATACCATCTACGGCAGTGTACTTAGTTTCTCCGCGCTTGATAGCATCAATCGCAGCAGATTTAATATTCTCAGGGGTATCAAAATCAGGCTCCCCAGCGCCAAGACCAATGACATCTTGCCCCGCAGCTTTCAGCTCTTTAGCTTTTGTGGTCACCGCAATGGTTGGAGAGGGTTTAACTCTTGACAAAGATTCTGCTAAAAAGCTCACGTTTATCCTCCTGATTTATAAAGAAAAATATCGAAAATTGAATATTTGAATATTCCATAAGATTCATGAAATAGAACTCATCTTAACTTGGTTTTAAAACGGAACGTATAAATTTCCAATACTTATTTACCTTTGCTTTAAAGGCCTGCATTCAAATGATGTTATTTGAATGAAGATTTGTCTAATGTATGCGTGAAATTTATGAGTTTTTTAACAAGCCTTAAGACTAGGATTCTGCTTACGCGAGAGCGTACCTATCATCTTGTTATAACAGCACCTTATGCCTACACTCATGCAAAAATTACAAGTTTCTTTACAAGTCTTAAAACTGGCAATTGGCTAACACAAGAACGCGTCTCCCGCATTGTTATCATCGCACTTTATGTATACGCAATAGCCCTGCTCTTCCTGGTTGGTTTTTCTTATCATGGAGTAGATTATCAAGGCAGACCCCTAGGCACAGACTTTTCCAATATTTATGCCGCAGGAAAAATGGCGCTTAATGGGGATGCGGTAGATGTGTATAATTATCAAAAACATTATCAAATGCAGCAAGATGTCTTTGCTGGACAAAACATTCCGTTTTATGGCTGGCATTATCCTCCTTTTCTGCTGATTATTGCCATGGGCCTTGCGTATTTTCCCTATGTTCTTGCTCTTTTCATCTGGCAAATATCAACCCTTTTTCTATTCCTCTTAAGCATTAGAATAATTGTAAAAACATATAAGCCTGTGCCACTGCATAACGCACGCCAAAACTTAAATATAAGAAATGTCCCAGAAACAAAATTTTTCGTGTTATTGGCCTTAGCGTTTCCAGCTGTATTCTTAAATCTTGGCCATGGGCATACTGGCTTTTTATGTGCTGCTCTGTTTGGCTTGGGCCTCCTCTACGCGCCAACCCGGCCCTATCTTAGTGGTCTTTTTCTCGGCTTACTCGTGTTCAAACCCCAATTTGGCGTACTTATCCCCATTGCTTTGATTGCTATGAACGCAAGACGCACTTTTTTCTCCGCATCGTTTACTGTCTTAACGTTGTGCGTCCTCACAATTTTTATATTCGGTTTCAACATATGGTTTGCTTTCTTTGAAAGCTTGCAATTAACTCAAAATTACGTTTTAGAAACTGGTGCAACTGGCTGGCATAAAATGCAAAGTCTTTTTGCAGCAGTGCGTATGAACGGTGGCAATATTAGCGCTGCTTATGCGGCTCAGGCAACATATGTCCTGGTTCTTGCTGTTATTGTGTTTTTCACGTGGCGTTCAAGGCTCTCATATGATTTAAAGGCCTGCCTACTCCTTACAGCAAGTTTGCTTGCCACGCCGTATATGATAGACTATGACCTCGTGATGCTAGCGCCTGCCTTATGCTTTTTTGGTTTTTACGCACATCAAAACGGCTTTTTAGGCTACGAAAAAACACTCTTGGCTGTGACGTGGACAATGCCAATCCTAGCTCGACCTATTGCTGATATATCAAAAGTTCCTTTTGGGTTTATAATGCTAAGTCTATTTTGCCTGTTAATTCTATGGCGAGCGTATTTAGAGTACTCTGGAAAGAGAATGAGACAAGGAGTAATGCTTGATGCCCAGGCTTGACCAAGTCCGCAACGAAATTGATACACTGTTGCCTCAGAAATCCTGGATTTCGAATAAGGCTATTGCTGTGCTTTTGCCCTGTTACAATGAAGAACAGGCTATAACGCAGGTGATTCAAGAATTCCGCAGCGCTTTACCATCAGCGCAGATTTATGTGTATGACAACAACTCAACAGACAACACTAAATCCGTTGCAGAAAAGGCAGGCGCAATCGTTCGCTCGGAGCCACTTCAGGGAAAAGGCAATGTTGTTCGACGTATGCTTGCAGATATTAACGCAGATATTTATATCCTGGCCGATGGAGATGGCACCTATGACCCCACATCAGCAGGAAAACTCATCGAAAAGCTAATTACCCATAATCTTGACATGGTTGTTGGCACACGCCTTAGCAAAGAGGGGGCTTATCGTCCCGGCCATAAATCTGGGAACAAGCTATTTAACCGCATTGTAGCTAACCTGTTTGGGGATGGTTTTACCGATATTCTCTCTGGATATCGGGTATTATCGAAACGTTTTGCAAAATCCTTTCCAGCTGCATCGTCAGGCTTTGAGATTGAAACAGAGCTATCTATTCACGCCCTAGACTTACGTCTTGCTACAGCGGAAATTGCTTTGCCCTACGGCACACGCGCCGAAGGAACCGCAAGCAAATTGAAAACTTTTAGTGATGGCATCCGCATATTATGGACCATTTTACAGCTTTACAAAGAACTCAAACCTTTGAGCTTTTTCCTATGCCTTAGCTTTTTCTTATGTCTTTCAGCTTTTGCAATCGGCCTTCCGGTATTCGTTGACTATTTAAACACCGGCGCTCTATCCAGCGTAATGTTAACGATACTCTCGGCAGGAATATTGCAGTTAAGTTTTATAAGCGCAATTGCAGGTCTGATATTAAGCTCTATCAGCCATGGCAGGCGCGAATTCAAGCGCATGCATTTTTTGAAATTGCAAGCCATATCTGAATTGGGGACAACTTTAGATTAATCAACAGGCTCTGCTTCTTGAGCTGCTTTTTGTACGGCCTTTTGCACCTTTTCAAAGGCACGAACTTCAATTTGGCGAATCCGCTCACGGCTTACACTAAATTCAACAGAAAGCTCTTCTAATGTTTTAGGTGTCTCCGCAAGGCGGCGCGCTTCGAAAATACGCTTCTCCCGATCATTCAAAACATCCATGGCATTTCGGAGCATTTTACGACGCTGTGCCAGTTCTTCATTCTCAGCAAGAGTGACCTCTTGGTTGGTCTCTTCATCAACCAGCCAGTCTTGCCATTCTCCACTTTCAGAATCATTGCGAAGCGGAGCGTTAAGTGAACTATCCCCAGCCAAGCGGCGGTTCATGGACACCACGTCATCTTCAGAAACACCAAGCTTGGTTGCTATGTGCTTCACTTGCTCTGGGCGCAAATCCCCTTCTTCAAGAGCTTGAATTTGTCCCTTGATTTTGCGCAAATTAAAAAATAGTTTCTTTTGATTTGCGGTTGTACCCATTTTTACCAGGCTCCAAGAACGCAAGATATATTCTTGAATAGCCGCTCTAATCCACCACATGGCATAGGTTGCAAGACGAAAACCTCTTTCAGGCTCAAACCGTTTTACCGCTTGCATTAAGCCAACATTACCTTCTGAAATCACCTCATTAATAGGCAGGCCATACCCGCGATATCCCATGGCAATACGGGCCACAAGGCGCAGATGGCTCGTCACCAATTTATGAGCTGCATCCCTATTTTCATGATCACGCCAATTTTTGGCAAGGGTGAACTCTTCCTTGGGCTCAAGCATAGGGAATTTTCGGATTTCTGCGAGGTACTTAGATAATCCGCTTTGAGATGTTAATGTGGGTAGGCTCTTTTTGTTCATAATTGCTATTTCAAAACAGTGTTTATTTTTAGCCCCTGCTTTACTTTGTTGAGAGCTGTCTTACTTACTCGCAATACTTTATTTTTAAATACTCATTCTACTATAAACAGATCTAATGTGATAAAAATTTAATATATTGTAATGTTCACGTTTTCCATGATGCATATTTTGATATGAACGATACGTGAACAAGTCATGTTTGCCGCAATAATTTTTAACAATGTTAACGACATTTAATTTTTGCGGTGGTTCATATTACTTAATGCCACGCGCACCTCATCAATATCAGGGCATAATGGACTTTCAAACAAGATCGGCGCCTTAGTTTGCGGATGTTCAAACCCAAGAGTCGTGGCATGTAGGGCTTGGCGTTTCAGTTGTGTTACCGCTTTCTGGCAAGGCTCTGTCAGTTTGTTAATACTTTTTGCAAACCCAGCACCATAGACAGGGTCTGCCAATAAAGGGTGTCCGACATGAGCCAAATGCACGCGAATTTGGTGGGTCCTCCCCGTCTCTAAATGACATTTAACCTGACTGACAACACTTTGCCCTTCTAAATTCTTAAATATGTGCTCTATCTGATAATACGTAACGGCATGCTTGCCCCCCTGTTTCACCACGGCCATTTTTTGCCTATTGGTAGGATGGCGACCTATCGCAGCATCAATTTTGCCTTTCTGCGAATTTAACGTCCCCCAAATAAATGCAGTATAAGCGCGCACCAAACGTCCATCCTTACCATGCGCGGCGAACTGCTCTGCAAGGGCTTTATGCGCCTGATCACTCTTGGCAACAACAATCAGCCCCGAGGTCTCTTTATCAATCCGGTGTACAATTCCCGGCCGTAGCACGCCGCCAATGCCAGATAAATTATCCCCGCAATGGGCGAGCAACGCGTTAACCAAAGTCCCTGTCCAATTGCCAGGACCAGGGTGAACTGTAAGTCCAGGTTGTTTATCGATCACAATCAAGCAAGTATCTTCGTAGACCACATTTAGCGGAATTGTCTCTGGCTGAACATCTAACTCTTTCGGCTCTGGAATTGTGATGGCAAATGTATCATTGGCCTTAATACGATATTTCGCTTCGGATATTTGCTCTTTCAAGCTGTGCTCTGAATTCTGATCACTATCTTCTGTCGCATAACACTTCGTGACATGCCCTTGCTTGATGAGCCCTTGGATATAGGAACGACTATAGTGCTCAAACTGAGCGCTCAAAAAACGGTCTATGCGCTCGCCTTGAGCCTCATCAGGAACTGTAAAATGAAAGAGTATTTTTTCTGTCATTTTTTTGTTATAACTCACAAGTGACTAATGTGAAATTGGATTAAATCATGACGGATATTGAGAATAACGCATACATGAATGAAACTGAGGCAACGCCCCATGGGCTTACACCAAAACAAATGCGTATCCTTAAAAGTATGGTCTTTATCTCAGGGATTTTGCTGCTAACAGGTTTTTTAAGTTTAGCAAGTGTCATTATTTACAAATTGCTCGGCACCAATCAAACCACAAATCCTCAAAGTCTTTCTCATGATTTGCGTTCACAATCCCAAAAGAGCACAACAGAACTCAAAATCCCCAAAGACGCAAAATTGGGGCCCTTCCAAATTCAGAACAAAACATTTGCTTTTAGCTATCAAAATCAGCAACAAACTAAGTATGTCATTATTGATATAGAAACCGGTGAAATCAAGCGCCGTATTGTGGTCAATTCAAAATAATTGCATTCATAAGCTGGCACTAATTATGCCAATATCCCTGATTTATATCTCGAATATTGGCCCTTGGGGCGATATTGCTCCAAATAGGATGGAACGATCGCATCGATTGACTGCAAAGAGCGAACACCCAACTTTTCAAGTGTTCTTCCTTCCCAAATAGCGTGACGGGATACAACATTATCATATTGCAAGAGCCTTACTTGGTCTAACGTTAGCAGAGGTTTTGGCAATAATCCAAGAAACAGAGCCTTGAGTTTTGCAAAGAAAAACGGCACTGGCACGAGCAATGCTGAGCGCTCAGAAAACTCTAGAGTTTTTTGCATCAGCTGTTTGAATGTGTAGATATCAGGCCCACCAAGCTCATAGATAGTCCCCTGTTGTCCTTGCCTATTACAACAATTTCGCACAGCCTCAGCAACATCTCCAACATAGACTGGCTGCATCCTTGTTTTCCCGCCACCAATCAACGGTAAAGCCGGAGCAAATGTCGCAAGTGAGGCAAACATATTAAAGAAACCATCCTCTGGGCCAAAAACAATTGAAGGTCGTAAAATAATAGCATTAGGAAATGCGCTCAAAACAGCCTGCTCTGCGTTTGCTTTTGTATGGGCATAAACAGATTTTGACCGGAGGTCTGCCCCTATGGCAGACATATGAATTAACTGTTTTGCTCCAGCATTTTTGGCAATTCTGGCAACTCTCGCAGCCCCTTGAGCATGGATATCTTGAAAGGTTTGTTTGCCTGACTGATACAAAATGCCAACAAGATTAATAACGATGTCTGCACCTTCAATGGCCCTCTCAACAGAGGCCTGATGCCGCAAATTTGCACCTACTGCATGAATTTGTCCAACATCTCCTACAGGCTGCAAATGCCCTGCGAGTTCAGGCTTTCTGACGGCAACTCGAATACGATGCCCATCCTTCGCAAGAGCGCGGACAACATACCTGCCGATAAATCCCGAGCCTCCAAAAATCGTTATCAATTTCGAATGGTCAGATGACGGCACAGCTTTCTCCTTATAATTTGATAATATATTGTGTGTTGTAGGATTTTTTATATTTGATAAATCACAAAAAAAGATTAGACTCCCACATGAGTGGTCAAGTTAACCTTGACTTTACACTGTAGAGATAAACAATCGAAAATCTGTTGAGAAAAAGATCAGGTGTATGTCTTGGTCGTAAGGTGTATTCAATCACAGTAATTATTTTAGGCATTTGTAATAACAATAGCAATTTGGAATTCTCATAAAACGTAAAAAATAATTTTTTACGGCCATGACAATAAACTTATATAAAAACGACTTGCCAAATGACTTTAATATATCTCACCGCGCCTTGGCGATAGATACCGAAACCATGGGTCTCAATCCCATACGTGACAGGCTTTGTTTGGTTCAAATATCAACCGGTGATGGTGATGCTCATTTGGTGCAATTCGATGATGACAACTATGAAGCTCCCAACCTTAAGAAACTTTTAACCGATCCCAACTCCACCAAAATATTTCATTTCGCGCGCTTCGATATTGCTGTACTCTATTATTATCTGGATATCATGCTAACACCATTATTTTGCACGAAAATAGCATCACGGTTGACGCGAACATATACAGATCGCCATGGGTTGAAGGATTTATGCCGCGAAGTTTTGGATGTAGAGATTTCCAAGCAGCAACAAAGCTCTGACTGGGGTGCAGAAACGTTAAGCGAAGAACAATTGCATTATGCCGCTGCTGATGTTCTGTATTTGCATCAGCTCAAAACCCATTTTGACAGTGTTTTAGAGCGGGAAGATCGCACTGAACTGGCCCAAAAGTGCTTTGAATTAATACCGACTCGCGACAAATTGGAGTTGCTTGGATGGTATGAAGATGATATTATGTCTCATTAGGCTCAGGACCTATAAATAACACATACAATATTGTAAATTAGGGTCTTATTTATTAAGTCAAAACAATGACACGTCCTCAACACCTGCATCAATCGCGCGCGTTTAGAGCAGCCAGAAATCACTCATTGCTTGTGAATATTTTGCGGGTAATGCTTCCTACCTTCACGATTATAACCTTTGGGCTCTATTTTATATCATCTGGAATTTCTGTTTCCGTTGGCCCCGGTGAAGCAAGCATTAAAAGTATTGCCCTAAGCGGAGATAGTATCAGGATGGAGCGCCCATCTTATACGGGATTTGACGAAAGCAATGGCAAATATGTTGTCTCTGCGGATTATGCTCTGCAAAATATCAAAGAGCCAAATGTTTTTAATTTATTTCAGATAAAAGCCCAAAGCCAAACCACAGCAGATGAATGGATTGAAATGCTTGCCAAAGAAGGTACATTTCATGCCAAAGAAGAATGGCTAGAACTTAAAAACGGAATTGATATTGCGAACAATTCTGGCATGAAAGCGCGTTTAAAAACCGCTTATGTAAATATGGAAAACCGCAAAATCACCTCACAAGATCCTGTTCATGTCGATATGCCAAATGGCAATATGCGTGCTGATACCATGGAAATTAACACAGCAACACAGCATTTTATTTTTCAAAACAATGTGTTTGTGCATCTCGAAAATAGTGATGATACCACTACCGCAGATCACTCAAACACACCAGCTCAACAAGGATTGTCAAGCGCCTTGCAAAACAGCTCAAGAGCTCCCATTGATGTTACATCCAAGCGGTTGGAATTGCTCAACAAAAAGCAAATTGCTTTTTTCAAAGGTAGCGTTGTTGCCACTCAGGGAGACATGCAAATGCAGTCAGATAACCTTGAGATTAACTACAAATCTAATTCACAAGAAGGCACAAACACGCAATCCAACGAGCCAAATCAATCACGTCAAATTGCTAAAATCCAGGCGATAAGTAATGTTGTAATCACAACCGCCGACGGCCGCAAAGCCGTCGCAGACATTACAATTTTTGACAATGAAAACAAACTTGTCACGCTCGATAAAAATGTACGTGTTAGTCAAGATAAAAACATTATTTCTGGAGATAAATTGATTGTTGATTTGAATAAGAGGCACAGTCGTTTTCCTCCAGGTCCCTCTTTGGTAAAAGGGCAGTTTCATCCCCCAGAAAACTCAGCATCTACGGCAAAACCCTCATCATCAAAAACGCAAAATCTTTCTCCTCCAAATACTTTCTCAGGGTTTAGTTATACCAATAGTAATGGTCCTATTTTTGTTGAATCCAAGAGCCTAGATATTTATGAACTCAAGAAAACAGCTATTTTTCGCGGCAACGTTAATGTTAAGCGCAATAACAATGTTTTAAAGTCCCAATTTATGTCGCTACATTACACATCCAGTGGACCACTCGGTGGTGGTGGAGAAAATACCCAACAAAATGGGCAAATCGAAAAGATTGTTGCGCAAAGGGATGTCTTCATTTCCGCACCGGACAATCAGACCATATCTGGTGACACGGCAACATTTTTATTGAGCAAAGATAAAGCCATCGTAAAAGGAAATGTAGTTGTGACGCAAGGCGAGAATATCATCAAAGGAGATCAACTCCATCTTAACCTAAAAACAGGTGAGTATCGTTTGCATGATAACAATGAAACTGTGGTTAACACATCATCATCTTCTTCTGAAACAGAACCAAAACAAAGAGTTCGCCTCATGTTCACCCCTAAAAAACGTGAAAATAACAAACCTTAGCGCTACTTTTCTTATTAAAAAAGCTTTATATATTTTAATACAATCAGTTCATGGGTTAGAATTACTTCATGTAATTCAACTGAATTTTAATCTAGAACTAAGATAATAATTCAAACAAAGGGATAAACAGCCAATGCGAAAGCTGTTGTCTGGAAATCAAGGGCAGCATTACCCTTCACAGCATACAAATGAACAGTTACATGGTCATACGCCTCATGAGCAAAACTATTCTTATCAGCATCAACAGCATGGTCATGTGCAGCAGCATCGGCAACCGATGCGTAATGCACAAGGATGGTTAAGTGTGCATGGCCTAGAGAAAAGCTTTAAGAATCGTCTTGTCGTGCGCGGCGTCAGCCTTAACGTTGCTCGCGGGGAAGCCGTTGGATTATTTGGTCCCAATGGAGCAGGAAAAACCACTGTATTTTATATGATCACAGGGCTTATTCCTCCTGATAATGGAAAGATCCTTATTGATGGACGCAATATAACCCAATTTCCAATGTACCGCCGCGCCCGTTTGGGTATAGGATATCTACCACAGGAATCTTCTATATTCCGTGGCTTGTCTGTAGAACAAAATATTATGGCTATCTTGGAGCTGACAGAACGTAAAAAGAAAATTCGAAAAGAACGTATGGAGAGCTTGCTTGAAGAATTTGGTCTTCAACATGTGCGCAAATCTCCAGCCATCGCTCTTTCAGGAGGAGAGCGCCGCCGCGTGGAAATTGCAAGGGCACTTGCCAGTAACCCATCTTACATTCTTCTTGATGAACCCTTTGCCGGCATTGATCCCAAAACAGTTGCAGAAATTGCGATGTTAATACGCCATCTCTTGAATAGAGGTATTGGAGTTTTAATCACAGAACACGATGTCCGCTCTGCCCTTGAGATCACCAACAGAGCGTATATCATACATGACGGACAAGTTCTCATGGAAGGAACACCTGAAGAAGTCATAAACAATCCAGAAGTTCGGCAATATTATCTTGGTAATGAATTTTTGTAAAATGATGGCTGGTTTAATTTAGAATGGTTTATGTTTTCAAAATACTCTCAGTTCGTCATCCCCGCGAAAGCAGGGATCTCTACGCAAATCTTTTGAGATTCCAGCTTTCGCGGGAATGACGGCGGTTGGTTTAATGTGTAAATAAAACAAAGTCATTTCAGTCGGATACGCTATAGTATGCAACGTTATAGGGGTTAGAGATCAACAATGAGCTTATCAGCCAAGCTTCAACTGCGGCAAAGCCAGTCTGTTGTGATGACGCCGCAATTGCAACAGGCGATAAAGCTCTTGCAACTCTCCAATATTGAACTTACGGCATTTGTTGAAACTGAGCTAGAACGCAACCCTTTGCTGGAACGTCCGGAAAACAATGCAATCCTCTCCTCATCTGAAAACAAAAATGAAGCTTCTGACCTCTCATCCCATCAAGATGTGCAAACTGCAGATGAATGGTTAAAGTCGTCACAAGATATGTCCGCCCAAGATCAAACATCTGGTCTTGATGCCGATATGGACACAATATTTCCTGAGAGCAATGGCTCTGTTGCTGATTTTGCTCCTAAGCAAGACACAGATTTTCCGTTGCAGAATGATTGGTCATCATCCAGAAGCTACAATAATTCTTCTGGCACTGATGAAATTAATTTAGAGGCCTTTGTGTCTGAAACACCATCGTTGTGCGATCACCTTACGGAACAGCTCAACCTTGCAATCTCAGACCCTGTTATGCGAATGATTGGTCAACACCTTATTGATACGCTTGATGATGCAGGCTACATCCGGGGGCAACTTGAAAATTTAGCTGACCGATTGGGGGCTCCTTTATCTTTAGTTGAAGAAACTTTAGCTATCGTGCAAACTTTTGATCCCATTGGCGTATTTGCTAGAGATTTGGAGGAATGCTTAAGCTTGCAGCTTAAAGAACGTGACCGCTATGACCCGGTAATTGCTCAATTTTTAAGCCACCTACATCTTTTGGCGAAGCATGACTTTGAGAGTTTGAAAAAAATATGTCCTGATGCAGAAGACTTAGCCGATATGATTGCAGAGATTAAAAATCTCGACCCAAAACCTGGACTACGCTTTGGCCGCGTTATGGTGCAACCTGTCGTGCCTGATGTTATAGTACGCAAACGCAATGACGGAGCTTGGCATATTGAATTAAATAACGATACCCTGCCAAAAGTTTTGGTCAATCAATCCTATTATACGACTGTTTCTGGTACAACACGCTCTGAAACGGAAAAAAATTATTTGCAAGATTGCCTACAAACGGCAAACTGGCTGGTCAAAAGTTTGGACCAACGGGCGCGCACGATTCTTAAAGTCTCAGAAGAAATTGTGCGTCAACAAGATGCTTTCCTCACCTATGGTATACAGCATTTAAAACCCTTGAATTTAAAAACTGTCGCCGATGCCATTTCCATGCATGAATCAACAGTCAGCCGCGTAACATCAAACAAATATATTGCAACCAATCGCGGCATTTTTGAGCTGAAATACTTTTTCAGCTCTGCCATACAATCTTCTGGCAATGGGGATGCCCACTCATCTGAAGCAGTACGTTACCGCATCAAGCAACTGATTGATAATGAGCCTCCTAGAAAAGTCTTATCAGATGACAAGATCGTCGAGAGGCTCAAAGCAGAAGGCATAGATATCGCAAGACGCACAGTGGCCAAATACCGCGAGGCAATGAATATTCCTTCTTCTGTACAACGCAGACGTGAAAAGAAAATGGCGAATTAGAGCGATTCAACCTGAATTGAATTCAATACTGTTACTACGATTTTATATTCGTTAGAAACTGTTCCAACTTACCATTTTTATCATCAGAAATACGAATCTTAAAATGCACTTCACCTGTATCAGTATAGGTTCGCTCCAAAACTTCACTGTTATCATACAGCCAGTGTGACAAGGCTCCCTGCTCCGCTGGCAGACAAACATCTTTCACGTGATGATCTTGCAAAATAATCTGATCTATTTGGTCACATAACGCTGCTATCCCCTGCCCTGTTTCGGCGGATACCAAAGAAGTGGTCTCATCAAGACGCTCTGCCATGGCCTCCAATTCATGACGTTCATCAAGGTTCAAAGTATCGATTTTATTCCAAACATAAATGATATTATGATCCACAGAATCAGGCTCAATGCCCAATTCAAATAGAACCTCGTTCACACTCTGCATTTGCGCATCGCTTTGCGCATGAGAGATATCTCGTACATGTAAAATAATATCAGCTTCCAGAACTTCTTCTAGCGTGGCCCTAAAAGCCGCAATAAGCTGCGTTGGCAAATCTGAAATAAAACCAACCGTGTCAGATAAAATAATTTTTGTACCACTTGGAAGTGTGACTTCACGCATTGTTGGATCAAGTGTTGCAAACAACAGATCTTTTGCAAACACCTTTGCAGCTGTGAGAACATTAAAAATGCTGGATTTCCCAGCATTGGTATACCCCACCAACGCAACAACAGGATAGGGAACTTTCTTGCGGCCTTTGCGATGAAGTTGACGGGTTTTCTTCACCTGTTCAAGGTCGCGGCGAATGGCGCTAATGCGATCTTGTAACTGGCGCCTATCAGCCTCAATTTGGGTTTCTCCTGGACCACCCAAAAAGCCGAAACCACCACGTTGCCGCTCCAAATGTGTCCAAGAGCGGACAAGCCGGCTTTTTTGATATTCCAGGTGAGCCAGCTCAACTTGCAAGCGCCCTTCTTTGGTTTGCGCGCGCTTGCCAAAGATTTCTAAAATCAACCCTGTGCGGTCAAGCACTTTCGCTGACCAAGACTTTTCTAAATTTCGCTGTTGTATGGGGGTTAAGGCATGGTCAATAATCACAAGATCAATCTTGTCAATCTTGACTATCTCTTTGATTTCTTCAACTTTTCCTGAACCAATCAGTGTCGCTGGTTTAGGTTGTGCAACTTGCACTGCGAAAGATTGAATAACATCAAGATCAATTGCCAAGGCCAAACCAACAGCCTCATTCAAATGATCCTGGATAGCCTGTCCCAAGTTGTGACGGCCCGCCATCGAAGCACTATTATACTGTGAAGTTGTTTTTGTCTTTGCCTTCACAAGATGCGGCATTATGACAAATGCACGCACTCCACACAGCTCAGTACTTAGATTTTCAGGCGCACCGAAACTTTTCTGACCAGACTTCTCAATATCTTCCTTTGAACTCAAAGTCTTTGACTAACTGTTCGTTGCCTCTTGTTGAGGGTCATCCGCATCAAATAAGCTGATAGATTGCCCAGGCATAATCGTAGATATCGCATGCTTATAAACAAGCTGAGAATGTCCATCACGTCTAAGAAGCACACAAAAGTTATCAAACCACGTAACAACGCCCTGAAGCTTCACACCATTCACAAGAAATATTGTGAGAGGAACTTTGTTCTTTCTTACATGATTGAGGAAAGTATCTTGAAGGCTCTGCGTTCGCTCTGCAGCCATAGTTTTTCCATTTATTGTTTCATTCGGCTAACAAGCCGTTATTATATTATAAAATTTATAACTAAGTTATTAAATACTAATAAGTTTAATATGATTTATTACATACGGAAATGAAATTCAACTGCAAGAGGGAATTCTCTAAAACTTTAGATTTTTATACATAAATTTAAGTTTTCCAGTTATTTATCGCATTAATTGCAGAATTCTGCTTTGCTATAGAATTGTTTACGTAATCTTACACTTAAGTGTCCCGGCTTGCCACCTGAAATTATAGTATCATCGATTCGAACAATTGGCATCACACCATTCGATGCAGATGTTAGAAAAGCTTCTTTCGCCTGCTTCGCTTCTTCTAAAGAAAATTTTTGTTCTTCAAAGGCAATTCCTTCTGCTTTCAAAAGGTCTATGAGCACACCTCTTGTAATACCATTTAAAATACTAGAATCCACCTGCCGCGTTTTTAGAATATCATTATGTGTTAAAATCCATGCACTACTGGATGCTCCTTCAGTAACATATCCGTGTTCATCAAGTAACCAAGCCTCAAATGCACCGGCTTTTTTAGCCGCTTGTTTTGCCATTGCATTTGGCAACAAAGAAACTGACTTGATATCAGGGCGTTTCCAGCGAATATCAGGCAGGGTTGTCACAGCAATACCCTGTTCTGCCCTGTTATCGTTAGACTTGCGAGATATTTTTCGCGCTAGACATACAACGGTAGGAAGGACAGCTGGTTCAGGATAAATAAAATCGCGCCTTGAGCACCCCCGCGTGATTTGAAGATACACCGATCCATCTCTAACACGGTTACGGCGTATGGTTTCACGCATAATGCACCCCAAAGCTTGTAAACTCATAGGTTCTTCTATTTCAAGCTCTGCTAGAGATCTCTTTAGTCTTTGCATATGCCGGGTTTCATCAATCAAATGCCTGTCTCTGACTTCACAGACCTCATAAACTCCATCGGCAAATTGAAAACCACGGTCTTCCACATGGATAGAAGCCTCATCATAGGGCTGATATAAGCCGTTCACATATGCAATTCGAGACATAATAAGGTGTATTTTTTTACTTATTGATTTCTAAGACCGCCAGTATGCAATATTCAACAGGCTAAGCAAAGCCAAAATTTCAACCCGGCCCAATATCATTCCCAGGCAAAGCGCAGCATGCGCTCCTGGATGCATAGCCGCATAGGACTGGGCGATTGTCAAATCTGGCAAAGCGGTCAGTGAATATGCAGGACCAATATTGCTAATAGAACTTAATGCTGCAAGTAATGATGCAGATAAAGGAAGGCCTGTCACCGCGATTAAAGCAGCCAACAGCCACATTGTAATCATCATCACAGCAAAGTTGGCCCACACAGATCGCATAACAAGACTATTATGATTTTGCGTGCTATAGCGTGCCTGCTGTACGCCATGAGGGAAAATGAGTTGCACCAACTCCCGGCCAGACTGCCCAAGCATCGCAGAAAATCGGAAAAATTTAAGCCCTCCAGCTGTAGACATCCGCCCTCCCCCCAAAATGCAAATCATAATCACAACGGTAAAGGGAAGAATGTCCTGCGTTCGATCGCTCACGACAAAGCCTGTTGTCGAAACAAAGGAGGCAGCTGTTGCCAAACCAAGTGTAAAGGTATGAGAAATAGCCGATAACTCTGCACTTGGTGCATCTAACAGCAATCGTATAGCAAGCATAGAGCCTAAACCGAAGATAATTCCTGCAATCCACATTGGCTCACGTACTTTAAGCAAGTTACGCCACTTAAATTCTACCATTTGTTTCACCCACAAGATGCTCACAGCACCTAAAAACATAAAGACTGTGAGAACAAATTCGGCAAACGGAGATCCATAAAGAGAAATACTGCCAGGTCGTGGCATAAAACCACCGGTTGAAACAGTTGATAAACTTAAACAAAAGGCATCAAAAGCTGGAATCTTAGCGATCAGCAAAAACAAAAAACATGTTAAAGTCAGTAATGCATAAATTGGAAAAATCTTTGGTAAGGTTTCAAAGAGCTGACGGTGTGCTGCTGGCAATGTTTGCCTAACCTGGCGAAATTTGTTATCAAACGCATCCGCCATAATAACAGGTGCCAAAATAGCAACCAGAGATAAAAGCGTAATAAAACCACCAATCCACTGAATCAGTGCGCGCCATACGATAATACTTTTGGGGATTTCCGATAAATCAACAAATATGGTGGCCCCAGTCGTTGTAAGCCCTGACACAGCTTCGAAATAAGCTTGAAGAAGTGTATTTGGTGTTTGAGCCAAATAAAATGGTAATGCCGCCACGCACGGCAAGATAAACCAAACTGTGCCCAGCAAAAACAAACTTTGCCTTCTGGTATGCTTTGTATTTTGCCCCTTTAACGCAAAAACAATCGCAACACCCAAAAATCCTGTTGCAAGTGCCGTAACAATAAAAGCTTGCACGACTTTAGGCTCGTTATAGGCAAAAGCAAACCCTATAGGCACAAGCATTGCCAATGCCATAAAGGCAAAAAGCCATCCATAAACATAAATGACGGATGCGCTTACGTTCATTGCAAAGTCATATATTAGAGCGTTTCATCAAATTAAAACAGTTTAAGGCTCAGGACCTAGATGAACACTCTATATAGCTCCCGCAGGATTAAGGAAAGTGCGTTTTAAACACACCCCCCAATCCAACATCATTCTGCAACACTTATTCACGTTTCTCTTTTGGCCATATTCTCTTTTGGCATATTCAAACGGATGTGTAACTCACGTAATTGTTTGGCAGAGACATCTGATGGTGCACTCATCATCAAATCTTCTGCCTGTTGATTCATTGGGAACATCGTCACTTCTCGAATATTTGGCTCACCGCAAAGCAACATCACAATGCGGTCCACACCAGGAGCAATGCCACCGTGAGGCGGAGCACCAAAACGCAAGGCGTTGAGCATACCGCCAAATTTGTCTTCCAGAATAGAGTTATCATACCCCGCAATCGCGAAAGCTTTTTCCATAATTTCAGGTTTGTGATTTCTGATAGCCCCTGATGAAAGCTCAACACCATTACAGACAATGTCATATTGGTAAGCGTTAATCTCTAAGGGATCTTTGTTCTCTAGGGCGTCCAATCCACCTTGCGGCATGGAAAAAGGATTATGAGAAAAGTCGACTTTCTTTTCATCTTCATCCCATTCAAACATCGGAAAATCAACAATCCAGCAGAATTCAAACCGGTCTTCATCAATAAGCTCTAACTCTGTTCCCACTTTGGTTCTGGCTTGCCCAGCAAAATCGACGAAGGATTTGGGCACACCGCATACAAAAAACACGGCATCTCCATCTTGCAAACCAAGCTGAACTCTCAAAGCCTCTGTCCGTTCTGGACCGATATTTTTCGAGACCGGACCTGAACCGGCCCCCTCTTTATAAAAAATATAACCCAAACCTGGCTGCCCTTGACCTTGGGCCCATGAATTCATCCGGTCACAAAATGCTCGTGAGCCTCCCTTTGGCGCAGGAATTGCCCAAACTTGAACTTTTTCATCTTTCTCAATCATATTGGCGAAGATTTTAAAGCCAGAACCTTTAAAATGCTCGGTAACTGATTGCATTTCAATGGGGTTACGCAAATCAGGTTTGTCACAGCCATATTTTGCCATTGCTTCGACATACGGAATACGAGGAAAAGTTTCGGTAACGAACTTTCCATCAGCAAATTCGATAAAAATATCTCGTAACACAGGTTCAACAGCTTGAAATACATCTTCTTGGGTGACGAAACTCATCTCAATATCAAGCTGGTAAAATTCTCCAGGAGAACGATCTGCCCGCGCATCTTCATCACGAAAACAAGGTGCAATTTGAAAATAACGATCAAACCCTGCAATCATAATCAATTGTTTGAACTGTTGAGGGGCCTGTGGCAAAGCATAAAATTTTCCAGGATGCATCCGGGACGGCACCAAAAAATCTCGCGCTCCTTCCGGACTTGAAGCCGTTAGAATCGGCGTTTGGAATTCAAAAAAACCAGCGTCTGTCATGCGGCGGCGTAAAGATGCAATAATTTTGGACCGCATCATAATGTTGTTATGCAAAGTTTCACGTCGTAAATCCAAAAAGCGATATTTAAGACGTGTTTCTTCGGGGTAATCCGGCTCACCAAAAATCGGTAATGGCAATTCTTCTGATTTTGACAACACTTCAAGATTTGCAATGCGAATCTCAATATCACCGGTTTCAATTTTCGTGTTAATAGTCTCCTGATCTCGCAGATCCAAACGACCATCAACTTGAATAACCCATTCAGAGCGGACTTCTTCTGCCTTAACAAATTGATCAGAATCTGGCTCGATAACACATTGGGTCACACCATAATGATCTCTCAGATCGATAAATAATACACCACCTAGGTCACGAACACGATGCACCCACCCAGATAAACGCACTTGTTTTCCCACATCGTTTTTTCGCAGTTCACCACAATTATGGCTCCTATAAGCAAAATCTTGTAGATTTTGATCGCTTTTTATCTTTTTTTCTGCTGTTTTATGAGCTTTAGCCATGCGTTTATGGGTCCTTTATCCTTTTTCAACGTTTATTCAGCGCGCGCTCACAATATGATGTTGTTTGATCGTTGTGTCTATCGCGCACATGGAACACAATATCTATCAATGCGTGATATCAAATTATTGAAAATGTTCAAATATTAAAAAACTAATGGATGATATTTTTATTTGATTAGAGTATACACTTGATATGGATGTTATTACGAATACCTCTGAGCTTGAAACGGCTTGTGCCCGTTTTTCAGTACAACCTTACATTACCATTGATACTGAATTTTTGCGGGAAAATACATTTTGGCCCAAACTCTGCTTGATCCAAATAGGCTCTCCAGAAGAAGAACTTATTATTGACCCTCTCGCAAAAAAACTTAAGCTTGATGCTTTTTTTGGCCTCATGGCCAACAAAAAAGTTACGAAAGTTTTTCATGCGGCCCGCCAAGACCTGGAGATCATTTATCATCTTGCTCAAGTCATTCCTGAGCCTTTGTTCGACACTCAAATCGCTGCCATGGTTTGCGGCTTTGGTGAATCTGTCAGCTATGGACAGCTGGTAAAAAAAGTCACGAAAACAGATCTGGACAAAACATCACGTTACACAGATTGGAGCAGAAGGCCTCTCAGTCAAAAACAGCTACGTTACGCCTTGGCTGATGTGACACATCTTAGAGATATTTACGCCCATCTGTGCAATCAACTTGATACATCCCAGCGCTCTGACTGGCTACATGAAGAAATGAGTATTTTAAACGATCCTGAGACATATATTCAACGTCCTGAGCTAGCTTGGAAACGCTTGAAGATGCGGGTTAAAACAAAACGTGCCCTCGCCATCATGATGGAGGTTGCCGCATGGCGCGAGCGAGAGGCACAGCAACAAAATGTTCCACGCGGGCGCATTATCAAAGATGATGTGATCTACGACCTTGCAAATCAGGAGCCACAAACACCCGAAGAACTTAGCCATTTGCGCAGCGTAAACGATGGCTTTGCTCGCTCTGCCCGTGGAAAAGGCGTACTTGAAGCGATTATAACGGGGCTAAATAAACCAGAAAAAGATGTGCCAGCTCTGAAAAAGACCAAACCTCTGCCGGCCGACGCTATCGCTGTTATAGACCTGCTCCGCGTGCTACTGAAAACAATTGCTGCACAACACGATGTTGCGAGCAAACTGATTGCAACTACGGATGATTTGGAAAAAATTGCTATTAATGACACTGCTGACGTGCCAGCCCTTAAAGGATGGCGCTACGAACTTTTCGGTAAATATGCACTTGAACTTAAAAATGGCAGGCTCTCACTTGCCATTCAAGATGGAAGAATTATCACTCAAGATAATGTACAACATCTTAATGCAATTTCTGCGTGATGCACTAAAATAAATCGCGCACAGCACTTAGCTGCTCATCAAACCAGTCAATCGCATTCGAGGCTTCAACAACCTGACACACATTACGTTGCACCTGCTGGATAGGATTACGCCTTACGCAATATGTGTCAGGTTTGGAATAATGAACACCCTTTTGAAAATCAGATGGCTTCTCACAAACCGCATAGGTCCGATATTTCGAAGTTAATCCTTTGGGCTCCTCATCACGCCATACCCAAGCCGCAGCAAATGTCTCAGCATGTAAACCTGCTTGCTTAGCATCCCCCAAGAGCTTGATATTGCTGATATTGGTATTTATGAATTCAGCACCTTTAATATTGAAGAATGAAATCGCCGCCCCTGATAAATCAGAATTTGAAAACCGAGCGCATTTCAAATTTACATCCCAGAATTGAGAATTTTTAAGATTAGTATCGGTAAACGTTGAATTTTCCAAATTGATGTCAGAAATAACGATCTTTTGCAAATTGGACTTGGTAAAGGTTGCATTGCGCAAATCCTGGCTTTTTAAATTATCTTTATCCAAATGAACGCCAAAATCTTTGTCTGCATCATACAAATTTAAATTGTCAAATTCCATTTTTGTTCGAAGCGAACATGTTTTTTTCAAAGGACACAAAGGGAAGGTGACCTCCTGATTAAGATATTCCAGCGCCATAGCAGCAGGAGCACTTTGCGGAGGCTCTTGTTTAATGAGCTGGAAAGAATCCTGGGTCCGCTCAATATGCCTATAGCTTTGCTCGGTAATAAAGGCAAGCACCACAAAGATTATGCCAGCTCGAGATGTATAATCGAGCACAATCAATGACCAATGTCTTTTGTTTGGCTGTTCACTTTGGCTTTCAAGAATATCAGTCATAACCCCTCACAATTCGAAACATACATTTGCTCGTATAATTGATTTGTATTTTCATCGGATATTATTTAAAAATCTTGACACAATGTCCCCCTAAAGCCTTTGCCTGTGCAGGACCGAGGTATATTTCTGGTGTTTGGCAAGCCTTGATATCTGAGACTTGGCGTGTCTCCACCTTCCACCCTTGTGCAGGATACAAGCATTGACCGCCAAAGCTATTGGCTTTACGTGCACCAACATATTTGCCATTGCCTGAAGATGTGCCAGCATTGGCAGTGCAGTTTGGTGAAGATGAAAATTCCACCTTATCCAGACACTTTTGGAGCGGATAAATGCAATACCCCCCAAACTTATATTTATTGAGTGGCCCAATGTACGTTAGTCCCTTGCTGCAATCCAGTTTACTCACCGCAATAACTTTTACAGGACAATACTCAACCGCATAGGACGCATGCCCTAGTGCAACGATAAACAAACACATTAGAGCGAGGCGTATCCGCATTGTTATCTCCTCAATTTTTATTAAGCCAAAACTTGATTATAAAGAGTATAACAATTTTTGTCCCAAATTATGTGACAATTCAGAACCAATTCTGGAAAAAATCTGCTGGAGATGAAATTACATCATGACTTTTACAATTTATACGACATGAGCTTCTAGTGTCTCATAGGAATGTTATTTTTACGCTCAAAGTATAGCCAATTGTATTTAGGATCTCGCAATGCTTTTACTGCTTATGATTGGCTATAAAATAGCGGCTCACAATGCATAAACCGTGCACAGGTCTCATAAGCCTATCAACACTTTGGCAGTTGCTCAATTTGCGAAGGATGAGATGTTGTAATCATAGGCCCATTGAGCCCAATAAGCCATCCCCTCACACGAACACATTTGTCTTTAAGTGCCATAATATCGATGGAATGGTTTTGAAATTGCGATAATGCTTTTTTCGGAATCTGAATGGTAAAGTCTGTGCGCCAGTCTTTGCCGAAATTTAGGTAAGCTCGTCCTCTTACAACAGCAACATTTTGCACTTGCCCTTCAACCAGATGAAAGCGGTTGGTCAGGTGGAGCATGTCATATGTTTTCTTCGCGTCAAGAACTTGATACATCGAATGTTGCCATATACCTTTTTTGGCCTTACGAGCAAGAACCTCATGGGGTAACAAATCGGGAAAGCACTTTGCTTTGGTTTGAAATGGAAATACCCAAGCCAATCCGTTTTTAATCAGCTCTTCTTGGATCCATATTTTTGTGCTGCTATCCCCATCTACATAAACATGAGCGAGCAATCGCCCGTACCGATCGGTTTTGCGCTGGCTGAAATGAAAATGAGCTGTCTTTTGAACAACATATTTTTTGAGTGTTGCAATTGTCTGTTGCCATAAAGGCCAATTTTTATATTGGCGCATATTGGGCGGTGGATATGGCAACAACACAGCGTCCAAACGGACCTCTCGTCCATCACCTAAAACGAGAATACCATTTTCTTTTACATCTAATACGGTAGCTATATTTTTAGAAGAAAAAAGACAATTTTTCGCTTCACTATGACCTGAAAAAATAAAACTTATCAAAATGACCAGGAGATGAAGAAATCTTTGCACTTGATTATTCAGTATATCTTTGAAATAAGAAGCTAAAATAAATGGGAGTTATCAAAAAATAACGATAACGAAACAAAAGGCAATCATTAATGCTTTGGGCAAGCATCTTCTTCTATATATTTGCATTCGTTTTAATCACATCGGCATTCATGGTGATTTCCGCACGAAATCCTGTTCATGCGGTTTTGTTTTTAATTCTAGCGTTTTTTAATGCAGGCGGATTGTTTTTATTATTGGGCGCTGAATTTTTAGCTCTGATGCTTATCATTGTTTATGTGGGGGCTGTGGCTGTCCTTTTCTTATTTGTGGTGATGATGCTTGATGTTGACTTTGCAGAGTTGCGGGCTGGCTTTACAAAGTATATGCCGGTCGGCGCATTCATTGGCATTCTTCTTGTAGTTGAGCTTGCGCTTATTATTACCCAATGGCGCTTTAATCCACCCTCAACAAATGTACAAAGTGCGCAAAGTGCAAGTGATATTACTAACACAGAAGCCATAGGCCGTGTGTTGTATACCGATTATGTGTATGCGTTTGAAATTGCTGGTCTGATTTTGTTGGTCGCAATGATTGGAGCCATTGTTTTGACGCTGCGTCAAAAAGAAGGGGTGAAGCGTCAGGATGTTGCTGCTCAGGTGGCGCGCCGTCCTGAAGATGGTGTCGAAATTTGCCAAGTGGAACCAGGCTCAGGGCTATAAGGAACTGTTAAAACAATGGATGTGGGGCTACAACATTATCTCATTCTTGCGGCAATCTTGTTCACAATCGGGGTCTTTGGCATATTTCTAAACCGCAAAAATGTTATCATTATATTAATGTCTGTTGAGTTGATGTTGCTTGCGGTCAATATAAACTTTGTCGCCTTTTCTTATTTTTTGCAGGACATTACAGGACAAATTTTTTCCATCATGATTCTAACAGTCGCAGCTGCAGAAGCTGCCGTTGGGTTGGCAATTGTGGTGGTGTATTATCGCAATCGCGGCAGTATTGCCGTTGAAGATATTAATATGATGAAAGGTTAGAGCACGCCGCACAAAAGTGGGTGCCAGTTTTGTGCAATATGGTGTGCGTTAAAAAGAGCACGCCGCAAAAAAGTGGATGCCGGTTTTGTGCAATATGGTGTGCGTTAAAAAGAGCACGCCGCAAAAAAGTGGATGCCGGTTTTGTGCAATATGGCGTGCGTTAAAAAGAGCACGCCGCAAAAAAGTGGATGCCGGTTTTGTGCAATATGGTGTGCGTTAAAAAGAGCGCGCCGCAAAAAAGTGGATGCCGGTTTTGTGCAATATGGCGTGCGTTAAAAAAAGAGCATGCTGCGTAAACGTGGGAACCGATTTTCCGCAATTTATAAAAGTGTACACCAAAAAAGAAGGAATAAAGCATAGGGCGTCTCCAAAAACGCGGCCATGCTGGAGATAAAAGGCAAATACGCTTCATGACGATTTATACAGCTATTGTTTTTTTACCGCTCATAGGGAGCCTCATTGCCGGATTTTTTGGGCGTTACCTCGGCGCACGACCAAGTGAAATTATCACCACCAGTTTGCTCTTTTTAACGGCGCTATTGTCATGGGTCGCATTTTATCGCGTTGCGATGGGCGAAGAACAAGTTGCAATAGAGGTGCTGCGTTGGATTTCATCTGGTGAATTAAACGTCAGTTGGTCTATTAAAGTTGACACACTAACGGCGGTGATGTTGGTGGTGGTCAACACCGTCTCTGCGCTGGTACACCTTTATTCTATCGGTTACATGAGTCATGATCCCCACAGGCCACGCTTTTTTGCCTACCTGTCTTTTTTCACATTTGCCATGTTGATGCTCGTCACATCAGACAACTTTTTACAAATGTTTTTTGGTTGGGAAGGCGTGGGGCTCGCCTCTTATCTGCTCATTGGGTTTTGGTACAAAAAGTCCTCAGCCAACAAAGCAGCAATGAAAGCATTCATTGTCAATCGTGTTGGTGACTTTGGTTATGCCCTTGGTATTTTTGCAATCTTTTTTGTTTTTGGAAGCATTGATTTTGACACTGTATTCGCAGCCGCACCAGAGCAGGCTGGAAAAACATTTGTGTTCCTTGGGTATGAATTAGATATCCTCACAGTGATATGTTTACTGCTCTTCATGGGGGCTATGGGCAAATCAGCCCAATTTTTGCTTCACACCTGGCTGCCAGATGCTATGGAAGGGCCAACACCGGTTTCTGCGCTTATTCATGCCGCAACAATGGTAACAGCCGGCGTGTTTATGGTGGCACGACTATCACCCCTGTTTGAATTATCCAGCACAGCGTTGTTCGTGGTGACATTTATAGGCGCGACAACGGCTTTTTTTGCAGCAACCATTGGTTTGGTTCAAAACGATATCAAACGCGTGATTGCTTACTCCACATGCTCACAATTGGGGTATATGTTTGTGGCGCTTGGGCTGGGGGCTTATTCCGTCGCAATCTTCCATCTCTTTACTCACGCTTTTTTTAAAGCCCTGTTATTCTTAGGAGCCGGCTCTGTGATTCATGCCATGCATGATGAGCAAGACATCCAAAAAATGGGGGGGCTATGGAAAGTTGTGCCATACACCTGCATTTTAATGCTGATTGGAACGATCGCCTTAACAGGGTTCCCGTTTACCGCCGGTTACTATTCAAAAGATGCGATTATTGAAGCCGCCTTTGCCGCCAATACTGGCGTTGGCACATATGCGTTTTACGCGACGGTTATTGCCGCCTTTATGACCTCATTTTATTCCTGGCGTTTAGTGTTTCTAACATTCTATGGGCAGTCTCGCGCCGAACCTCAGGTTTTGGAAAAGGCGCATGAATCACCCATGGTGATGCTCGTTCCACTGATTATTTTGGCTATTGGGTCATTGGGCGCAGGCGCTTTGTTCTACGACATGTTTATCGGGTATTCTTATGAAGCCTTTTGGAAGGGTGCACTTTTCACCGCTCCAGACAATAATATTCTCAAAGAGCTGAAGCAAGTACCATCCTGGGTGAAGCTATCTCCTATTGTGATGATGGTGCTAGGCTTTAGCGTAGCAAGCCTGATGTATGTCTTTGTTCCCAAAAGCGCAGATATTATTACCAGGCTCTTTAGGCCACTCTATGTTTTGTTTTATAACAAATGGTACTTCGATGAAATTTATGACGCTGTCTTCATTAAGCCCTCAGTTTGGATAGGTCGCAAGCTATGGAAAATTGGTGATGTTGCCATAATAGATGGCATCGGCCCGAATGGTGTTGCTGCTCGGGTGTTAGATGTGACCAAAGGCGTTGTGCGGCTGCAAAGTGGATACGTTTATCATTATGCATTTGTTATGATGATCGGCGTTGCAGTCATTGCTACCTATTTCATGGTTACAGCAGGAGGAAATTGAGTATGGATTGGCCAATTTTATCTGCGGTAACATTTCTCCCTCTTTTAGGGGCGTTGTTCATTCTCGTTATCGGATCGAACGATGAAATAGCAAATCGCAATGCGCGTTTTGTAGCCCTTTGGACTACAAGCGTTACTTTTATACTCTCACTATTAATCTGGATCAATTTTGATACAGCCACATCTAGTTTCCAATTTGTTGAGAAATATGAATGGCTTGGTGGAAATATCAATTACCACATGGGCGTTGATGGCATCTCCATGTTGTTTGTTATTCTGACAACATTTCTAATGCCCATTTGTATTCTCGCCAGTTGGGATTCCATAAAAACGCGTGTGAAAGAATATATGATTGCGTTCCTTGTCTTGGAAACGCTCATGATTGGCGTATTCTGTGCACTAGATCTGGTGTTATTCTATATCTTCTTTGAAGGTGGGCTTATACCGATGTTCCTGATTATCGGTGTCTGGGGCGGTAAGCGCCGGATCTATGCCAGTTATAAATTTTTTCTCTACACTCTGCTAGGCTCTGTTCTCATGCTTTTGGCATTAATGGCCATGTATTGGTATTCTGGTCAGGTGTTAGAATGCCCATCACCAGCAGGGGCCGAAGGGGTTGCACAAGCGGTAACAAAATGCCCAACGACAGATATCCCAACACTTATTGATGAGGTGAAGTTCCCCATTGAAATGCAGTTTTGGCTCTGGTTTGCCTTTTTTGCTTCCTTTGCTGTCAAAATGCCGATGTGGCCAGTACACACCTGGCTGCCAGACGCACACGTTGAAGCTCCAACGGCTGGGTCAGTTATTTTAGCAGGGGTGCTATTGAAAATGGGAGGATATGGCTTTTTACGCTTCTCAATCCCAATGTTTCCATTGGCCTCAGAACAATTGGCAATACTGGTCTTTGCGCTGAGCGTGATTGCAATTATTTACACATCACTGGTGGCTCTGGCCCAAGAGGATGTAAAAAAGTTGATTGCTTATTCCTCTGTTGCGCATATGGGATTTGTGACAATGGGAGTGTTCACTTTTACCGAGCAAGGCATTCAAGGCAGCATCTTTCAAATGTTGTCTCATGGTATTGTATCAGCAGCTTTATTCTTATGCGTGGGTGTTGTTTATGACCGGATGCACACCCGCGAAATCAAGGCTTATGGAGGGCTCGTGAACAGAATGCCGATATATGCCTTTTGTTTTATGGTATTTACTATGGCCAACGTGGGCTTGCCAGGAACAAGTGGCTTTGTCGGAGAATTTCTCACTCTGCTCGGTGCCTTTGCAGCCAACACATGGGTAGCATTGCTTGCGACAACAGGGGTAATTTTGTCAGCAGCCTACGCCTTATGGCTTTATCGCCGTGTCATTTACGGTGAGTTGCAAAAACCAAGTTTACAAAATATCAAAGATATGAATATCCGTGAAATTGGATACATGGTCCCGTTGGTGGTTTTGACAATCTTTTTAGGCATTTACCCATCGTTACTGCTTGATGTCATGTCCGTGTCCGTAGATAAATTGATAACAGATTATAAAGCCGCATTAACCGCTGCTGAGCACATGCCCACTTTTGCGCTGCGATGATTTTTAATATTGAGGAAAGCCCATGGAAGCTTTAATGCCAGTCCTTACAGAATATGCACCGCTTCTTCCTGAAATCACCTTGGTTTTGGGCATTGTGGTGCTGGAGATACTGGGGCTGTTTCGTAAAAATGCCGAAGAATTGGTATGCTGGTTGGCAATTCTGTTACTTGCTATTGCGGGTGTTTTGTTTGCCTACCAAGGTGACATTGAAAAATCTCTGTTTCAAAACGCTTACATTGCGGATCCCTTTGGCCGCTTCATGAAACTCCTGGTCATTATCAGCTCTATTTTCGTCATCTTGCTTTCAATGGATTACATGAAAAAGGCAGGTCTACTGATCTTTGAATACCCAATACTGATTCTCATGGCCACGTTAGGCATGATGATTATGATCTCGGCAAACGATTTGATTTCACTTTATTTGGGCCTAGAGCTTCAAAGTTTGTCGTTATATATCATTGCCGCCATGCATAGAGATTCGGTCCGCTCCAGCGAAGCGGGCTTAAAATATTTTGTTCTAGGCGCATTGTCCTCTGGAATGCTGCTCTATGGGGCATCGTTTATATACGGTGTCACCGGCTCAACACAGTTTCCAGAAATTGCAAGTGCCTTACAGGGCAGCGATGTACAGTTACAATTGGTGTTTGGTATTGTGTTCTTACTTGCCGGTTTTGCGTTCAAGATTTCAGCTGTCCCCTTTCATATGTGGACACCAGATGTCTATGAAGGTTCGCCAACACCAGTGACAGCTTTCTTTGCAGCAGCTCCTAAAATTGCAGCTATGGCATTGTTGATGCGGACAACATTAGGTGCATTCCCATCAATCACAACAGAATGGCAGCAAATTATTATATTTTTATCGATTGCTTCAATGTTATGGGGAGCGTTTGCGGCGATTGGGCAAAACAATATCAAACGACTTTTGGCTTATAGCTCAATTGGTCATATGGGCTTTGCGCTCGTGGGGTTGGCGAGCGGCAGTGCAGAAGGCGCAACATCTGTCATCATATATATGTCAATTTACATGGCAATGACCTTAGGCACATTTGCGTGCGTGCTGTCCATGCGGTGTAATGGGGCTATGGTTGAAGACATCAAAGACTTATCTGGTTTGGCACAAACCAATTTACCCATGGCCTTCTTACTCGCAATGCTTATGTTTTCATTGGCAGGCATTCCACCGTTAGCTGGATTTTTCGCAAAATTTTATGTGTTCTCAGCAGCCATCAAGGCAGGTCTATATCCATTAGCTGTTATCGGCGTGCTTGCAAGCGTTGTGGCAGCATACTATTATCTACGTATTGTTATCCTTATGTTTGTTGAAGAACCCGCAGATGGGTTTGAGCCAATGCCAAGTCTACCTAAGTTTGTTCTCGGGCTTTCAGGCATATTTGTGCTCGGCTATGTTGTTTATCCAGCGCCCTTAAGAGAGGCCGCTCAAGTTGCCGCCCAAGCCCTTCCTGCATTTTAAACGTAAAGTTTCTAAATCCATTGGTAAAGTATCCTCGCACACAGCTCATAGAAAACTTTATTGGTGATTATCGCCTCTCACTCTATCGAGAACTCGATTCTACCAATGCGCAAGCCTTGCGTTTTGCCGAGCAAGGAGATCCAGGTAAGCAATGGATTATGGCTGAAACCCAAATCAATGGTCGGGGACGTTTGGGTCGCAAGTGGCAATCCCAAGCTGGCAATCTATGCGCAAGCCTTCTCATCAAGGTAGATTGCTCTTTGCAAACAGCTTCACAACTGTCATTACTAGCAGGATTAGCAGCTTTTGATGCCCTACAACAAGCCGTTGAGGAGCACAAAAACAGCTATACTTTATCAAAAGCACTATGCTTAAAATGGCCGAACGATATTCTATTAAACTATGCAAAAATTGGCGGCATACTGCTAGAAAGCAGAGCAGCCCAAGCATCACAAACTGCTGACCAGCATTATGTCATTCTTGGAATAGGGCTAAATTTAGCCTGGCATCCGGAGTTAGAGGCGCGTAAAACATGTGCTTTAAGCGATTATGATATTCATATCTCTCCAGATAAAGTATTGCAAACTCTTGCCAAATCAACACAATACTGGCTTGAGATATGGGATATGGGTCATGGCTTTGCCAAGATTAGGGCCGAATGGCTCAAACGCGCACAAGACATTGGGACATCAATTCAGGTTCATATCGGCAATGAAATTGTGTATGCTACCTTTTCAGGTTTGGCGGAAGACGGCGGTCTAATGTTAACCAAACAGGATGGCGAAACAGTACATATTCAGACGGGTGATATTTTTTTGCAAGATGAGCTTCGCGATAACACGAAAGAGTATTGATAGGTAAACAGCATGGCGCAATCAAAAACGTCAGAATTGGTGTTGTTGCCCCTTGGTGGCATCGGCGAAATTGGCATGAACATGTATCTTTACGGTTTGGGGCCAGAGCATAAGCGCCAATGGCTTATGGTTGATATTGGCATCACCTTCCCTGATGAGAGAGAGCCAGGCGTTGATGTAATTCTCCCGGATATAACTTTCATTGAAGAAGAGCGCAAAAACTTAAGCGGTATTTTAATTACCCATGCCCATGAAGACCATTATGGCGCGTTAATGGATTTATGGCCACAATTAAGGGTTCCTGTTTATGCGACAGGTTTTTCATTGGCGCTACTGAAAGCCAAAATGAATGACTATAATTTTGCAGAAGAGATCGAGTTAAACAAAGTGGAGCAAGGCGCACGTTTTGATATCGGTCCTTTTGATGTCGAGTTGGTGCCCATGGCCCATTCAATTCCAGAAACAAACGGCATTATCATTCGTACAGAGCAAGGCACAGTCTTTCATTCAGGCGATTGGAAACTGGACGAGGAGCCAGGTGTTGGGAAAACAACAGATGAAACCCGTCTGCAAGCTCTTGGCCAAGAGGGTGTGGACGTGCTGGTTTGCGATTCGACCAATGCAATGACGGAAGGGTTTTCCCAATCTGAAGGGGATGTGGCCCGTGGCTTTGTCGAAGTTTTCAAATCCTGCAAAAACAGAATTGCTGTTACCACCTTTTCATCAAATGTCGCACGTATCAAAGCCATTGCTGATGCCGCTAAGGCAAATGAACGGCATTTGGTTGTTGTTGGCCGTGCCTTGCAGCGCGTTATTTTGGCAGCACAAGAAACTGGGCACTTACCAAAAAACTTTGAAATGTTAAGCGATGAAGATTTTGGATATCTGCCACGCGAGAGGGTAGTTGTTTTGTGTACGGGCTCTCAGGGAGAGCCGCGCGCAGCCATGTCTCGAATTGCTCAAGACACGCATCCGCAAATTTCTCTGGCCAAAGGAGATACTATAATTTTTTCAGCCCGTACTATTCCTGGCAATGAAAAAGGGGTCCTTAAAATACAAAATGCCTTTGCAGCGCGAGGGCTGAATGTCATCACAGATAAAGAGGCAATGGTCCATGTCTCAGGCCATCCTCGCCGTGGTGAATTGCAACAAATGTATGACTGGATTAAACCGCAAGCCCTGATCCCAATGCATGGTGAGGATTTGCATCTGCAAGCCCATGCACAATTTGCCAAATCATGCGGTATCCAACGCGTGGTGCAACCAAAGAATGGCAAGATCATCCGGTTGCTGCCAGAAGAGGTCGAAATTATTGATGAGGCCCCTGTTGGGAGGCTCTTCCGAGATGGGGATTTAATTATTTCAGAAGATGACCCATCCATTCAAGAACGCCGCAAGTTAAGTTTTACAGGAATTGTAACTGTCGCCATTGTGCTCTCAAAGACTGGAGAGCTCATCTCAGAGCCAATCATTGAGATTGTAGGCATTCCAGAAGAAGATGGCGATGGAACATACGTGGAAGATATCATTTTTGATGAAGTTATGGGTGTGGTTGAAAGCATTCCCCGTCCACGTCGTAAAGATGCTGACCTGGTTTCAGAAGCAGTGCGCCGCGGTGCCCGCTCTGCGGTGCGTCAGGTTTGGAATAAAAAACCAGTGTGTTCCGTTCTTGTAAATGTGGTGTGATGCCAGCTGTAGATAAGATGTAGTAGTCACGACAAAATCTGACACTTACCTATTTTTAGGTGATGACTGTCAGGTTACATTTGGTTTAAATACTGCGCACATCGTCATCACCTCTTTTGAGCTGCACCAAAACGAGTGTTAAATCACGGATTGAATCTTCTAATTCAATCCAGCCTTCCAGATTGTTTTGTTCTGCTTCTTCTAATTTGCTGATCAAATCATTGATTTCACGTTTTTTAACTTCGTCCGCAATCTGGATGTGATCTTGAAAAACGTTTATATATTCAACAAGATCTTTGTAGCGTTTTTTACTTTGCCGATAGGCCTTCCATATTGCAATATCGGTCAGGTGGCGAAAGAAATCATCAAAATGCTGCTCGATGAGATCTCTTTGTTCTTGATCTTGCTTTGCGGTGTTTCTCAGGTTCTCTCTGGTTTCACATAAAATATTTTTATGAGAGTTTTTGATATCATCAATCCTGTTTGATAACTCAGTTTTATGGCGTTGGATATAATGTAAGCGGGTTTGCCATTCTTCCAGATCGTTCCGCATATCGCCGCTAGAAATTGTCTCGAACTCAGCTGAAGTTAGTCCCAGCACCTGCAAATAAGCCTGATGAATTCTGCCATTATGATCTACAACGTCATCAATATCGTGCTGCGAAACCAAAACAGGTGCCGGCAAATGCGCTGTTTTTTGCAAACTTTTTTGCGCTTTGATTTCAGAAGGCTGAATGCTTTGCTCTGTAACCTGTTCAAATGCTGCCACGCCAGTAAGATCAGGACGCTCAATGAGAGGAACGGGTTTCACTGTGTTTGCCTCAATCTTCTCAGAAGAAGAAGCCTCGATCTTGCTAAAATAGGTCTCATGCTGGCCATCTTGCGGCTGATTGTACTTTGGCATTGCGGCATAACCAGCATTCCGCCCGCGCTTGGCCTCATCCGCACGCACGGATGATAAGTATTCAAACAATTCAGAACGCACATGAAACACATGAGGTTTTTCGTCCTCGTGCTTGATAAAACCCAGGCTTGCGCCTGCTGTTAGAACTTTTTTTATGGTGAAACTTTGCTGCACGTCCAAACCTTCTAAGTTCATCACAGCAATAAATCCTGAGTTTTTCTGATCAAACCTGGGATCCATAATGTTTAAAGCCAGCTCAGCGGCATAGGCTTTGTCTGGTAGCAATGCGTTTTCTAAGATTTTCTCTAATTTTGCCACGGGTCTTGCGCCAGCTTTCGGGCTTTCCGATAGCGGAGAGGCAACAGCATTTGCACCAAATAGGCCAGACATAAACACCAGGCAATCAATTGCAATCGCAATTGCCAATGTCAAATAAGCAAGCCGGTTGCCATCGGAAAAAGCATTCCAGGTCACAACAAAACGGTGTGATTTATCATCTCGGTTTAATGCAACCCGGCTTAACGTTTCTCGAAAATTCTGCGTTTCAGAACTTGGCAAAGCGGACATCACAATACAGCGACTGCCAAAGTCAAGGAGAGTATCAATCCGACCAGAGGGAACCTTTGCATCTTGACCACACACACTTCGAAAACGTTCTCGCCCTTTTTTTAGGGTAAATAACGCTCCCAGAGGTTGGCTGATAGTCTTTGGAGTGCAATTGATGCCTAATAAATCAGGTTTTAAAGTCCCAATACTGTGAAGTGCACGCACAAGACGACCGCATGCATTTTGAGCTTGTGTCAAAAGCTCTAATTTTGGCTCCTGACGAAAGACTGATAAATCCTGCACAAGCGTTTTTAAATCCTGCTCAATACTATCTTTGAGTTTTTGTCCATCAACCCTGCTATCTTGCCGTAATGCTATTGTCTGCTCTGCCGAGGTTTCTTGCACCTCAAATGCGCTAATTTCACGTTTGATCTGCAACAATTGGGGCCGCTCAAATTGACGGCGCTGATTAAGCACCTCAAGAGCCTGCCTTGCACTTGTTATTTGAACGGTTAACGCATCAATTTCAATTTGGGATTTCACAACTTTCTTTTGCAATTGCCGATATTTGGGGCCGCGCCCTTCTCGTCCTGATGCACCAACACCTTTCACCTCAGCCTTAGCGGCAGCTTTATCGTTCGCAAGAGCGCGTAGCAGCGTTCTTTGTTTGGCTTCCAATTGAAACACCTGCTGTTGAACTTTAGTTTTTTCAACTTCAAGACGCTTTAACGATCCAACAAGTTGGTCATGTTCAATAACAAGATTTTGTTTTCTTGCGCGCGCCTCTGATAAAGACTGCTCATGCTGCGATAACGAAGCACGCTGCTGCTCTAACAAACGTAAGGATTGAGCATCGATCTCAGCTGGCGCCTTTTGCGCCAGACCCTCAAGGTTTTTCAGCTGCTTTTCATAATTTCCCCAAACCGGACTTTTCAGCAAAGCAGCTGACATTTCAGCATATTTTTTTTCAAGTCGAACCTCAATATCTGCAAGCATTCCACCAATTTGACGTTGTACACGCAACTCTCCAGCACGCGCCCGTTCATTTTCCGGAAAAATGGTATTAAATAATGAGTCAAAAGAGAAAAAAACAGACGTTGCCATACATGATAGAAACATCAACCAAAGTGGAAGATGCCCTAAAATAATCCGCAAACCTCTGGCATAGGCTCCGATAATCTCAAAACTTGAAAACAGGACAACAAACACCGCAAAAGCAAGTATCGCCCCAAGAATAGATATGCCAATGTGTGCCCCCTCAGAAAAGGCATATTGCATATCCGCAATATCATAATCCAAGGCAAATTTTGCCAGAATAAAGGCACTTAATAACAGCACCAAAATAGTAAAAACCAACTGCCCACTTTTGCGAAAAACATAAGCAACACTTGGCACAGACGTGGCAGCCACCTTATCTCGTCCACCGCCGTTATTTTTGCTCAAACCGATCGCAAAACTCTCGCCAATAAGCCACGCCGTTACCAACATAACTCCTTGGATGCCAAAGGTAATCATGAAACTTAAAACAGAAGACTTGGTAAAGTTATTGATGCCATCAAACGTGGTCCAACCAGAAGCCAACGAGAGCACAAGCCCTGTAAGCCCAAGTAACATCAAACGCCAGTTGCTAAAAAAACTGACATAAAGATCTGAAAGCAAAGTATGAATAAGACCTGTTTGAGTAGATGGAATAGCGTTTTGCTGATGCATAAAATGATTTTTCTAAATCAATTCATATTTGAAAATTAGGATGTATACAAAATAGGTAATGCGGTGTCATAAAAACCGATTCTTATAATTCTAACAGAAAGCCTTATTTCTGGAAATGGCACGAACCGCAAATTTAAACAGGGATGTTTATATTAAAGCAGAACTTTCACATTTAAAGCGAATGTACAACATGCCCATATGCCGAGATGTCATTTTTGAAAATCAGGAGGACAAAACGGAATTGCCCCCCAGGCTGAGGGCCTACAGCAGGTCAACTTCGGCTACGCCTCATCTGACAAGCTGTAGTCTTTTTAAAACGAGCAATTTTTCAACCTGAATTGAATTCAATTCAGGTTGAATCGCTCTAGTTGTCCTTCTGCCATATGAAATCATCTGCCCGGCCTGGTTTCGATGGCAAAGTCTCACCAAGAACAAGCACTTTATAATAAGGCGTTTGCTGTAGAGGCACGCTTTGTTTGGCGGCTTTTAAAGTCAGCTCATTTGCTGGAGTGATGGAGGCCAATGCCGTTAAATCTGAGCCAATTGTTTTAGCAATAAGTGCAGTGCCTACGCCAGATGCCAGGGGTGAAGAACGCCGCCGCACTGCTGAACGGGAAAACGCAACATCAGGCAAGGGCGGACGGACAATTTTAATGCCATCGTCAAGCGTAACCGAATAATTTGATTTTGATGTACTTTGGTTGGCTTTATTCCCCCCCAGTAAACGCCTTTGTAACGAAGTGAAAAAGCTTTCACCCTGCTCTTTTTTGGGATCAGCCTGAATCTTACGTTTTGTAATTTTCGCTTTTAAATCACTCTGGACACGCTGTTGTTCTTTTTCATCTCCCGCAAGAGGAATGTTGCGTTCAGACTTTGCCAAAGCAATATCTCGCAAAATTTCCCGTTCCGCAAAATGCGCTAACTTGCGGTATCCTGATTTTGTAAATCCAACGCCGTCTTTTGCACGCAAACGCCGAACCTTACCGCTTAAATCAGCCCCATAAGCGCTGTAGCGTCCGAATTGATCCGCAAATCCGTTCCAGGTATTGATAAATTTAAAGCCATTCAAAAATGCTTGCTGACGGAATACTGAATTCAAGACTTGAGCAGATTGATTCTTTTTCGGGCTTCGCATAATGGGCAACCCCATCCAATAAACCGCGACCCCCTCTTTCTTTAATTTGAGCATGATATCTTGAACTCGCTTGCTCATGATTTTTTGCCATTCTTCAGACCCAAATGGTTCGATGCGAGAACGATTGTTTTTTGTCAGCCTGATATTGCGATGTTCTTGCAATCCAAGTAATATTACCGCAGCATGAATTTTTTCTTGGCGCAACAAGGTGCGAATCTTATTGTTCCAATTAAACCCACGTATTTTTGCAAGCCCACTGGCAGATTTGAGTGCTCCTTTGATCTGCAAACGTCTATCATCTTTAAAAACCTCTTCTAATGAGTTTTTAACACTGCCTGCAAATGCATCCCCAATAATATAAATCGTGTACTTCTCGCCTTTTGGAAAGGGTGTTAGGTAACTGCGTGTAAGTTGCTCTACACCTTGTGCCCGCGCAGGCAGATTTTGCGTAACGGCAATTACAGCAAATACAAATGTGCATATAAAAATATACACACATAGTTTTTGGATTATCTTCATCATGATAGACTGCATACTATATAGCTATTCCCAAAATTAATGAAACGATTAATTTTGGGGTTCAAACGCCACCAAGGCTTACGCCGCTAAGCGGCGGGCCGCGCTTGCGGCCTTTAGCCAATTTCTCTACCATGTCATTTTTTATGAAATTGGCTATATTTTCGTCGTCTTTATAATACCGCAAATATCATGGTTTTAAAACATATTCAGAACGGATAGAATGCTTTGTATTTATCGTTATCTTTCTGTTGTTTTGTCGCTAACGGCTTATCTACAAAAGACGGAATAACTTGTGCTTCATATTGTTTTTGCGGTGATATTTTTCCAATGTGAGCAAACAGCTCTCGATTTGGGTAACACGATAGCGGTAAGCCTGCCGCTAACTGATATTGGCCAATGATACTGCGCGTCTTAGGTCCCAATATGCCATCGATTTTCCCCACCGGATATCCAGCATATTGCAATTTGGTTTGCAACTGCCTGATGTCATCTCGCGAATAGGTTTTTAGGGCGGGCCACCGCTTCTCAAAATCACGTTCGCGTAGAATGCGATCTGCCAAATGGCCAATAAAAAGAGCGTAGAGATTGGCCGGGTTATAGGTTTTGATGACACGAAAGTTATCAAGTACAAGAAATGCTGGCCCTTCAACACCTCCTGGAATGAGCAAATAGGCTTTTTGACTTTGGTGCTTTTCCAAGAAAGTCCGATCATAAGCTCGGTTTATACCTAATTGCATCCACTCGGCAATGCGCCTGCCTTGGTCAAAACCTTCCAAACGGCAATCAAACCCTTGCGACAACCGCACTTCATACCCCCAGGTTTGCCCCGTTTGCCAGCCATTCTTTTTCAAATAATGCGCTGTTGAGGCCAAAGCATCAGGAATATTTGCCCAGATATCACGTCGTCCATCCCCATCATAATCTACAGCAAATTGTTGATAATCATAGGGCATAAACTGGGTGTAGCCCATTGCACCTGCCCATGAGCTTTTCATATTTTGAGGTGTGACATCACCTTGTTCTAAAATCTGTAAAGCAACAATGAGTTGCTTTAAGAAATACTCTTTTCGACGTCCCATAAAGGCCTGTGTTGCCAAAGCCTCAATAGCGTAATAAGGAATTTTAACACCGCCATAGGCTGTTTCACGCCCCCAAACAGCAAGTATAATTTCTTTATCAACACCATAAGCTTGCTCTATGTCTGCCAGAACTTGCCCCCAGGTGTTGTAATGCTGCTGCCCTTTTCGCGTTAGCGTTTTCAATCTTTTCTGAGGAAAGTAAAGTCCAGGACTAGAAAATTCTGCCTGACGTTTTTTCTTGCGTTTTGTTTTTTTGGTTTTTGCATCGAAACCTGGAGGCTGTAAATCTGGCAATTTCCAATTGAGGCGGACCCCTTGAAATGCTTTATAGAATGTAGCCTCAGAAACACCTGATTCTAAAGCGTGCTTTTCTAATGTCTTCACCCAGTTTTTAAATTGTGAACCAATTTTCTGGCGGTAGGCCCGATCTTTTGCGGCGTTAACAACTGAAACATTAATGATAAGATAACATATAGAAATTACGAGTATGGCCGTCACTGAATAGAGCTTAAGCCATTTATGAAAAGGACAGTGTTTGAAACCAGCGTATAGCACCAACGTCTTAAATATCCAGAAGAACTCTTGTTGTCTTTTAAATTCATACTTAGAACTAATTTTATAAGTATAAGATATTTT
>JBCCCO010000011.1:0-47861 GCA_039033475.1 Pseudomonadota bacterium | reverse complement strand
CTCAACCACTACCGACTGAAGTCGGTAGGTTGCTTTATGACTAAAGTCATTAGGGTTTAATGTGCATGCTCCGCATGCAAGTTTGATATTCTCTTACCGCTTGAAAGCGGTGGTTTTAGACCACAAAAAGAGACAATAAAATAGTATAATCAAATCAAGACGTATACCATGACATCCTATTCATCTGATTTTTTACATGAACTTTCCACGCGGGGCTATATTCATCAATGTACAGATGAGCAAGCCCTTGATGAAAAAGCAAAAAATGGAATAATTACGGCCTATATTGGCTTTGATTGTACCGCGCCAAGCCTTCATGTGGGCAGTTTGCTGGTGATTATGATGTTGCGCAAGTTGCAACAAACCGGACATAAACCCATTGTTTTAATGGGGGGGGGCACCACCAGAGTGGGAGATCCGTCGGGCAAGGATCAATCCCGCAAAATGCTCACAGATGAAAACATCTCACAAAATATGGATGGCATTAAACAAGTTTTTGAAAAGTTCCTTACCTTTGGGGATGGGCCGACAGATGCGGTCATGGTTAATAATGCGGATTGGTTAGAGAACTTAAACTATATTGATTTTTTGCGTGATTATGGGCCACATTTTACCATCAATCGGATGATGACCTTTGATTCGGTAAAGTTGCGTCTCGAACGCGAACAGCCGCTTACATTCCTTGAATTCAATTATATGATCTTGCAGGCCTATGATTTTGTTGAATTGAAAAAACGTTGTGGCTGTACTCTGCAAATGGGAGGTTCTGACCAGTGGGGCAATATTATAAATGGAATAGAGCTTGGCCGCCGAGTAGAAGGCTATGAACTTTATGGTTTAACTACCAATTTACTGACAACGGCATCTGGTGCCAAAATGGGGAAAACGGCTGATGGCGCTGTGTGGTTGAACAGTGATATGCTTTCACCTTATGAATATTGGCAATATTGGCGCAATACAGAAGATGCTGATGTGGGCAAATTTCTGAGGCTCTTTACAGAACTGCCTCTTGAAGAAATTCAACGCTTAGAAGCTTTGCAAGGTGCTGAAATTAATGAGGCAAAAAAAATCCTAGCAACTGAGGCGACACAAATGGCGCACGGGCAAGAGGCTGCAAATCATGCCCAAGAAACTGCGCAAAAAGCATTTGAACAAGGGGCTATGGCGGAAGGCTTGCCAACAATTGAGATTGCCAAAAAGGATATTTATGACGGCGTTGGTATTCTTACTGCATTTGTAAAAGCGGGGCTGGCAAACACCAACGGTGAAGCGCGGCGTCACATTCGAGGTGGTGGTGCTCGCATAAATGATCAAACTATAACTGATGAAAAGATAACTCTAACACGTTGTCATATTACAGATGATGGAGTTATTAAGCTTTCAGTTGGAAAGAAAAGGCATGTGTTGCTTAAGCCTGTTGAATAACTTGGCTGACTGGTCTACTTTTGGTCAATGCAATCTTTACAAGTTGGTAGGGTCACAAAAAATTTAGCTCCCTCCCCAGGTGTGCCATGCGCAAAGATTTTTCCATTATGTTTCTCAACAATGCGTTGGCACAGTGCTAATCCTAGTCCTGTTCCCGAATATTTGCTTTTGCTATGAAGTCTCTCAAAAGTATCAAATATTCTTTTGCGAAATTTATTATCAAAACCAATTCCATTGTCTTCAATACATAGAGTTATAAAATTTTCGTTCGACGTATAATTTTCGTCCTCTATGGTTTCTGTTCTCTCGCAGCAATATATCTTGATCACAGGAGAAGTATCTTTTTTGCGAAACTTGATGCCGTTGCTTATAAGATTTTGCAAAAGATGTTGCAACATGCTCTCGTCGGCACAAATTTTTGGAAGCTGTTGGACATCAAATTGTGCATGAACTTCAGTGATTTGTGAATCTAGAGAGAGCCGGACATTTTCTATAAAAACATTTAAGTCAATAACACACAGAGAATAGCCTTTATTGGCAATTTGCGAAAACGCTAGCAAATCCTGTATCATAACCTGCAAACGCTCTGCGCCCTTTATGATGCGCTTGAGAAAATCTTGGCCTTCATCTGCAAGCTTTGAGGCATAATCTTGTATAAGCAAAGAACCGAAACCTTGTATTGTGCGAAGGGGCTCTTGCAAATCATGAGATGCAACATATGCGAATTTTTCTAAATCATCATTGGATTGTTTGAGTTTTTCAGCTTGTTGCCTCATCGCTTTTTCACGTAAAAAAGCGTTCGTGACATCGAAAATCTGTATCAAGCATTGTTTTTCTTCATTGGTATTATTGAGAGGTTTAATGTGAATGGAGTGAGTGATTTTGTCCATAGCTTCATGATTCAACCCTCTTTTAAACAATGGCAATGTCACATCATTAAACTTTGTTGAGACGTGTGAGGACAGTCCTAAGCTTAAACTTTGCTCGAATAAATGGAGTAAGCGTGATCCTGTTAACTCAGAAAAAACGTTATTGAGGGGGGCTCCTTTTACCTTATTAAAAGGAATGCCAGAATGTAGCGAAACCCATTCATTCCAAAAAAGAATTGTCATATCTTTTGCAAGAATGATAATACCGATATTTAAATGATTGAGTAAAATATGATGTGATAGGTTAGAAACGTTAGTATCGGTGCTTTGAAGAGTGTTCTGCATATAATCAATAGGCTTTGCGTTTAAGATTTGATGCCCTCGACATAATCTTTAACGTATTTTAAAAAGCTTTTTTCTGAATTTAAATCCATTAAAAATATCAGGTAGCCTTTGACATTTTTCTTTTCAATTGTGAATGTCACATTCAATAGAATAACAAGCTGCTTCAATGTTGAAAGATTAGAAATCGACGATGCAAGTTGCGCATGATTTCCATTAAATAGTATTGGCAATTCTGTTCTTAAATCTTGACTTAAAATATTACTGTAGGTGCCCAAGCAGGCATTGAGTATAATATTGCCAACTTCAGTGAGCGCATCTTGTTCAAGTTCAGTTAGATTTTCTAGTGGAGTTGCTTCTGGTAGCAAACACTGGACCAGTTCAACCGAACTCGATTTTGAAAAAATAAGCAAGCCATTGCCATGAAAAGATCCTGAAAAATGTTCAGATATTGCAACAATATCATCGTTCATATTTTGAGATATAAGAGACATTACATCATCTTGAGTTGTTATTCTAACGGATGGAATATCAAGTGTAATTTCTTCATTAACCAAATGGCTGAGAGCAGTCGCAGCTTTGCTTACTCCAATATTGGTTAATTCGTTTAAGGCATCTTGTTCAACGTCCGATAAGTATGTCATTTATATTCAAATTCTACTGTACGTCTTGGTCAAAAAAAACATTTAATTCATTGTCTATCACGGGCTTATTCAAGACATACAAATCAATTTCGGTTGCTTTTTTTTGAATGGAAGATTGGATATTTGCTGTGCAAAGAGCAATTTTAGCTTCGGCGTACTTATCTTTTATTTTTTCAGCCAGTTGAATGCCATTTAGGCCAGGCATATTGTAATCAAGGATGTAATAATCAAAAGATTTATTCGTAATAACTTTTAAAGCTTCGTCACCTGATGCCGCTTGTTCAACTTGCCATTCTGGTTGAGAGTCGCCAATGTTTGAGACTAATAAGCTTCGTGAAAGCATGCTATCATCAACGATTAGAACGTTTTTTTGATCTGGCATCTGTACCACCCTCAAAGGTAAAAGTATTTTATAGTAAAAAACTGAGAAAAACAGTTTGAGGGTAGGGCAATAGGGCTAATATTCCGTAAACCTAGGCGGGATGAATGTTAGCGGAGTATCATGTAATTTTTACAGTTTTCTCAAGCGATAATGAAAAGTTAGATAATTAATACCAAATAATATTATTAGATACTTATAATGTTACTTGGCAAGCGCGACTGCGTGCCGCTCTTTAGCGCGTAAAGCCTACGTTGGCGTTTGAGCGCAAATAAAAAATGGCTGCATTTTCCGAACTGGAATATAGGTCAAAGTCAATGTGACTTGGTATAAATCGTAACTTATTCTTTAATCTTAAACAACTTTTGTTAGCTGCATAACATTGCTTGGTCTTTCTATTGGCTTAGCTGTAGCAACAGGATCCTCAGATCGGCGTGATTTTCCTTCAAAAAAGGCACCTTGCTCAATAGCTAGAAACTGATGGTAAATATCACCCTCTACGTGTGACTTAGATTGCAGCGTTACCTTTAGGCCGCGAACAGCACCTTTGACCTGGCCGTGTATTGTCACTTCTTTGGCAACCACCTCACCATAGACAGCGGCATTTTCCCCAACCACGAGAGCGGAACAATGGATGTCTCCTTGGATTTCACCTTCGATTTGTATTTCACCCTTAGAAATAACATTTCCTGTTATCTCCAAATCATCGCCAATAATTGAAGGGACCATAACACTTCCTATTTTTTTTATAGTTACTACTACCAAGTTTCCTTCATACTTTGAATTTGTGGAAAGATTTTGAACACATCAAATTTTATGAAGTTTTGCAAATGTATCGGAATTATATACAATTTTTGGTATTTGAAAAGCTAAACACGCAATTCATATTTAATAAATAAGGCATTTTTTAGCGTAATGCTCTGATTTTATTATCTTTAATATTTTAACCGTATTTAGTGTTTGCTTTGCTCGGTATGAAAAAGAACACCCATTCTAACCTAAGCTTCAAAACCGGTGTTATTTTCCTCTATGGCCTGCGGCTTAGCGGCAGAAGGCCCAGAAAATTTTAACATGGCAGTTTGAGCGCCAAAATTAATCATACGATTAATTTTGGGAATAGCCATAGGTCCACTTTACTCAAATTTCGGTCCAAAAAGGTTGGATTTGGGAAATCCCTTCGGTGGAAGTTTTCCAGCTTGGGCACGTTCGCCTTTCCATTCTTTAAAGTCTGTAATTTGACGTGTCCGTCCCGCACCATCAACCCAGCTCAAGCCGTTTTTCTTATAAAATACGCTGACATCCGAAAGGTTTGATTTGGTGTATTTTTGCAAGCGAATACCTCGACCACGGGACATGTGGTTGACATCTTTTAGCGGAAAAATAAGAAGCTTGCGGTTTTTACCAATTACGGCAACGTGGTCCCCTTTGGCAATTGTGCATATAGCTGCTTCATCGGGAGATGTGACATTGAGGATTTGTTTGCCTTTGCGTGTTGATGCCACTACATCCTTTTCATCAACAATAAAGCCGTTGCCAAAGCGCGAGGCTACAAGCAGTTGACGTTCAGGATTGTGAACAAAAAGATGGACAATTGTATGCTTGTCATCCAGATCAATCATAAGACGTATCGGTTCGCCATGCCCACGACCACCAGGCAAGGTATCTGCACCGAATGTGAAAAATTTGCCGTTTGTTGTGAATAGGACTAGCTTGTCTGTTGTCCAGGCCTTAACGGCAAACTTTAGCTTATCTCCGGTTTTGAATTGTAAGCTTTGGGTATCTTCGAGATGACCTTTCATTGTACGCACCCATCCCTTTTCGGACAGTACAACGGTAATCGGTTCTTTTTCTATGAGGGCTGTTTCTAAATCAATATCGATGTCTTCGGCATTCGCAAAAGTGGTGCGCCTTTTACCAAGTTCTGTGGTTTTGGCATAGTTTTGTTTGACTTCTTTAATCTCATCAGAAATATGCGTCCATTGCTTTTCGTCTGATTTGAGCAGTGCTTTGATTTCCCTGCGTTCTTTGTTTAAGTTTTTGTGTTCTTTACGAATTTCAAGTTCTTCAAGTTTGCGTAATGACCGCAAGCGCATATTCAAAATTGCTTCGGCTTGCACTTCAGTTAAGTCAAATGTTGCAATAAGTTCCTTTTTAGGCTCATCTTCTTCACGGATAATTCGGATCACTTCATCAAGATTGAGATAAGCGATTAAGTATCCTTCAAGGACTTCCAAGCGATGTTCAATTTTCTTAAGCCGGAATTCTGAACGCCGGACAAGAACCACTTTTCTGTGGTCAAGCCATTGGCGTAAAACCTCTCGCAAGCTTAAAACATTTGGCACCTGACCATAGCTGAGAACATTCATGTTCAGGGAAATGCGAGTTTCCAAATCGGTTAGTTTAAATAACGATTCCATAAAAATAACGGGATCAACGGTTTTTGATTTTGGCTCTAAAACCAGGCGCACATTTTCATCGGACTCATCACGAACATCACCAAGGATTGGCAATTTGCGCAGAGTTATCAAATCAGCGAGTTTTTCGACAAGTCTGGATTTCTGCACTTGGTAGGGAATTTCTGTGACAACAATCTGATACCCTCCGCGGCCAATATCTTCTTGCTCCCAATAGGCGCGGACCCTGAAACTACCTCGACCTGTTTTGTACGTTTCAACAATGCTTTCATAGGTATCAATGATAATACCACCGGTTGGGAAATCTGGGCCAGGTATGAAATCAACCAGTTTTTCTATGCTGGCGTTTGGGTGCTTAATTAGATGTATTGCGGCATCACACAATTCAGCAACGTTGTGGGGCGGGATATTGGTTGCCATGCCCACGGCAATGCCAGAAGAGCCATTGGCTAAAAGATTGGGAAAATTTGCAGGTAATACAATAGGTTCTTTGTCTAAGCCATCATAGGTCTCGCGAAAATCAACCGTATCTTCATCAATACCGTCAAGTAAAAGACTTGCGACATCTGTCATTCGAGCTTCAGTGTAACGCATTGCAGCAGGATTATCGCCGTCAATATTACCAAAGTTTCCTTGCCCATCGATTAGTGGATAACGTACGGCGAAATCCTGGGCGAGCCGTACCAAAGCATCATAAATTGCCTGGTCGCCGTGGGGATGAAACTTACCCATCACATCGCCAACAACCCGGGCACATTTTTTAAATCCACTCGCTGGGTCAAGCTTTAGTTCACGCATGGCATAAAGCAATCTGCGGTGAACAGGTTTTAATCCATCCCTGACATCGGGCAAAGCCCGGTGCATAATTGTTGATAGCGCATAGGCAAGATATCGCTCTTCAAGCGCTGTGCGTAGATTTATCGGTTCAATCGAACCTTCTTCAAGAATCGGTGTGTCAGTCATGGGGAGTTGAATAGCTTAAAATGTGTGATCACTTCAAGAGAACAATTTCTACCAACTGTATGTAATGAATTGATCTTTAAGATACAATGAGTTATCTCATGCACTTAACATCGAAAGGCTTCAGATCTCATGGAGCCAAATTAACTATAATCTCCTAAAAATCTTACTTTTAGAAGGTCTGCGCATAAAGTTGTTTTGATCTTTAAAGATAAAATGTATCTCCTATGTCTAAAGTTATTTTTGGCCCGAGTGGGGGTGTTGGTGGTTATCCTTATGATGACGACCCGCCATATGAAAATGCCGCGGTGCGTGAAGTACGTGTTTGGTCAAGCACGTGCATTAATGCAATGCAACTTGTTTTGGATGTAGATGGAGAGGCGATCGAATACCATAAACATGGAGGTAATGGTGGTCACCTAGGCGGTATGGCATTGTCCCACAATGAATATATTTTAGAAATTTATGGTCGCTTTGGAAGTTATATTGATTCGCTGACGTTTCGCACCAATCTTGGACAAATCAGACGCTTCGGCGGACAGGGAGGCCATGTGGACTTTATCTACGCGTCTCCGGCAAACTATCAAATCATTGGGTTCTGGGGGAGAGCCGGTCATATCATCGATGCCATTGGAGTGCACATTGCTCCAGTAATTAAAGTGTGAAATCATCACAATATTTAGACACCGCATTTTGTGCTTTACATATAGCTAAACTCAAAAGTCATTTTCTTGCATTGATGTTTCCGACTAAAGAATAACGCAGATCTCTTAATACAAAACTTGACTTAAAAAGAATCTCAGTTTTGTGGTCTTTTGACGTTATTTTTGCTCGCATTCAAAGCATTTTTGAGTCACAATATAGTTAATGTAATCTTTCAAAAAAAACACATAAGGTGACTATTAATTCACTTTAATGTGTGTAATCGGATTCGGTGTGACAATGCTTCGAACCTCCATTTGTATTCTTACCCTAATGTTGGTTGTCGCCTCTGTTGTTTTTACTCACTCTGAAGAGCGTCGCATTGCTCTCGTTCTGCACAATATTGAATCTTACGATTTTTTCTGGAAGACTTCTGAAAGTATTAAAGTTCCTGATATCACTTTAACGCTAAATAAGCTTGGCTTTGATGTGATCGAAAGTATTGAGCCAGATCAAGCGACCTTGGCCATGAAAATTCGACAGTTTGCCCAGTTGGCAAAAAAAGCTGACGTAGCAGTGGTTTATTATATGGGTCGCATTGCTCAAATATCAGGTCGCAATTATCTCATTCCTTCTGGCATCAAAGAGATTCGTCCTTCTCAATTGTCTTTCAAGGCTGTAGCACTTGATCCCTTGCTTCACGAACTCCAGCGTCTTACCAAAACTAATTTTGTTTTTCTCAATGCATGTCGCCATAGATTTCCCCCTACTGGGAATCATATGAGTTGTCCTGGTTTGCAACCTTTAAAAACCTATAAAGATATGATGGTTGCTTATGCAAACGAGCCTCACAATACGGTTATGTTTGAGAAGCAAACACAAAAGTCTTTTGCAAGGGCGTTGCTCGCTAATTTGTCACGAGAAGATGTGCCTATTCATAAAATTATGGACAGTATCCGTGCCGAAGTGGCTTCAAAAACACAAGCTAAACAATTGCCCTGGAGCGATAATACGCTTAAACGACAGTTTGTCTTTAATGTTAAAAAACTTGCTCCTGCAAACTCGAAGTTTTCAAGACAAACAAAAGTGGCATCCTGGATTCCGACAGCACACTCCCTTACTGAAAAAAATCAGGTGCACATATCAAAGCGGCCTGACTTTCGCAAACAATATATGAGTTTATTATCAGGTCGAACGCTTAAAATGGTGGCAATATATAATCCCGTTCCAACACTGAGAGAAGTTGTGCATCCGTATTCATATCGCCGAGAGCCAGATTTTATTGATCCCAATACAGATATCAAAGTCGTTACTAAAAAAATCCAACAGCACTTGCATGGTTTTGGATGTTATCAAGCTGGTATTGATGGCATTTGGGGGCGTGGGTCTAAACGTGCTTTGTTACAATTCAAATCCTACTTAAACTTAAAGCACTTGTTAAGTCATAAGCCGGGCACTGAATTGTTAAAATTGGTGTCCTCTTACTCAGGTGCGATTTGTGACCCAAGAGATGTTATTCGAAAAGTTCAAAATCAATTGGCCCATTTCGAGTGTTATAAGATGAAGGTTGACGGTCTGTGGGGGCGTTTTTCACGCAAAGCTCTTTTGCAATTCCAACAAAATGCATCTTTACAAAAAATTTCAGTTAAAGCGCCAAATCTTTCTTTGTTAGAATTGCTCGCTGCATATTCTGGTCCTATTTGCGGAAAAGTATGTGGTAAAGAACAGCGTGAAGATAGAACAGGCTTATGTGTGCAGATCACACAGCCTAAAAACGCACAGGAACTTTTGGCAAAGCTTAATCTAGGGCAAGAATTGGTGTATTCTGTGCCTCGCTCCAAAAGCAAGACGCGAGCACACAAAGCTTTGAACCGCGTAAGGGCTTCCCAAAAGCGTAAAGCATATAAAAGAGTATACACGAAAAAGAGACGCCTCAAAAAACGATATAGAAGAAAGTTAGCTTTAGTCTCTAAAAGAACCGGGAGATATGCAAGGTCAGTGAAAAAAAAGCGCGTTTACAATTTCAGAATGAATGATCTTTAAAGAGTTTTATAGCCAGCAGCGGCGATTTTATATTGGTACATAGGTGATCATAATTTAGTGCCAATGTATTAAATCGTACCGATGTGCCGTCTTGTACGTAGGCCTATTTTTTAAAGCTTACCATTGAAAATGTAGCTATTGATGAACGCATCTCTGTTAATGTTAAAAACAAGGGGCTACATGCCCTTTTGCCAAATGCGCAGAGATTGGGTTGGGTGTGTCTCGTAATAATATTAAGTATGCAGTTTATAATGGACGCCCTATACTATGATACTGAAAACCGGTAATTTTTGCCTGTTTAGGATCAAATATATTACGGAAGTCGCACAAAATATCGCCCCTCATTGAGGTTTTTAGCTGATTTAAATCAAGGGCACGAAATTCGTTCCATTCTGTTAGAACAACAGTCACGTCTGCGTTTGTGATTGCCTGCGAGGCGGTCTCACACCAGGTAACATCTGGCAGTAATGACTCTCCTTGTTTTTTGCCTTCCGGGTCATAAATATGAATATCTGCGCCTTTTTCTTGCAGCATTGGAATAATGACAAGGCTAGGTGCTTCACGCATGTCGTCAGTTTTGGGTTTAAATGTGATGCCAAGAATTGCGATCTTCTTACCACGCACCTCTCCATCAAGTGTCCGCTCAATTCGGTGCGCCATAGCAATTTTACGCTCGGTGTTGACCCAGTCAACCTGTTCAACCAATGTTAATGCAGAGCGATATTCTCGTGCAGTGCGGGCCAATGCGGAAACGTCTTTTGGAAAGCAAGACCCGCCATAGCCAGGCCCAGGATGCAAAAATTTTGGTCCAATACGGTTATCAGCCCCAATTGCATTGGCAACATCTTGGACATTTGCACCAACTTCTTCACACAAATCAGAAATTTCATTAATAAAACTGATTTTCATTGCCAGGAATGCATTTGCGGCATATTTGGCCAGCTCAGCAGATTCTCGCCCGACAAACATGACGGGAGCATTGCGCAGAGCCAGAGGTTTATATAGGCGAGTCATAACGTCAATAGCACGATCATTGTCACACCCTACAAGAACTCGGTCAGGATGCGTAAAGTCTTGTATGGCTGAGCCCTCTCGTAAAAATTCAGGATTTGAACAAACCGCAAAATCAGCGTCAGGACAGAGTTCTTTCAAACGTTTTTCAATTTCTCTGCTGGTGCCAACGGGAACAGTTGATTTTGTGGTAATAACAGTAAAGCCTCTCAGCAAGGGCGCTATTTCTTCAACCGCAGAAAACACATATGATAAATCTGCGTGACCATCACCTCTACGCATTGGGGTGCCAACAGCTAGAAAAATAACATCAGCTGTGCTAACGGCTTCTTCTAGCTCTAACGTGAATTTTAAACGGTTCGCTTGGAGATTGGTCGTAACCAGATTATCAAGGCCAGGCTCAAAGATAGGAATTCTTCCAGAATTTAGCTGTGAAATTTTTTCTGCATCTTTGTCAACGCATGTGACAGCCCATCCAAATTCAGAAAAACAAGCTGCGGAGACCAGCCCCACATAACCTGCACCAATCATACATATTTTCACAGCAAAACCCTTCTCTGCGGAGATTCCATAAGGCAAATTAAGAACTAAGAATTAAGGCAAAGTTGGGTTGATTTCAACAGTTTTGGATCAGATTCTCCGGAATGGCGATTTAATTTTAAGATATGAGTATAAATCATAACCAAATTGGGTATCGATTTAATGCTAAGCTGCTTTCGTCTCCGCATTTTCATCATCTTGCTCAGGAGATATAAAAGGCTCAACAGAGGGGAGCGTTTCAGCAAATTGGAAGCCACAAGCCATCTTGCTCCACCAGGCCAGCTCGGCTTCTTTAATAAGACCATTTTCAAATTCAAGCTCAACTTTTGGAGGGATATTTTGGGGTAACCCGGCAAATAATTTGACGCCAGAAATAGATATATCCTGAATATCACTGATATAGGTTTTCTCTCCAGCTTGGATGTTGCATTTTCCATGACCGGAAAAGCGGATATCTTGACGTCGCTCTGCAGCTTCAAGTGCATTTTTTATTATGATAGGGACTTCTGTTTGCATACCCTCTGTAACAGAAAGCATGCTCTCTCCAATAATAGAAACATTCTGCGCAAATCCAAAAGTATGTTGTGTAAGTTCGGATACATCCTGAATTTGTGTTGCCATAGAATTCACAGCCTCTTTTGATTCTGAGAGAATATCTAAGAAAGTGCGTGTTGTTTGATTTTGCTCATCCATTGCAACAGAGATGACTTTAAGAGCCTCACTTAATGAATCAATGTTGTTTGAGATTTTGTCGATTGAAACAACCGCCCCTTGCGTTTTTCCTTCAATCATAGCGACTTGTTCTGTAATCGCCTCTGTGGCTTTATTGGTTTCATCTGCAAGAAGTTTAACTTCTGCTGCAACAATAGCAAATCCTTTACCTGCCTCACCAGCGCGCGCAGCTTCTATGGTTGCATTTAGAGCAAGGAGATTCGTTTGACCCGCAATATTCTGAATCATGCCAACAAACTCACTAATGCTTGCGGCTGCTTGTGAAAATTCTGAAATGGCTTTTTGAGAAACGTTAGAGCTTTCTACCGCTTCCTTAGAAATAGAATTACTTTTTTCTGACTGCTCACTTACACGATGGATCGCTTGTTGCATTTCTTCAGATAATTCTGATGCTTTATATGTGAGTTCACTGGTTTTGTTTGCCTGTTCTAAGGCAAATTTTACTGTCTTACTGGTTTGTGAAATCATTTTATGCATTTCAAAAGATTGATTAGACAGATCTTCCGCAGAACTTGAGACATCATTAATGCCAGTTTCAATTTTTGTTTCAACATGATTTGCCATTGTACTCATACAGCTATGACGTTGCTCGCTAGAAATACGTTCCGCATCTGAGCTCTCTTTTTGCTTCTTTTTTGCAGTATAATAATGTTGGCTAAGAATTATAGAGTAATTGAAGGTTTCCTTTAAGTCTCTTATGAAAAGCTTGTCTCGAGGTTCTGTTTGGAACTTTTCAGAGGCCAAATCGACTATAAACGCTTTCAAGTGTCCAAATGGTTTTGTTATAAGTTGATCAATTAAGATGTAGTATGCCAAAGCAAGCGCAACTATAACAGCATTAAAACCAGCTATGAGGTAAGTGAGCTGATTAAAAAATTCTGTGCTGTTATGCGGAACAGATGCTGCAAAATTTTGTTCTATATAAAATAATAAGCCATATGAGCAAGCAGCAGTAGTGACTATAAAACAGACCATCATAGACGCGATGAATGATTTGAGAGACATAATCTTAATCCGTGATTTATATAGGATATATTAAGTATAACTTTAATGCATTTGGATTAAAGAATGTATAATCTCTATTGAGTTTACCCACTGTCTCTCGTTTTAGGTTTATTCTTCATAAAAATTCATTCTCTATTTACTTTTATACAACCTAGACATGATATTTCATTGAGTGCGATGAAATAAGGGAAAATTTTAATCAATATTTATCTATAGTATTTTATAATTTTTACTATAAATCTCTACAACAGTTATTGGGTATATCTTTATACCTGAAAAAGTTTTGGAAAATTGGATGTCCCATACAAGCGCCAAAAACAATGACGCTATGGTTTTATTGCGTCTTTCTAAAAAGTTAACAATGCATGATGCCATACAACTGAAAGATGTATTATTGGAGGCTGGTACAAAACAAACGGGTGTTAGTCTTGATTTCCAAGATGTTCTAGACGTCAAAACACCGCTGGCCCAAGTGTTGGTTGCTGGGGAGCGTTTTTTTAAAAAAAGAAATTTGCCATTCCAGTTATTAAATGCGGATGGCGTTCTCAAGGGTTTATTTAGTGATTTAGGTTTAGAAGCTGAATTTAAGATAATGGAGAATAGTGAAAATGGGTAAACGTGTTCTTGCAGTTGATGATTCAAAAACAATGCGAAATATGATTTCCTTTACCCTAAACGGTGCAGGTTACAATGTGACAGAGGCCAATGATGGTCAGGAAGCACTGACAATCGCAGGTAAAGAAGATTTTGATCTTATTATTACTGATGTGAATATGCCAAATATGGATGGCATAACTTTGTTAAAAAACTTAAGACAAAACTCAAAATTCAGTTCAACGCCAATTCTAATTTTAACGACTGAAGGTGGCTCTGACAAAAAGCAAGAAGGAAAAGCCGCGGGCGCAACAGGCTGGATTGTAAAGCCTTTTGATCCAGATAAACTGCTACAGGTTGTTGGAAAGGTATGCCATTAGCTTAAAAAGCAAAAGGATGTAGGTTGTTCTAAGCTAATTTAAAAATGGGATGGTGAAACTTATATGGCAGATATAGAACAGCTTAAAGCCACCTTTTTTGAAGAATGTGATGAGCGTCTTGCGGAGCTTGAAACTGAGCTCTCCCGGATTTCCGAAGAAGGGCCTGATAATGAGGGGCTAAATGCAATATTCCGCACAGCTCATTCAATTAAAGCCGGGGCAGCTGCATTTAAATATAAGGACCTAGTTGAGTTTTCTCATGAATTTGAGGCTGTCCTGGATCTTCTTCGATCAAATACGATAAATGCTGATCAAGATATGATGAAGCTGTTATTTGAAGCTTCAGATGTATTGGCAAGTTTGGTCGAGGCCGCAAGAGATGGTACGGATTTTGATGAGCAATCGGTCAATAATGTTCTGGTGCAGTTGCGTGCCGTTTTGCAAGGCAGCAGCAGTAGCCCTCCAGCTGAGAGTACCACGCAAGATGCATCACCAGAAAATGATGAACCTGATGATGCTTCTGAAAGCATATACTCTATTCAATTCAAACCAAAACCTGAACTGCTCAAGTATGCAAATGACCCAATTTTTATTATCAAGGAACTAAAAACACTTGGTGACTTGGATGTTCAAATTGATATATCAGGATTGCCTGACTTAGAGGAGTTTGACCCGGAGTGTTGTTATTGGTCATGGAATTTGACCCTTAGCAGTGAAAACAAAAAGAGTGATATCAACGAAGTTTTTGAATTTGTCATAGATGACTGCGAGCTTGATATTCAGGTGCAAAAATCTGAAAATCAAATTGATGAAGCTTCACAGGTTCAAGATCAAGTTGTCGTAGAAAAAGAAAAACAGCCATCAACTTCAACAGCCAAAAGCCAAGCCCAGAAAAAATCAGGTAAAAAAGAGACCAAAAACTCCCCTGCTGCAAACAAAATAAAATCAATTCGTGTGGATTTGCAGCGCATTGATAAACTGGTCAACATGGTCGGAGAGATCGTAATTACTCAGTCTATGCTGGCGCAAATGATCCAACAAAATACAGATGGTTTTAATTCAGAAGTAATGCGCGGTCTTGAAGATTTAGCGCTTCATACGCGGGAATTGCAAGAAAGCGTTATGGCTGTTCGCATGCAACCTGTGGGGTCATTATTTGCTCGGATGCCTCGTGTTGTTCGTGATTTAACACGCCGTTTAGAAAAAGACATCCAATTGGTGATGCGCGGAGAAGATACGGAAATTGATAAGACAGTGATCGAAGAAGTCAGTGATCCTATCAATCATTTGCTACGCAATGCAATTGATCATGGCATTGAAATGCCCGACAAACGGGTTGCAGCTGGTAAAAGCAAACAAGGAACCATCGAACTTGCCGCAGAACATCGCGGCAGTAGCATAGTTATTTCAATTAAGGATGATGGCGGGGGTATTAATGGGGAAAAGGTTCTCCAAAAAGCAATTGAACGCGGCGTTGTAGAACCAAATGCACAGCTGACGCCTTTTGAAATTGATAATTTAATCTTCTCTCCGGGCTTTTCAACGGCGGGCCAGGTTACTGATATTTCTGGGCGCGGTGTTGGGTTGGATGTTGTTAAAAAGAATATTGAAAATTTAGGAGGCCGCGTTTCTGTAAGCTCCAATTTTGGAGCGGGGACAACCTTTACATTACTTCTTCCTCTTACACTTGCAGTTTTAGATGGTATGATTGTTAATGTTGGCCATGAAAAATATATCATTCCCCTGACAAGTATTGTTGAAAGCTTTAGACCAGTAAAGGATGAAATTCATAAGCTTCCTGATGACCGAAACGTCGTTTCTATCCGGGGTGAATATTTCAGTTTGGTATATCTTGGACATGTGTTTGATGTTCCAAATGCTATTAATGACCCTAAGAAAGGTTTGGTTATTCTCGTTGAAACAGACAGTATGGGTAAAATTGGTTTGGTTGTTGACGATATTGAAGGTCAGCAACAAGTTGTTATTAAAAGTCTCGAAGAAAATTATGATCCAGTTCCAGGAATATCAGCAGCAACGATCTTGGGCGATGGCAAAGTTGCTTTGATTTTAGATATTGATAATTTACATCATTCTCAGCGTTCTCCATCCCACATGATGAATATAGAAACCTCAAACATTCCATGCGATGTAAATTCTACTCTGCAGGCTGCAAAGCTTAATTATTCTGAACAAACAAATAGAATCACTGAAGATGCAAGGTAAATACTATGTCTGTTAGTGCAGTAAAAACAGCCGCAAATTCTGATAATGATGATGGTCTATCCGAAGAGAATCTGGAAATTATAGCGCCAGGTTCTCATTCTGGAACCCAGCAGTTTATTACTTTTACAGTGGATAGCGAAGAATATGGCATTGCAATTACGTCTGTGCTTGAAATTAAAGGCTGGACGGAAACAACACGATTGCCAAATCAACCTGAGTATTTGTTGGGTGTATTAAATTTACGTGGTGTAATTGTTCCTATTATGGATTTACGGTTTCGTTTTGGGATCGGAAAAACTGAAGTATCAAATACAAATGTTATTATTATCGTTTCAATAGAAGATCGCTACATTGGAATTTTGGTTGATGCCGTATCTGATATTTTAACAGTTTCACAGAACGACATTCAGACAGTTCCAAATCTAGATGGATCTCGTAGAGATCACTTTTTATCGGGGTTGGTTACAATAGAGAATCGCATGGTTGCTATATTAGAACTGGTGCGTCTTCTTGAAATAGCAAGTGATTTGGATGAACTTATGAGCACAACTGAATAAGCTGTGTTAAAGATTTAAAAAGGCAAATAAAAATGGCAATAAATAATCAAAATATTGCAATACCTAACGCGCCTGCACTAATTGGGCAAAAGTTGGGTTATGAGTTAGCATTTGTATTAACCTGTATTGTGAGTTTTTTGCTGCCAACATTAACGATACTCTTAGGCGATACCATTTCTTCAAGCTCTTTATATATTATATTGGCTGTTGAGTTTTTACTTTGCGCATCGTGTGCATGCTACGTTTTTTTTTCCTTTAAAGCCAATGCCAATGCATTATCATGCCTATTAACACAACCTAGAGATGTAAATAATGTTGATAACACCAGTTCAGGTGAGGGTTCTTTTGCCAAGCTAGCACAAGATGTCATAAATGTTTGTCATTTGCGGGTGTTGGAAAGCCTTGGCAAATCTGGGTTGGATGTTTGCCAAACTCAAATCATGCTTACTGATAAAAATATGACGATTGTTTATATGAACAGTGAGCTTGAAGATATGCTCATCGACTTAGAAGGTGATCTTCAAACAGAGCTTGATGGTTTTGAAGTACGAAAGCTTATTGGCCAAAAAGCTGATATTTTTTATCAAGATCCTTCTCATCAACATCAGCCGATTGAAGAGCTTAAAGAAGCCTATACCACAAACCTGAAGTTGGGGGAGCGCAAACTTAAGCTGGTTATAACGCCAATTTTTGATAATAATAAGCAACGAATTGGGACAGTAATTGAATGGGAAGATCAAACGCAAATCTTGGCTAAGAAAGAAGAACAAGATAAAATTGCAAGTGAGAATTTACGCATTCATTCTGCGCTTGATGTGTCTCAAACAAATGTCATGGTTGCAGATCAGGATATGACAATTATTTACATGAATTCTGAGTTGGAAAATACACTCAAAGATGCTGAAGCAGATATTCAAAAAGATTTGCCTTCTTTTTGTGTTGATAATCTTATTGAGAACAATCTGGGTGTCTTTTGTAAGGATCCTGAGCATGAAGGATCTATATTTAATAATATATCTGAAACCTCTTCAATGAATATTTCTCTAGGAGGTTGGACATTTCAGGTTGCAGCCACACCTGTATGTGGTGCATCACAAGAGCGTATAGGCACTGTGATGGAATGGGAAGATCAAACACAGATGCTTGCCAAACAGAAACAAAAACAACAGCTTGCCCAGGAGAACCTGCGTATACGTAATGCTCTAGATGTGTGTCAAGCAAATGTCATGGTTGCGGATGAGGACATGACAATTGTTTACATGAATTCTGAGTTGCAAAAAACTCTCAAAGATGCTGAAGCAGATATTCAAAAAGATTTGCCAAGTTTTGATGCATCTAATCTTATCGGTCAACATCCTGATATTTTTCATAAAGATATTGCTCAACATATTAATAATCATAATAACCTATCAAGTACCAGTAAGTTAAGTATTGAAAAAGGTGGCCGTAATTTCAGTTTGGCGATGACACCGCAATTAAATGACAATCAAGAGCAAATCAGTACGCTAATTGAGTGGACTGACATGACAGATTTTTTGCGAGAGCAGGAAAATGACCAAAGATTAGCTCAAGAAAATGGGCGTTTGTATTCGGCACTATCACAAACAACAACAAATATTATGATCGCTGATGAAGATCTCAATATTGTATTTATGAATGATACGCTTTCCAATATGTTGAAAAATGCAGAGGTTGATATTCATAAGGCTATTTCTGATTTTAGTGCCAACACTCTGATCGGCACAAACCTTGATCAATTTTATAAAAACTCATCTCATCAAAAAGGCATGTTTGATAAGTTGCAGTCAAATTATCAAACAGAAATTCCAATGGGAGAAAAATTATTTTCTTTGGATGCAATGCCTATCTTTGATAATCACAAAAAACGTGTTGGGGTTGCGATTGAATGGGCTGATATTACAGACCAAAGAAATATTGAAACAGCAATTGAGCAAGAGATTGGGCAAGTTGTTACTGCGTTTGCAGAAGGTGACTTTGATCAGCGCATTGATACGGCGGGTAAAGATGGTTTCATATTAGGTTTTGCAAATTCTATCAACCAGATCTCTCATATTTCAAAAGAAGCTATGATTGACATGGCCGAAGCGTTAAACGCTCTGGCGGCAGGTGATTTAAAATATCGAGTTAATAGCAAGTACGGTGGTTTGTTTAAACAATTGGCTGATGATTATAACAAAGCATCAGAGCAACTTGAGCAGACCTTGGGTCAAATTAAAATAATGATCATTGATAGCGGCAATGTTGCTACTGAAATTGCAGCAGGAACAACAGATCTATCGCTACGTACAGAAGAGCAAGCCGCAAGCTTGCAAAAAACTTCGGCGTCAATGAAAGAAATCTCTGCAACAGTTGAAAATAATGCTCAAAATGCCGCGCAAGCAAATGAAATTGCAGGGAATGCGCGGGACGCAGCGCAAAATGGTGGTGATGTTGTCAAAAATGCAGTTCAAGCAATGGATCGTATCGAGAATTCATCGCGAAAAATTTCTGATATCACCGGTGTTATTGATGAACTTGCATTCCAGATTAACCTCCTTGCGCTGAATGCTGCTGTGGAAGCTGCGCGTGCTGGTGAAGCAGGAAAAGGCTTTGAAGTTGTTGCGGCTGAGGTTCGTAAATTAGCGCAACGTTCAGCAAGTGCCGCTAAAGATATTGAGCGTTTGATAGAAGAAAGTAGTTCAGAAGTTCAAGAGGGGGCAAAGCTTGTTAATCAGACTGGAAGTTCATTGGATGAAATTGTTGGATCTGTAAAACGTTTGGCAGATATCGTGGGTGAAATTACAGCCGCAAGCTCAGAACAAACAAGTGGTATAGCTCAGATTAATAGATCTGTAAATGATATGGATACTATGACGCAACAAAATTCAGCTCTGGTTGAAGAAAGTGCTGCGGCGACACGTTCTCTTGAGGAGCGGGCGGAGACGATTAAAAATAAAATTGATTTCTTTAAAATTAGTTCTAATGCCATTAGTACAGATTTAAAGCCAACTGTTAACACTAAAAGTCCTGCTGTGGGTAGTGTGCAAGCTTTGCAAAATAAGCTGATAAAGTCAGCTCCTAAGCTTGCCGTTGCGGCAACGAGTGTGAAGACCTCTCACTTTGAACAATCAAACGTGGAGGAAGATGATGGTTGGTCTGACTTTTAAGTTTTGAAATATAAGGTTTTGAATTTGTGCAAGAACAACCTGTTGCAAGAGAGTATGCCTTTGAGCATGAGGACTTCAAAAAACTCGCAGCTATTGTTTACGAGACAAGCGGTATAACGCTTGGTGACCATAAGAAAGATATGGTTTATGGCAGGTTATCTAAGCGTTTGCGCCAATTACAAATTCCAACATTTTCACAGTATATAAATTATATTCTCAATCAAGAAAACACATTTGAAGTTGAACAACTTATAAATGCGATCACCACAAACCTAACTCATTTCTTTCGTGAAAAGCATCATTTTGATCACATGAAAGATGTCGTGATTCCAAATTTGGCAAAGCAAAATGTCACAAAGATACGGATGTGGTCTGCAGCATGTTCTTCTGGCTTGGAGCCCTACAGTATGGCTATGACGGCACAGTCAAGTCTTGCATCTCACAGATCGTGTGACTTAAAGATTTTAGCAACAGATCTTGATACCAAAATGCTGCAAACAGCACGCACGGGTCTTTATGATGTAGGGTTATTAAAAGACATCCCAGAAAATTATCGTGAGATGTACACTAAAACCAATAAGTCATATAACGGAAGATTTGAGATTAAAGCAAATCTGCGCAGCCTCATTCACTTTAATCAAATGAATCTGATGCGAGAATGGCCGATGAAAGGGCAATTTGATATTGTTTTTTGTAGAAATGTCCTGATTTATTTTAACAATGAAGATAAGGCACAAATTATTTCTAAGTTGATTAATAAACTGAAAGTCGGTGGTTATCTCTATATGGGACATGCTGAATCAATTTTAAATCCTCCTGAAACGCTCCAATCTGTTGCGCCAACAACTTATCAGAGGAGGGTATAAAATGGATCTTTTAGATGTCAATGTCGCGAGCGTTGAAACTTCTGATATGGATGAGCGTAACGACATTTACTTTGATAGAGAGTTCAAGGCATATGCCAAACGCATCCAGCCTGGCGAATATAAAATTATTGACGACAGCGAGCAAATGCTAACGACTATTTTAGGGTCCTGTGTTGCGGCATGTATTCGTGATCCTATATTGGGCATTGGGGGAATGAACCATTTCTTACTTCCTGAACAAAGTCATGCAAAAAAAATAAATAGTGAAGCAACACGTTATGGCAACCATGCCATGGAGCTTTTAATCAATGATCTTTTAAAGCTAGGGTGTAAGCGTGATCGCTTTGAGATTAAAGCTTTTGGAGGCGCTAGTGTTAGCAATATGAATGTTTCCATTGGAGAAGAGAACTCTAAATTCATAATGAATTATATTCAATTGGAGAGCCTGAAGTTGGAATCTTTTGACTTGGGTGGAAAATTAGCTCGTAGAATTTGTTATTTTCCTAAAACAGGTCGTGTCTCGCGCATGTTTTTAATTGAATGCAATGATGTTAGAAAACGTGAAATCAAACACCAGAAACGTATCAAAAATATTTCTGATACATCTTATGTTGAGCTGTTTGATTAACAGGTAATTAAGAGTAACATTATGGGTAAAATTGGTGTTGTTATCGTTGATGACTCAGCTCTGATCCGGCATCTTTTGACTGATATCCTCTCATCAGATCCTGATATAAACGTATTGGGCGCTGCTGCTGATCCATATCAAGCGCGTGAAGTGATACGCAATACCAATCCGGATGTTATAACGCTCGATGTTGAGATGCCTAAAATGGATGGCTTGTCATTTTTAGAAAAAATTATGAGGCTTCGACCAACGCCAGTTGTTATGATTTCATCACTCACGCAGAAAGGAGCAGATGTGACGCTTCAAGCTTTGCAGTTAGGTGCTGTTGATTATATCAGCAAACCAAAAGCTGATTTGGCATCTGGAATAGAGCAATTATCCCTCGAAATCATAAAAAAAGTAAAAACAGCGTCTAAAGCCAATCTATCGGCAAGACATACGGCTTCCCATGCAAAAACAGAAATAATAAAAACAAGAGGCTACAATTCTACGGAGAAAATTATTGTAATTGGAGCATCAACGGGTGGTGTTGAAGCAATTAGCTATATTTTATCTGAGATGCCAGCTGACTGTCCAGCCATTGCAATAGTACAGCATATGCCAGAGCATTTTACCAAGAGTTTTGCCGAACGTCTTGATGAGACTGTTGCACCGCGCGTAACCGAAGCGAAAGATGGTGTGCGTATGTTGCCAGGCCACGTTTATATAGCCCCTGGCGATCAGCATATGATTATTGCCAGAAGTGGTGCGAACTACATATGTAGATTAGAAAATGGTCCACCTGTTTCCGGGCACAAACCATCTGTAGATCATTTTTTCCATTCTGTTGTTGGCAATGTAGGCGCAAATGCGATTGGGGTTATTCTAACTGGAATGGGCAAAGATGGGGCAGAAGGTTTGCTTGCCATGCGTCAAGCGGGTGCAAAGACGATAGGTCAAGACGAAGCGAGTTCAACAATTTATGGGATGCCGGCAGTTGCTTATGAAATAGGGGCCGTTGAAACTCAAGTTTCTTTAAGCGAGATTGCAAAAGTGACGTTAGAGTTATGTGGTGCGGATAGAGTGCGGGCGATACGTGTATAGTTGTCAAATATCACCGCTAGCAAATCATGTAAAATTGGCTAGCCGTAGACTCGTGGGCCAAATTTCACTTTGTTCCGGTGTATTGCCCGCATCTTGCTCCGATTGAACGGCTGCGGGTGGTGATGCATCGTAATGTGACACACAATAAATGTTATAAAAATTTCAACGGTTTTTGCGAGGCAATCCTGAAATTCCCAACCAAGGGTGTTCCCAAAAACTGGCACATCCATTATAATCAGGTAACCGACAATTTCAGCGTCATAGATCCACAAAATTCTCGGGTCCTCAAGGAAACGTTGTATACTCTTTCTCATAGCTTACCAAATAACAATATTTTACGTTATCTGGTACAGCCCCATTTTTTTCATTAATATCTTGAAAATATGCCATATTTCAGCATATACACATATGGTTTGATTGGCTAGCATCTTATATGATAGAAAACATGTAAGTATTAATACGCAGACTTCCCCCCCCTTTTTTTCATCAAATACTGAGATGGCATCCGTAATTAATACGGATTTCCCATTACACCAAAGTATAATACATTCTATTCCATAATATTAAAAATGTGCACGCCGTCATTCGATATGGCCCTAAATAATAAAAAATAATCTGGAGATAAAAATGGGAAACACAACAAATACCACATCCAGCCCCACAGGAAATGCAGCCTTAAAGTACAACAACACTTCAGATAATTTAGCTTGGCTACAAGCTCTCGGAAATGCAAGTAGTCCAGCGCTGGCAACAGCAAGCAGCCCGGCCTCGACAAGCACTATCACTCCACCAGTTAGTGAAGCTGTTTATATTCCCCCCCCTGCGCTAACACTCTCACTTGAAGAAACTTTTTTTGGTGGCCGAACAGAACTATCTGAATTTGATTTCGGTTCAAATAACAGCTCTGGTGTTCCCTTCACACCAGACTTTTATCTTAAGAAAGGCAATCTTTTTTTTGGTGCTGTTAAATTTGGAGAAAACTATGAATTCGTTGGATCAAATGGAGATCAGTTCTGGATTGTGGATATACCAAGTTCATATTTTAGTTTTGATCAAGATACTGGCCATTTAAAAGCTGTACATGGTTTGGGGCAGATTAATGGTATTTCACAACCGAGTAATGCAAACTTTTATCTAGAGCTCGAAGGTGATGGAAATATCCTCTCTTTTGAAGTTCGTGCTAATTATAATGATGAAACAAACCAGCTTTGGACATTAGATTCTAACTCAATTCCAGAAGACGATAAAGTCCAGGATATGCTGGCATTATTTGCGGGTATTGGTGCAGGCAGTAGCCCTAAATCATCGGGGGAGTTAGATACACTTACTTACGGTGAAACCATTACAGAAAATCAGTATATGCTATTTGGAGAAGGGGTATACGCAGCACTAAAAGAAATCAATGGCACATATTATATGGTGACATACATTCAAGAAACAGGTGCAACTGAAATTTATGATCTGAGTTCAACAGAATTTAGTGATTATCTTTTCCTTAATACAGCAGATTCTAACAATGTCACCTTAGCTGTGGAAGACCCAAGTCATTATCTAGAGCTAAATGAAAATGGGCTTGAAATTATTGAAGTTCTCAATCCACCACTTGTTCCAACAGACACTTTTGAAGATGCGTTTTTTGGTGACCGGGAAATTATAGAAGACTTCAACTTCGGTGATGTAATGACCCAATCGACCTATGGAACACTTGACTTCTATAATAAATTTACACCTGACTTTTCATTCAAACAAGGTGATTTGACTTTGGGGGCTGTTAAATTTGAAGAAATCTACGAACTAGTTGTGACAGATGGAGATCAGTTTTGGAAAATAAGTATCCCTGATGATATTCAGAAAACGCAAGGATTAATGTGGGATGAAAACTTTGGACAATTGTGGTTAGCAGATGGTGCAACAAATGGTATAAACACTGCCTATAATTATCAATATGGCAAAAACCAAAGTGGAAAAACAGTTAAATTTGACTATGTCCAATTGGAACTCGGCAATGACAATAATGGAGACATGGCGTTGAGATTTACGCAGCGTCAAAATAATGGATCAATGGAAGGACTGCTTTGGGACACAAAACTTGACACTATCTCAGAAAGTGAGAAACTGCAATACGTGCGGCGGAGCCTAACCGGTGACGGTGTAGGTAGCACTCCCAAAGAACCCAATCCAGATACTCTAAACTACGGCGAAATCTTCGCGGAAAATCAATTCTTGCAATATGGGGATGGCATATATGGTACAGTAAGAAAATATAAAAATGAAAATAGCAACAGTAAGGATGATTATGATTACTACTTTGTAACGTATAGCGAGACAACAGGTCAGTCGAAATTTTTTAATATAGACGAATTAAATGAATTACTGGATATTTTTAGCATAAGTAACGTCGATCCTCAAAATGCAACTGTATCAATAAATTCTCCAGATTATTATCTACAGCTTGATGAAAATGCAGACTTGATCATTAAACCTACACCAATCGAGACAACAACCACACTTGAAGACGCTTTTTTTGGTGGCCGCACCATATATGAAAACGAATTTGATCTCGGTCCAAACAATAGTCTTGGCAATTCATTCACACCAGATTCTGTTTTAAAACAAGGCGATTTTCTTTTTGGTGCTGTTAAATTCGGAGAGATATATAAAACCATTAAATTAAATACTCTGACCAATAAGTTCTGGGTGGTTGATATCCCAATTGCACAAAATACCAATGGCTTAATTTTTGATGCAATTAATGGACATCTGGAAGCTCCGCATGGTTCGAGCCACATAAATGGCATTACCGATCCTAATGATGCTAGTTTTTACCTGGAATTAGAAAATAGTGGAAACATCCTTTCTTTCGAAGCTCGTACTAGTAGCGGTGAAACCAGTATCCTCTGGAGAGAAGATCCTAATTTGATTACAGAAGAGGATAAACTCCAGGATATGCAGGACTTGTTCATTAACGACGAAGCTATAAGCACCAGTCTCAAATCAGGAGATCCAGATATTCTCCGTGATGATGAAGTCTTAACAGAATTAAATTATATGCAACTTGGACAGGAGGTATTTTTAAACGTAATAACAATAATGGGGGATGCAAAAATAGCAACTTTCAATAAGCTAACAGCTGAAGCTAAAATTTATGATATAGATGAATTTGATCATGTTCACCACGACGCTTCCTATGACACACTGTATCTAGATGTAAGCCATTATCTACAGCTTGATGAAAATGCAAACTTAGTCATTGGCTCCACATAAACAAATAATTTCTCCCTGATACGGACTTAAAATACAACAAATGATAAGCTTGCATCACAAATAAACTCATAAGTTTTGTAAGCTTATCAAAGTTAATTAAAAACGTTTAAAAAACCATGCTCTAGGCATAAATACGTACGTAAAAAATCCCATCACTCTAGTTATATACCTATAAAGCTAAGTATTTAAAGCACCTTCTCCCCTCTACTAAAGTATACTATACTGTTCTCCCAATGAAGGCGTGTACAAACGCTTCACTTTCGTTATTGCTACCAATCATTGGTTTGAAAAAATGAGCAACATCAACACTCTCAATCCACAATTCATCATAGGTGAAGAAGCTTCCAATCTTAAAAAACTTCTAGATGATAAGGAAGAATGGCTCAATACCCTTGAGGGTGTATATGGCGATGGAATTGATCAGGAAAAAGCTGACACTATACGTGAGGCGTATACAGATTTTCTGGAAGGTAAGCTAAGTAGCGATCAAATTGATGCACCAGGTTATGCGTGGTTATCAAATGATGCGATGTTGGGTGCTGAGGGGGCTTATTACAATGAAGATGGGCAAGACATTATTTTCCTAAATCAAGATTTGCTCGATGGTGCAGAAAACTATGAAAGCGCTAGTGAAGCTGCCCGCATGAAAATCTCAGCTGTGCTGGCGGAAGAATTTATTGGACATCATACAGAACATGCTCTTGACCGAGCTGACACCCCAGGAGATGAAGGTGCAAAGTTCTTGTATGCCCTTACAGGCGATGAAAATGCAAAAGAGCGTTCTCAGTTAGATGATAGCTCTTATGTGTACTTCAATAACGAGTACATAGAAGTTGAAAATTACCAGGATATCTCTGATATCAGCCTTATACCAACCACTTCATTGAAAGATGCAATTTTTGGTGACCGAGAAGAATATTTTAGCATTTATGATTTAGGTTCAGAGAGATCGTATTCAACCCAATTTCCTACGGACAGCGTTATACGCAGTGAAAATGGCACTTTTTATACTGGAATTGTAAAGTTTGGAGAGCAATCCTATAAAATTGTGACACTCAATTCTATAACAAATGAATTTTGGATTACACCATTAGCCTATCAGGATTTTCAAAATGGTGGATATGTGGAATTCGTTGAGGAAACAGGGCAATTTTTTGCAATGAGTGGCTCTCCTTCCTGGGAAAGTGTGCAACTACGCTTAGCAAATAATGGTGACTTTATAGTCGAAACGCTTAGTGATTTGTTTGTAACAGAAAATCCGTCAGAAAAATGGAATTCCAAGGATTTTCCAGTAGATGCTGATAAAAATCTTGATTTTCTTTTGGGCGATAGCATCCTAAAAGATACAGGCAGCCCACATAGTCTAACGTTCGGAGAATTTTTAGCAGAGAGCCAACATCTGCAAACAGATGAAAATACATATGCACGCTTGCGTAAAATTGGCGATAAACAGCACCTAATGGTTTATAACCAAATAAACAACGCATTTAAGCTTATTGATATAACATCGGAAGAATATGCAGATTTTATTACTGTTGATACTTCAAACCCTGATAATGCAATTCTGTCACTCAAAAATGATGATTTCTTTTTTCGACTGACAGACTCTGAAAGTGTTGAGATTGAAACAACTTCAGAGCTGCTTGAAACCTTTTTCGGTGCAAATTCTATAGCTGCTCCAGGTGAAGTAAACACCTTCCAATTCATTGATAATTTTGTTTATAGTTCACAAGATAATATAGATGATTTACAGTCTGACAAAATACTTTTTAACGATAATTTTTATGTTGGAGCGGTTGAAATTAATGGCCAGTGGATAACAGCAGCGATTGATACAAAGACTAAAAGAATTATAGAAATTAATCTAGGTCCTTACTTAATACAAGATACAACAGACGGTAACATATCCATAAATATTGATCAGCTAGAAGTAGACGGCTTGCTCTCCGATAATGATAGTATTTCGTTGATAATTGACAATGACCAAAATCTCGTTTTGCAAAAAACATTTATCGATAATGATCGCACTGTGACTGAAGCCTTATGGACCCTTGATTTAACAACAGAACCTGCAATGACAGCTGACGACTTATTCGGCATTAGCAATAATGAGCGTACTGTCCATCAGCCAATCCCTAGAATTTTAAAGCCGGGAGAAACACTATGGCAAGGTACGTATCTTCAAAATAATGACCTTTATGGGGGGCTGGTGACAATTGGAAGCGATGTGACGCAAACGCCCCGGTTCCTGACAATTAATGACAGCACGGGATACGTAAACGTTACCAATTTAGCATCCGATGAATATAACGCTTTTGTAAATTATGATGCTATTACCTCTACCGTCTCGATGAATGATGGGTATCAATTAAAGCTATCGAGCAGTAGCAGAAATTTTTTCTTTGAGAAATATGTAACAGCAGCAGATATATTTTTGGCTGACAAAATAAGCTTAAACGATAACGCGGCAAGTGTATTGGACACTCAATCTTATTTAGAAAGTCAAAATGGCGTATACTTCTCAAGCATTTATCAAACAGAAAACGGAGAGGCTTATGCTATTATACTGCATACTCAAACGCAACAGTACATGGCATATAATCTCTCAAGTTTAAATGGAATAAAACATTTATCTGTAAACGAAAACTCTGGTTTACTTGAGGTCACTGACTCAGATTATTCATTACTATTGACCAATTCAGGACAACTTCTTGTTGCGGATGCAAGATCATCTGGCAGTACAGCTCTTGTAAATTTTTCAGACCATATGTCTAATGAAAGCTTAGCTGCTACCAGCATGTTTGTTCAAAATATGGATCCAGGTATTTCAGCTTATTCACTAAAGTCTATCATTGAAGAAGATAAAGTTAGTCCAACTGATTCAGATAACACAGCATTATACCCAGCTATGGTTCTGGCTAAGATGGCAATATCAGAGCCTGAAGCGGCTACTGCTATTATGGCACGCATGACGCCTAAAAATGCAGCTTTCGTTTTAATAGAAATGATCGTGAATAATGGATATGGAGAGCACATAAATACGGCAATATCAATAATGAATACTATGGATGCAGCTTCATCTGCTCCAATCCTAGAAGACCTTGCAAAGATAAATCAAGATTACGCTATCCTCATTTTAGACGCTTTAAGTCCTGGAAAAATCGCAGATATTTATCTTGAAATGGATGCCGAAAAACGTTGGACCCTATTTTCTAATTTCACCACAAATAATAGCTATATTCCGCCAGATGGATCAACAATACAAATCCCCTCTAACGTTCCCCCGCTTCCAAATATAGATACTTACACTGACCCTTATGTTCTCCAGCGTCCTGATGGAACCTGGCTCGAAGGTGTTGGTGCTGTTATTGGAGAGGATACAATAGATGAACGATTGGTTTTTATTGCAGATATTCAAAACAGCCTAGGTAATTTTTTAGAGATAGGAAATAGATTTGTAGCACCGGTCCAGATAAACGGTAAGTTGTCTTATAGATTTGTTGATGATACTGGAAAATTCATAGAAGGAGCTATCGCTGTTCCGCCAGAGCAATCTAATCAAAGCTGGATAGCCATAGCGGTTGAAAGAACTGAAATTTCCGATTACAGCAATTCTATGATGGACTTAGCGACATCAGCCCCTGGCATGATTGGTAAGTTAGAACCTGGCCAAACACTAGATGAGTTTTCGGAAACACAGGCCGCTGAAGAGAATTATTATTCCCCTATCTCTAATTCGGGGGGGAATTCAGAATTTAATATTGCAGTGGGAAACTCCGTAGATGGTGATGACTTATCCGCACCTAATCTCGGCCCAGACATTCGGTCATGGACTAGCAGTATATATAATACAAATGGTCGCTTACTTTCGGTACAGGACGACAGCGAAATAGAACGTATGATATATGCTCTTGAACAAAAGCTATCCCATGGAAAAACACCCAACATTAGTCCTGAAGACAAAGCTATAATCATAAAATATCTGTTAGACAGCAAAAAAAATGTACCCAGCGAAGAAGTATTCAAATTTCTCGCAACCAAAAATCATTCTGAAGGCAATTCAGATGGATTGAGTGCAACGCGAGCAACACAAAATTGGCTTGATCATGCTACACGCTGGATTAGGAAACAATTCGCGGTAGTAAAGCTCCCTGAAAAGGATAATTGGAGCGTTAAGGATGAGCTCAAAAGATGGATAGAATTGGATTTCATTGAAAAACAAAATTTACTTAAAGACATGATATTACCAATTATGATAGAAGCATTTGTAGATGAAGAATATCAAAAGCAGTTAAATCAAATCCAGCCATCACCAAATACTATTAATTTAGAAAATATCAAGCTAGTTTTTACAGATGACTATAATAGCACAAATATTTCAGCAAAATACCGCCCAGAAACTCATACAATTGCATTTAGTAATAAGCTATTACAAAACAAAGAGAGCTCAATAGAGAGTGTCGCTATACTTCTTCATGAAATGGTGCACGCGAAACAAAAAGAAATCAGTCAAAGACTTTTTGCAAGTGATGAGTTATCGCTACCTCCTTTAGAGTCCGAGCATGCTTGGTATATGAGCGCTTATCTGGTGAAAATATCAAAGCAGTTGCAGCAAAGCTTTCCTGAACTTATCAGAGGCTTACCTCCCGAGGTTCTGTGGCATGAAAGTGTTGCATATAAAACTGCATATGACATGGAAAATTATCTAAGGCACAGACTTTAAACATGACTATAGAGATAGAGCTATGTTCAGAAATCCCTGAATCATTTAAGCTAGGGCTTACCACATTATATGGTAATTATTGTATAAGTCGAGATAACTTATTATTTCCCCTCAATTTCGCGATAACGTTGTAAGGCAATGTTTGCATTCAAATAAGGCTCTTGCTGTTCAACATCCCAATACTTTAGCTCATTGAGTGGAATCGGTTGTTTGGTAACAGCACAAGTAACAAAACCGCCTGGAACAACAATTTGATAATCATTTGACATGTAATGAACCTTGGCTTCGCCTTTTAGGCCAATAAATTTTTCAAATTTGTTCATAAGTGCTGTTTTAACTCTTTAAGGCTAATTTCAAAATAAAGACCCTTGATTGGGTAATTTTTTTGAGACTGCTGTTTTTTTCAATAATATCTTCTCATTATCATCTTTTTTTGGCTTTGATGCAATATTTTCTGTCCGTGCTGTGATGTTTCCATCGGAAAATTCAATGTTAATATGCTCGCCTAATGGGGCTGTTTGGCTGGTTCGTACCATCTCACCTTGCGCATTCCGTACCAAAGCAAAGCCTCTGTTTAAAACAGACTTATAGCTCAAGGTACTTAATAACTTATTGTTACTCTTTAGTTTTTCTTTCCAGCGAGAGATGTGAGATGCGATAGCATGGCGGCTTCGATGGGTCAGGGTTTGTATTTTATCTTGTCCTTGCTTGATGTTATCAGTCAAGTTTTGAGGTCTAAATCGAGAACTTATACGCTGAAATTGGATGTGTTTGCCTTGTATTGATTTGTTTAAAACGGGTGCAAAGCGCCCACCCATTGTGACCAGAGCCATTTTTTTATGATTAAGCGTATTGCGTAAAGATGGCTTTAGGCGCGATATGCACTGGTTTAGAGTCCCTTTGGCATTTTGCGTTAAAAGCCGCAGCGCTGGGGGCAGACGGTTTGATGCAAAATCAAGTCGCTGCCGTGGGAGAGCAAGTAAATCAGTGGGCTTTGGTAATGCGCGCTTCAGGCCGGTCAGTTGAGTGTTGTAATCTTCCAGACGGCGTTTGATGGTATTGTGCAAGCGCAATTCCAACTCAGAGAGCCGGTTAACCAAATCTCTATATTTCGGGACAGCCCACTCGGCGGCTTTTGTTGGCGTTGGGGCTCTGGCATCTGCGACTAGATCAATTATGGTCCAGTCGGTTTCATGACCGACTGCGGAAATCACCGGTATTGTGCTCGTTGCAACAGCTCTTGCGACATTTTCTTCATTAAATCCCCATAGGTCTTCTAAGCTGCCACCGCCACGCGCTACGATTAGGAGATCAGGGCGTGGAACGTGGCTGTGTTCTGTGAGAGCATTAAATCCATTAACGGCTTTGGTAACTTCTAGCGCGGAGGTTTCTCCTTGAACGCGGACTGGCCAAACAATCACATGAGCCGGAAAGCGTTCAGTAAAACCGTGCATCATATCGCGAATGACAGCCCCTGTCGGGGAGGTAATAATGCCAACCACGCGGGGCAGAAAGGGCAGTGGCTTTTTGCGCTCTTCTGCAAACAATCCTTCGGTGGCCAGTTTTTTTTTGCGCTCTTCCAGAAGGGCCATAAGGGCGCCGGCGCCTGCTGGCTCAAGCGCTTCAATGACAATTTGATATTTGGAAGAGCCCGGATAACTTGAGACTTTTCCGGTAACAATTACCTCCAACCCTTCTTCAGGTTTGAATTTGAGTTTGCTAAAAACGCCACGCCAGACCACAGCATCCACTTTGGCTTTGTCATCTTTTAGTGAAAAGTAGCAATGACCTGAGGCGTGAGGGCCGCGATAGCCGGAAATTTCACCGCGCAAGCGGATATGGCCAAAGCTTTGCTCCAAAGTTTTTTTAATGTTGGTGGCAAGCTCAACAACGGAAAACTCTGGAATGTTATTGAACATTTGGCTTTGAGTGTTTTTACTCACTTGGCATTTTTCTTTCTTGAAATTTTTAGCTTCTGAATCTAAAGAGCAAATTGCATATACCTGATAACAAATTGCATGTATAAGTGCAAAATGTCTCTAATTCAAAAAGTTTTACTGAAATTTAGATTTGTAGGGTTTCAAGAAATCAAGATCATGGCGAATAAATTTAAGACTTGTCATCGTCATTCCCGCGAAAGCGGGAATCTCTGTAAATATCAATGCGCTGCGCGTGCCAGAGATCCCGGCTCGCGCGCATTCCATGCGCTTGGCCGGGATGACGTTGAAAGGTCTTTGATGATATTGCCTTCCAATCAGCTTTTTGGATTATGTAAGAAAATTAAAACCATTGGTATTCGGAACTTACAATGAATATTCTTCTTATCGGCTCTGGTGGGCGGGAACATTCCCTGGCTTGGGCATTATCAAAATCATCTCAACTGTCAAAACTGTATTGTACGCCTGGAAATGGCGGAATTACCAAACTTGCAGAATGTATCTTACTTGATGTTTCTGATGCACAGGCTGTTGTAACATTTTGCCAACAAAATACTATTGAGTGTGTGATTGTGGGGCCTGAAGATCCACTTGTTCATGGTTTGGTGGATGCGTTGTCTATAGCAGGCATCAAAGCTTTTGGGCCAACCAAAGCTGCAGCACAATTGGAAGGCTCAAAAGGCTTTATGAAAGATTTGTGTGCCGCATATGATATTCCAACAGCAGATTATAAGCGCTTTCATAGCTCCGAAACAGCAAAAGCCTACGTGCAGGAGAGAGCGTTACCTATTGTGATTAAGGCAGATGGTCTGGCAGCTGGAAAAGGTGTTGTGATTGCGCGTACGCAAAACGAGGCAGTGCAGGCTATTGAAGCGTGTTTTTCTGGACGGTATGGTGATGCAGGGCAGGAAATTGTTATTGAAGACTTTTTGGTAGGGGAGGAAGCCAGTTTCTTTGTTTTAGTGGATGGTGAGACAGTTTTGCCTTTGGCAACAGCGCAAGATCATAAACCGGCTTTCGATGGAGACAAGGGGCCTAATACCGGCGGTATGGGAGCGTATTCTCCAGCCCCAATCATGACCGGTGAGATGTGTCAGCTGACTTTAGAGAAGATTATTTATCCCACTATTCAGGCCATGAAAGATAAAGGGGTACCATATAAGGGCGTGCTTTATGCTGGGTTGATGATAACCGCTCAGGGGCCGTATCTGATTGAGTACAATGTGCGTTTTGGTGATCCTGAATGTCAGGTTTTGATGATGCGGCTCAAGTCTGATTTGCTTGAGATGATATTAGCCACAATTGATGGCACCCTTTCAGATGTTACACCGCAATGGCATGATGATACGGCTTTATCAGTTGTAATGGCAACTGAAGGCTATCCAGGGGCTTATGAAAAAGGCTCTGATATTCAAGGGCTTGAAAACGCTCAAAGCGATGAAGATGTTGAAGTTTTTCATGCAGGTACTGTAGAGAAAGAGGGTCAAATTATTGCCAATGGTGGCCGCGTTTTGAATGTAACAGCGAAAGCAACTTCGGTCCAAAATGCACAATCCAAAGCCTACGAGGCAGTTGCAAAAATTGATTGGCCTGAAGGGTTCTATCGCAAGGATATTGGCTGGCGGGCTATTAAAGATGAGTAGTTTCATTACGTCTCATCTGAAAAAAGGATTTAAGCAGGGTGCGGCAAGCTTCTTCTTCAAAGCCACCATAAACATCTGGGGCATGATGGCACGTTGGATGTTGAAAAAAACATATCCCATTTTCAACCGCACCGCCTTTAATATCACTCGCACCAAAGTATAATTTGCTAATACGGGCAAAAGATATGGCTGCGGTACACATGGGGCAGGGCTCTAGCGTGACGTATAAGTTTGTTTCGGGTAGGCGCTCGTTGTTAAGCTGTGCACATGCCGAGCGAATGACCACAATTTCAGCGTGAGCTGTGGGGTCATTAAACTCTAAAACCCGGTTGCCATCTTGCGCTAGGATATTATGGTCTTTGGTGGTTAAAACAGCCCCAACTGGGACTTCACCACGTTCCGCAGCCTGTTCGGCTTCTCTAAGAGCGAGTTTCATAAAATGTGAGACGGGTTGTTTCATCGCTGTGACTTTATTGCATTTATGCCTTCTGCAAAGGTTCAATTTCGTGGATAACTAGAATGTATTCACACTTTGCAATATTCAATCCTAGAAATATCAATATATTCCAGATTGTATTTTATTATTTCTCTCAAGGAATATGTATATGAGTTTATCTTACCTTTCTATATTTCAATTCTTCCTATTGATATTCTGTTTTATTGGTTTCTCCCAAAAAGGAAATGCCGCAGCACAATCTCCTCAAGCGACACAGTGGTCTATTACCAAGAATTTTGCAAAAGGGAAAAAAGCGCGTGAAGGGTTAAGTGGTGCTGCGTGCGCTGCTAAGGGGGGAGAGAAAACAGGCTGCGTTATCGTCAATGACGAGAAGAACTATGCGCAGTTTTTTACGCTCGATCAACAAAACAGAATAATCAAACCGGGAAAGACAATTCGGCTTTTGCCCAAGAAGGATAAGAATGGCCAAGTTTTCCAAGAGATGGATGCAGAAGCAGCAAGTTATGATAACGGTTTTTTCTATGTTACGGGCTCGCATGGCAAATCACGTAAAAAATGTCAGACGGAAGACGCAAGGTATACAATACTGCGCTTTCCCGTAAAGCAAAATTCAGGCAAGCCAACGTTTCGCAAATATGGTCGTTCCGTCTCTGAGCAAATTGAGCATTCTCAGAAATTGCGCGATATTATTCGTAAAGCCAAACATGTTGGTGGTGTTTATGCTGATAAAAAATGCTTAAATGAGGGCGGAACCAATATAGAAGGTCTTGCTGTTGTGAAGGGTGAGATGTTTCTTGGCTTTCGCGCCCCTTCCGTTGAGGGTCAAGCCGTTATAATGCAACTTCCTGTATCGGCTGTATTTGATGGGAAAACGGCAGTGCCACAAATGCATCTGCTGAAACTGGGGCCTCGTGTTGGCATTCGAGATATTGCAAAAGTTTCAGGTGGGTTGCTTATTGTTGGTGGGGCAACTGTTAAAACCGATGAGCAAGATATTACCCCATCATTGTATTTCTGGAATTTGGAGAGTAAAAAGTTGACCAAACTTGCAGAGCTACCTCGCTCACAAGGCGCCAAAATCGAGACATTACTTGTACTGCAAGACACAAAAACAGCATCAAAGATAAAATATAAAATCCTTGTGTTTTATGAAAGCACCGCGAATGGTGATCCGGTTGAATTTGAAATCTCTCGGAATGTTTCTGATATGTATAGCCAATAATTTGTAATAGAAAATTTCTTTATTCTGCTGCTGGTTCAATGACTTGAAAGTCTGTAAATTTAGGTTGAGAAACTGTTTCGTTGTTTCCTGTCTGGGGTGATGAGATTAACATTTCATTTATAGCGCCTTTTAGCTCTGATGTGAGTGAATTTTTTGGCCCGCTATCAATTTCGAGAACAGTGGATTGACGTTGCAATAATAACGCGCTAGCGCGGTCTTCTTGGACGTTATCCATAGCTTGCGTATAAGCCCCGTTTTGCAATAAAGTTTCTATGCCGCGGGAAACAAGTCGAATAATACGTTGTCCTTCTTCTTCTGAAATGGCACCGTTTTTTTGTATGTCAGTAATGCGTGGTGTAAAATCTGCGGCCACAAGGGCGAGTTCTATCTGGTATCGCATCGCATCTTCTGATACGTGTTTCACTCTGTGCCATATGTCTGATAGAGTGGTATTGATATCGTCGATAACGCCTTGTGTTCCATAAAAATCAAAAGATTTAACACCTCCTGAATCTAAGTCACCAATCGATAAGGCAGCGTAGGCATTACTATGCAAATAACAAAAGCTCTCATAAAGCTCTTCCATAGCACGAATGACATTACTGATAATTGCAGTATCCGTTAAGCTGTCTTGATTTTCTGCGACAAACACTTGAAGTTTCTGGACACTACGCTCAACGCCATCTTCAGATTTGATCAATAAGCTGCTTGATTGCTCATTTTGGCTTACTAGCAGGTCTTTAATTTTTGGCATGACGTATATTACATTGTAAATGCCAACTTCAATATCTGAGAGCATTTTTTGAGAAACACTGTCGCTGTTTTCTAATAAGTTCGACCAAAAGTTAACGTTGATAAGATGATTTAACCCAAATAGGGTCATTATATGTTTTTCTTCTTCTTTGAAATTGATGTGATGTTGTGAAAAGACACTGTACGCCATCAAGAGTTTTTGGGTTGTAGAGCCATTCTCAGAGGCTTGACTCATGCGTTGTGTGCGAATTATGTCTCTGATTTGTGAATCAATGAGGGCTTCTCTTAATTGATTTATTGCTTCAATAATGCGGTCCCGACGCATAAACTACTCCCAACAGCTTGTTATTTTGTGTTATTACACTCAGGTTTACAAAAAGAATCTGTTTTTTCCGAGACAAATCAACGGTTGATATGAAGCCAGTTAATAAAACAGACCAGGAACCTATGCGGGTTGCCAAAGCCATTGCCCGTTCGGGGCTGTGTTCCCGGCGAGACGCCGAAAAGTGGATCGAGCAAGGCCGTGTTAAATTAAATAATAGCGTTTTGACAACCCCGGCTTATGTATTGAAATCGGGTGATGAGCTTAAGGTTGATGACAAAGTGTTGCCACAAATGGCAGAATTGCAGGTTTGGTGCTATCATAAGCCTCGAGGTTTGGTGACAACCCATAAAGATCCGGAAGGGCGTCCCACTGTTTTTCAAACTTTAGATGCCTCTTTGCCGAGAGTGGTTTCAGTTGGGCGGCTTGATATTAATACAGAAGGGTTGCTGCTATTAACAACCAGGGGAGATTTTGCCCGTCATCTGGAATTACCATCCTCAAAATGGATACGGAAATATCGTGTGCGTGCTAAGGGGCGGATTACTCAGGACAAATTGGGAGAACTTGGACGAGGCATCACAGTTGATGGTATTAAGTACGGTGCGATTTCTGCGGAGTTTGAGCGTCAGCAAGGAGCGAATTGTTGGTTGAATGTTTCGTTAAAAGAAGGCAAAAACCGTGAAATTAAGAAAGTACTGTCATTTTTAGGCTTAGAGGTTAATCGCCTTATCCGGGTTTCTTATGGTCCCTTTTCTTTGGGAAATCTGGAGGTAGGGCGTCTAACGGAAGTTAAAAAGCGAGTTTTACGCTCTTTTTTAGGTGAGAAACTTTTTAAAAATTTTCAAAGTTAGTTTTATTGAATCTGCGTTCAGACGATACCATCTGAACGCAGGTATGCGTATTTTGAAATTAGAAATCAATATTAAACTCTATAGTTTCACTGGCAACTTGCTGTCCTTGAGCATTATCTTCTGAATATGCTGTAGCAGTTAGCGTTTGCTGTCCTTCTTCAAAATTTCCTGAGAAATACTCTTTACCAAAATCATCTCCAAAAAGAGTGTATTCTTCAAAATTTTCTGTACGGCTGTAATCATTATTGCCTGGACCATCTAAGTTGAAAGTAACGCTTTCAACACCATCAACAACAGCAACAATAGATGCTTCACCATTTTGCAGACCGTATTCGCTAAGATTAATATTATCTCCAGTATTTATTTCGACAAGACGCTCACCGTTTTCGATGTCGATAAGGTAAAAATCTACATCAGATTCTGGCTCTGGAGTTGGTACTGGCTCTGGATCTGCTATTGGAGGTGAAGTGCCATCATACTCTACAACAAACTCTTGCGATGCGGATCCAATCGGATTGCCATTACTGTCGTAAGCAACAGCTGTAATTTTATTTGATCCTGCATCAAAATCACCTGGTACGAATTCACCATCGCTATCTCCAAATGCGCTGTAAGGTAAGTGGCTTTCAATTCGCGTTTCGCCATTAACAGTAATTTCTACTTTACTAATCTGATTGATGTCTCCTTCTGGAATGACAACCACTGAATATTTACCAGCTGGATCTAAGCTTACATTATCACCTAACTCACCGCTAACGAGTTGGCCTGTGTCCACGTTTAGAAAATAAAAATCAAGATCAACACTGGGTTCTTTCGGCTGAGCTGGTGCTGTCGCTGGCTCCGTTATAGGAGCCGGATCATTTGATAGTGGTGGTTCTGGGTCTTGTTGAGGATCAGGATCGGGATTATCACTGTAAACTGTTTGTCCGGTGTAAGTGCCTACGACTGGAGAAGCATCAATGAAATCATCAGCATCAGTTGTGGTTCCACCTGGAGACAATACAACTGTATTTAATGTAAACATATCTGAGCGCCCTGTGGCTACAACCTCATTTATTCCCTCACTCAGATAAACCATCATTTCCGCTTTTTCATCTTTTTGCTCATCTTTATCCCATACGTCAACTTTATCCGATCTATTAGTAACTCCAAACCCTGGCACAAATATTTTAAAAGATTCTTCAGTCGTATTTATACCGCTGCTAGATAGATCGTTTTCTACAGGCACTCCATCCTTATAAATGCCTATAAAGACATCGTCGGCTTCATCCTTCCTCAAACCATTTTTAGCAAGTTCTTTACGTGAATTTTTTTCTGAACTTATAGACAGACCATACCAACCTTCTTCACCCTCCTTAACCTCAATGGGTATGATTATCGATTCGTTTTTTTTGTGTTCATCAGTCAATGATGAGTGATGGCCACCTTGTTGTTCATCATCATATGTGCTTACACCTTTCCAGGTAATACCTTTAGATGCCTGTGCCCAACCGCCATTCAAATCAGCATCATCGAGAGCTGCTGTTTTAAGCACGAAGTGGCCGTGGGGATTTGTACCAAAAATACTAGTCATTTCTATTTTCCCAATGCAAGTGTTTTTCTAGAGGAATGATATTTGTTATTTTGCGGAAACTTTTATTGAATCTGCGTTCAGATTATACCATCTGAACGCATGCGTGAGTTTTGCGAATGATATTTTATATTAATAGTCTAGACTTGCTTGGTCGTAGACTTCATAGCCTAATACATCTTCGAGATATCGTGTTTCCACCTCGCTAATGGAGCTGCTGTCTACTGTTTGACTTCCATCACCTACAACATCGAAATCGAAAATTTCTTTACCCAGAACTGTTCCTGCAGCGGCTTTCCCGCTAAAAGCTTCAAGTGATATTGAATATTCTCCAACTTCAACCGTCTGCCCACGGAAAACATCACCTTCCATATTATCTCCATGTAATACATAAGGTTCATAATTTTCTGTGCGCGTGTTCCCATTCAAGTCAACAGTTACACTTCCAATATCATATATTTGCTCGCCATTGTCTTGTATTGCAAGGAAAGAGACCTCGCGACCTTCAAAAAGACCCTCACTAAGCTTATCACCATCTTTTATTTCAAAGAGTACTTGATCTGTTTCTGCATCCACCGCGAATAAGTCGAAATCAACTTCTCTGACTAATGGCTCATGCCCAGGGTCATTTGGAATTTGCCCTGGATCAGGATTTGCTGGATCTAGAATTGGCTCTGGATCTGCCATTGGAGGTGAAACGCCATCAAATTCCACAACAAACTCTTGCGATTCGGATCCAATCTGATTGCCATTTCTGTCGTAAGCGACAGCTGTAATCTTATTTGACCCTGCATCAAAATCACCTGGTGTGTATTCACCATTCATGTCTCCAAATGCAGCGTAAGGTGCAGCATTTTCAACTTGTGTTTCGCCATTAACAGTAATTTCTACTCTACTAATTTGATTGATGTCTCCTTCTGGAATAACAACCATTGAATAATTACCAGCTGGATCTAAGTCTACATCATCACCTAACTCACCTCCAACGAGCTTACCTGTGTCCGCGTCTAGCAAATAAAAATCAAGATCAACACTTGGTTTTTCCTGAACTGGATCTGGAGCTGGGTCATTTACAGGCGGTTCTGGCTCTGGCCTTATATCATCAGTTGTTGGAGAAACTGGCGCATTCGGATCTGTATTATGATCACCTGTGCTCAAATGCATTCTATCAAACGCTGCATCTCTTGAACGACCTGAGACCTCTAATATATATGTTTCACCTGGTTCAAGATCTTCAAATTTTGCATCTGATTTTTTATGATTTTTATCAAAAGTCGTACCCCATTGAAATGATTCACGCTGTCCACCAAAGAAAACTTTAGTTGGAGTTAATATTGTATTGCCATCGCTATCTTTTAAAGAGATGAAAAAGTCATTATTACGGTCATCTGGTTCACCGGTGTCATCACGATATCCATAATAGCTAAAGAAGTAATCACCAGCTTCATCAACTGTGAATTCATATTCTAATGTATCTTGTGGTTGTGTAAAAGAGTCAGTTGGAGAATCCCACTCTAGGATTGTTCGACCTTCAACTTTTCTTTCGTTCCATGGTGCTTTAAATTGGGTATCTTCTGCTTGAATTACGACAAGACCATCATTTCCTACACTAACCATTCTAGTTTCTCCGTTGTTTGTATCTGTTTTGTTTGTGTCTGTGAAAAGAGTAAAGTTTGTAAAAGTATAATCTCAAATTCATTTTATTGGACCTACGCTCATAATAAATTATTTGAACGTAGGTTTATGCTTTGTGCGCGCTATTGTGTGTTAGAAATCCAAGATTAAGTTATTAGCGACTTCTAATCCTAAACCTTCAAGAGCGTCTGCTTCTGTACGACTAATTGTACTGTTTGTTTCTGTTATTTTGCTGTCTTTGTTTGAAAATTCAAATGTAAGATCTTCCTCACCCAGAAAAGCGCCTCTTCCGTCTATGCCAGAAAAAGCTTCAGCTGATATCGTATATTCTTCTCCGATATCTAAGCTCCAACCATTACCGGATACATCACCATCTAAGTCACCAAATGATGCATAAGGCGCAACATTCTCTGTAATCTTGTTACCATTCAGGTCTAAAACAACACTTCCGATATCAAGTTTTTGCTCGCCATTATCTTGAATTGCCACTACAGCGAGATTGTCATAATCTTTAACAATATCGTGATCATAAGTCTCACCATCTTTCACTTCTAAGAGTACTGTATCGCTATCTGCATCCACTATGAAAAAGTCAAAATCTGGCTCATCATCTGGACTTGGAAGTGGTGTTGGTTCTTCTATTGGATGTGGCACGTCATTACCATAATGGGCAATAAACTCCTGCTGTATAGAACCTATCTCATTGCCATTACTGTCGAAAGCAACGACTGAGATTTCATTTAATCCAGATCGAAATGAACCTGCTTCAAAGTCACCATTGCTATCTCCAAATGCGGCATAAGGTGCAACATGCTCAGTTTGTGTTACGTCATTATTAACAGTAATTTCCATTCTATCAACTTGTCCATTTGGAACAGCAACAATTGTCTCCTCGCTATTTGAATTAAATTTTACATGCTCTCCAAGTTTGCCCTTGAATTGACCGGTGTTACTGTCAACAAGATAAAGATCAATGGCAATCCCAGGCCCAGGAATTGGAGCTGAAGGTGCTGCTGTTGATGAACCTGGGTCATTTGCAGGCGGTTGCGGCTCTGGATCAACATTAGAAACCGGATCTGGTTTGTTAACCGGAGCTGGCTTATTAACGAGAACTGGATCATTTGATACAGGTGGTTCAGGTTCTGGCTGCGGCTGAGGTTGTGGGGCAACTTGTTGTCCGCTAGTTGTAGGTGATACAGGCCCATCTAAGTCATGTAATATACTACCGTGGTTTACAGCTACTTTATCAATCTGTACACCAGATGAACGTCCTCCTATTTCTATTCGATATTCGTCACCAGCTACAGCGTCAAATCTTGCGGCATGATTATATTCAAGCGCTCCTTTGCTATGGACGTAATCTACTTTATGTGCGGTCTGCTTCACACCATATGCGCCACCAAAATGGACCTTTATCCAGCTATTATGTGTACCACCATCATCATCTACCCAAGCCACATATTCGCCTGTTGTTTCATTAAAAACTCTCATGTGCGCATCATTGTGTTCGTCCCATCGCGCTCCTTCGTCTTGGAGGCTTTTATCTCTCATTGCTTCAAAGGATACATATTGAGCGCCACTTCTATCGGGAATAAAGTTGAGTTCTAGCACATGATTTTGGTTTGGACTGCCGCTATAATTATCTTGGTCAGTATCATAATGAACCCAGCCTTCATTCTTTTTCCAAGGTCCGTTCAATTTAGCACTAGAGGCATCCATTAAGACTTTGCCGTTTTGTCCTCCATATATCATTTCCGCATCTCCCTTATTTGTGCTTGTTTTGTTTGTGTCATTTGAAAGATTATAGTCTGTTTTCGGTGGATTAGAAGTAGGTGTTCCTCCTGGATTTGTGTCTATATTTATGTCAGTTGTAAGGCTGGTATCATCAGTGTTGGAGGAATTATTGAAATAATTTTTTCCTGCATGAGGTTTTTCTGGGCTATTGACATTGCGCGCTAACAAGACCCAATCTTTCCCAACACTATTTGGTGGATTATCAAAGTCATGAATGCGACCACCTGAAACTGTGCCCGCCTCAATAAGATCACCTCCGTTGCGAGGGTCATACCAAGAAACTACAAATGTCTCACCATTCTGACCTCTTAGATCCAATTTTACGTCATCTGCTTGACCATATTTGAGGTAAGAAACATAGTACTCTCCCTCTTTGGCGAGCACATAGTCTCCTTCATTTGTTGTAAGACCGTCCCTCGTTTCCATCTCCCAAAAAGGAATGTACTGGTTAAAGAACTCCGTCGCTGCTGCGGTCCATCCCCATACCGATTCAAAACCGGTAAAATCATCCATATTTTGATCAAAAGAATGAGATAAAGCTGAATGGATATCAGCGCCGGGCTTTGGCTCTCCTTTAAAATACCAATTTCCCCCACTGCCTCCTGCCGTGAGGTGTCCCCAAAACCCTTCGCGCAAAGTTACTTCATTTTGGCTGTCTGGGTTGTTGCTACCTGGTTCAATTATAGCATTATTACTTGAATCTTCATCCCATGAAATAACCCAAGGGTCACCAGCTTCTTTAGACTCTTTTATATATTCTATTGTTGCATCTCGTATTTCAGATTCGGGGAGCTGAAATGACGCTCCATCAAAATCTTCGTTGCCCAGAAGTGGTTTTAAAACCTTCTCGTGGCCTTGTCTCCCGTGACCGAAAGTGTGCACTACCGCAAGGTGATCATGCGCATCAACCTTTTTGATATATTCAGCCATATCTTGCAGTTCTTCTTGAGTGTTTGAATTCTCTTCACCGAGATTCCATTGAAGTCCGTTGTTATGGCCAAAGCGCGCTATCATTTCTTTGACATAGAGCATGTACTCAACACTTAGAGAGCTACCTGCAACAGGAGTGCTGCCGTCGCCAAGTAGCATTTGATCATTTTCCGTTTCTTGTAAAAGAATATTCTTGTAAATGCCTTTTTCATCCATGTGATCAAAAATTGTTTCCCACTGGGAAAGTTTTGACACGTCAAAAGTGGAAAATGAATCTTTATTAACGCCAGGCGTTTTATCTATAGCATCTTGCAAAGACCTTGCGTGTGTCTGGACACCGTAGAGATCGTCATCAACCCAAGGGCCAACATCTTGGCCATCTCCACCAATGGTATTTAGCATCACATACATCGTATTTTGATCCTGATCGTCGGCCAAATAGTTGATTGCTCCCAACACCTCATTGCCTTGGCCGTTTTTCCAGGTCTCTCCATCGCCATCATAGTGTCTGGCGTGCGTTGAGAAATCATGACGACCACCCTTAGTGCCATCTATTTCTTGGTTGGCAAGAAAATTTTCTGGGATGCCGGGGCCACCACGCACGAAATAATCTCCATCTCCTTGATGTTGAAGATAGTGCGTCCCTTCATCTTGAAGAATCATCCCTTTGGCGCGGAAGTCATCCCCTATTTTATCTGTGGGGGTTACTGTAATACTGCCTGTTTTACCACTCAGATTAACTTCTTGTCCAGCATTTGGATTTGTACTAACAGCAATGTCATTACCAGCTCTAAAAGATGCTTCGTAAATCCATTCACCTTCTGATGGGGGATTAAAATTAGCGCGCCAAACATTTCCTGATGTTGCACTGGTGTTTGCGGCATCACCATCTGCAGCAAAAAATCCAGGAATTTTAATAACTTCACCGGTATCTTGATTTGTAAAGGTGACATCTAAGCGATAATCACGAAATGTATCTGGTTCTTCCGTGAATACTTTGGGTGATGTGAAGTCTAACGAAATTTTGTGCCATGTTTTGGTTTCGCCGGAAATAGATGCCACTGAGATCCCTCCTCATAAAGCCTAGTTTGGTTATTGTGCTTTGGCGTATTAATTTCACAGCAAGATTGTTAGTTGAAACAAAATTTCAACTTCCAAACTTAAGCAGCTAATCAAGCGCCATTTTTTATTTGCTATATGAGGAATAGTGTGAAGCATGCCATTAGAATGAGCGAGTTTGTCTTATAAAACACTCTTTCCGTTAACATAGCTTAATTTATTCTTCTTAAGCATGTTTAACTTCCACCCAAAATATCTAATCAGCTTCCCATGTTCTGGATTAAATATAAATTATGGAAAAATCATGGCTTAATCTTCTTAATTAAGTATTTTTGTTAGGAGTGTTATTAGAAGTGTTGTTAATATCACAGTATTCCTGAATTCAATTAATTTCTAAAATGTTTAGCGTATGTTGCTTGACATATTATGCATAAATGGATGAGGACCGAAAAAGAGCTTTACAAGCTGATAAAATCATTCTAACGCATTTCCGGCTGTTGGACTTAGGAACACTGAATTAAGGCGTTTCTATTCCTCTTGTAATATTTAGAGATTCTATGAAATGGATACGTATCAATCTGCTGAGATGATGCTAAAGCGCTTTACACCAATGCGTCCTGTCGTTGCTCTTAGGCCGCATTCAGTGAAGCGTGCAGCACACTGGTTTTTGCAACATTTTGCTGGAAAAGTACTCTATGCTATAAAAGCAAATAATTCACAGCCTATAATTGAAGCTTTGTATGATGCTGGCATACGCTGTTTTGATGTTGCGTCTCTTTCTGAGATTGAACAAGTATGTTCCTTAAATGATGTCGACATTTATATCATGAATCCAGTGAAGTCTCGGGATTTGATTGCAAAAGCTTATTTTGATTTTGGTGTGAGAAACTTTGCTTTGGATTGCGAAGCAGAGCTTGAGAAAATCAATGAGGTAACGGACTTTGCGAAAGATCTAAATCTTTTTGTTCGTATCGCTTGCGACAATTCAACAGCGCATGTGCATCTCAATCGTAAGTTTGGTATTGCAATGGAAAATGTTGCGAGCCTGCTGCTGCAAACGCGCCGTTATGCCCAACGTTTAGGGTTGACGTTTCACATAGGGTCTCAAGCTATGGTGCCGAGTTGTTATGGGCATGTTATGGACAACATAAGCGCTTTGATCTCCCATTCTGGTGTATTGCCAGATAGCATTGATATTGGTGGTGGCTTTCCTTCAGCTTATGCGAATATGACGCCTCCCGCTTTAGATCAGTATATGCTTGAAATTGAGCGAGCGTTTGAGCGTATGAATGTAGTTGAAACGTGTGAGCTGTTATGTGAGCCAGGGCGTGCCCTTGTAGCAGAAGCTGTATCGGCAATTGTTCAGGTGGATCTGCGCAAAGAGAATTTCCTCTATATTAATGATGGGGCATATGGTCTGTTATATGATGCGGCTCATTATGACTTTGTTCATCCGGTTCGTAAAATTGATAGCAATACTGTGTATTCTACACATAAGCCTTTCTCTTTCTATGGGCCTACATGTGATAGTGCGGATTTTATGCCTGGTCCCTATCTATTGCCAGACAATATTGGCGAAGGTGATTTTATTGAAATAGGGCAATTGGGCGCCTATGCTGAAGTGTTTCGAACGCAGTTTAACGGATATGGCCAGTATGATTATGTTCAGCTGCTAGATGAGCCGATGTTATCTCTTTATCAACCAGAAAATGAAAAAGTACCTGAATATTCAGTTTCCGCAAATGAAGAAGTTTCTTAATTTACTGGATTTACAAACACCATGAGTGACGAAAGCCGAAAACTTGAACTTCTTTCCCGGCCAGTTCAGCATATTGATATTACATCTTTTGATGCCCGACCTATTCTTGAGCAGATGGAGCATATGTCATTTACGGCACGAGATGTTGCCAGAGCTGCAAAAATTTACGCAGACATGCTTGCCGACCCAAAATGTACCGTTATTTTAACGCTTGCTGGATCAACATCAGCCGCTGGGTGTATGCAGCTTTATGCGGATCTTATTCGGTTTAATATGGTTGATGTTATTGTTGCCACTGGGGCCAGTATTGTTGATATGGATTTTTTTGAAGCCCTCGGTTTCCGGCATTATCAAGGAGATCCCCATTGTGATGATAGGGAGTTAAGAGATCTGCGTATCGATCGCATCTATGATACATTTATTAATGAAGATGAATTGCAAATCTGTGATCGTACGATAACCGGGATTGCAAACAGTTTGGAAAAACGCCCCTATTCTTCACGGGAATTTATTGCAGAAATGGGACAATGGTTGCAAAGAAATGCTAAAAAGAAGAGGTCCCTTGTGCAATTGGCTTATGAGCACGATGTTCCCATTTTTTGTCCTGCATTCACGGATTCAAGCGCTGGTTTTGGGTTGGTGTTGCATCAGAGCCATGCTCGTGGCGATCGTATGTCTCTTGATTCAATCGCAGACTTTGCAGAGTTAACTGATATCAAAACGAGAGCAGGCACAACCGGGTTGTTTATGATTGGTGGCGGTGTTCCCAAAAACTTTGCCCAAGATACAGTTGTCTGCGCAGAGCTTCTCGGTAAGAATGCTGAGATGCATAAATATGCTGTACAAATTACTGTTGCTGATGTGCGTGATGGCGCGTGTTCTAGTTCAACGCTCCGTGAAGCAAATTCTTGGGGTAAAGTTGATAGCACATTGGAGCAAATGGTCTATGCCGAAGCGACCTCTGTTTTGCCATTGATTGTCAGCACGGCTTATCATTCAGGAATACATCAGGACCGACATAAAAAGCGTTGGGCTCGAATTTTTAGGAAAGTTTATCAATAGCTACTGAATTTTTAAGTGTACGCACACCCTAGTTACGGATAAGAAAAAATGCAAAAAAAACCATTATCCCGGCCAAGCGCCGGAGCCTTGATATTATTTGGGAGACATAAGGATGAGCTTTATAAGGCATTCAATATATTGGCCGATAGTGGATATTCGGCTGAGACTTTCTCAACAGCGACAGAGCAGATTTTAGGCTGTTCAGTCGAAATAGCCAAGCGCAATGAGCTGCATAATACCAACATTCATTAAATGAGACTCATCTTATGTCTTCCCAAATCTCAGCGAATATGATTCAAGATTACAAACAGAATGGGGAGGTTTGTCATGGGGAAAGCGATTTCTATTTCATCAAAATATACAGCAGATGAGG
>JBCCCO010000010.1:0-57203 GCA_039033475.1 Pseudomonadota bacterium | reverse complement strand
TAAAATTCTCTCGCTTTTTGTTTTTTGACTATTGTTTATTCAATTTTTTAGATATTGCCTTTTTTTTAACCAATTTTACTCTTGCGCTTTTTCGCGTATCAAACCCTCTTGTGCAACAGATGCAATCAGGTTTCCCTCCGAATCAAAAATACTGCCTCTGCTGAAACCTCTTGCCCCACTAGAGGAGGGACTGTCTTGAGCGTATAACAACCATTGGTCTGCGCGAAAGGGGCGATGAAACCATAAGGCGTGATCAAGGCTTGCCATCATGAGCGTGGGGTCAAACAACGTGCGCCCATGGGCAATCAGACTGGTATCAAGCAGAGAAAAATCAGATGCATAGGCTAGGACACAATTGTGCAAAGCTTGATCGTCTGGCATTTTTCCTGTGGCCTTGATCCAAATGTACTGTTTGGGGTCTCGTGGTTTGTCGCCTAGGTATCTGGAAAAATCAACAAAGCGCATTTCTATCGGGCGTTCTCTTTCCCAGTAAGCTTTAATATTGGCTGGTAGCGTATTAATAAATTGTTTTTTGAGATCTTCTTCACTTGGTAAGGTCTCTGGTTGAGGAACATCTGGCATTTCTATTTGGTGTGTAAGGCCTGGTTCATGTTTGTGGAATGAAGCTGATAGGAAAAAAATAGCACGGCCATGTTGGATTGCGACAACCCGCCGGGTACTAAAGCTTTTGCCATCACGAATGCGTTCAACCTCATATATAATTGGGACTTTGGGGTCACCGGCTTGGAGAAAATAACCATGAAGGGAATGGACCATACGATCTTCTATCGTTCTTGTTGCCGCAACCAAGGCTTGCGCAATAACTTGCCCACCAAACACGCGTTGCCAACCTTCTTGAGGACTATTGCCACGAAACAAATTATGTTCCAGTGTTTCTAGATTGAGTAAATTGAGCAGATTTTCGATCGCAATTGACATGGGATGATCCTATTGTTGTAAAAAAGGTCTTTTTGTCATCCTTATATTATTTAGGACTTCATTGCATAACAAATGTCTTTTAAGCTCCTAGAAAGTATGAAATTTTTAACAAAACCCCCTCCTCGTCATTCCAGCAAAAGCTGGGATTTCGGCTGTATTTTTGTTAAGATTCCAGCTTTCGCTGGAATGACGCTGACGCGTTTTGATGTTTAAAATGTAAATTTATCTTAATCCTATTGGATATAGATACGAATTTTTGAAAATGTTATTATGAGCTATTCGACACCTGAGCATACTGATAAGCACACTGACCTTAAGCATTATGACGTTGTCATTGCTGGAGGGAGTTTTATCGGACTTGCTCTGGCAAGTGCACTTTCGCTTTGCTCTGATCATACCCTACAATGCCTCGTTGTTGATCCAGTTTCTGCTGATCATCAAAACACCTCACGCTTTGATGGCCGAGCATCGGCGCTTTCCCTTGGCTCTAAACACTTGCTTGAGGTGCTAGGGGTTTGGTCTGAAATTGCTGGCGATGCGCAACCTGTGCACCGGATGGAAATTACCGACAGCGCATTGGAAAATGTACTGCGCCCGGTATTTTTGCAATTTGATACAGACTATGGCCCTGAAGGACCTGCGACATATATTGTTGAGAATTCAGTGCTTCGTGCTGGCTTAAACACGGTCATTGCCGATGATCCTGGCGTTATCTTGTCCCCACCTTGTGCGGTGGAGACGTTCGAACATAACGGACACTGCCTTCGTCTTTGGCTCTCTGATGGGCGTCAGTGCACAACCAACTTGCTCATTGCTGCGGATGGGCGGCGGTCTAAATTGCGTAAAAAAGCTGGCATTAAAACGATTGGCTGGTCTTATGATCAGGTGGGCCTGGTGAGCACTGTTTCACACGCATTGCCACATAACGGACATGCAGTGCAGCATTTTTTACCATCAGGCCCATTTGCCAGATTGCCGCTTACGGGCAATCGGTGTTCTCTTGTTTGGAGTGAAAAGAAGAGAATTGCAGAGCGCTTGATTGGCCTTAATGATGATGATTTCATAGCCGAAGTGCAGAAACGTTTTGGTCATGATTTAGGAGATTTAACGCTGGCTGGGCCGCGCTCGCATTTTCCGCTTAGCTTACATTTGGCGCGGCATTATGTGACCGATCGGTTTGCTCTTGTGGGGGATGCTGCTCATGGTGTGCACCCGATAGCCGGGCTAGGGCTAAACATTGGCTTGCGTGATGTGGCAGCACTTTGTGAAGTGGTTCTGGATGCCAAAAAACTTGGGCTAGATTTTGGGTCTGAAGCAATTTTGCAAAGATATGTGCAATGGCGGCGGCTTGACAATATGACATCAGCTTTTGTTATGGATGGGTTGAACCGCTTGTTTTCTAATGACTTTATGCCATTGCGCACCCTTCGAGATATTGGCCTTGGACTTGTTCAGCGCTCTCCCATGCTTAAAGACTTTTTTATGAAGGAGGCCGCTGGTTTATCTGGCTCATTGCCCCGACTGCTCAAGGGCGAGCGGGTTTAATCCAACTCACCATCCCACTCTTCAGGTCTAATAATATAAACCTCTCCCTTTTCTATACTGACTTTTGGGACGCATTCTTTAGTGAATGGAATGAGTAGTGTTTTGGAGGTGTCATCACATTTGATTTCAAGGAGGTCGCCCGCGCCATAGTTTGGCACAGCAATAATCTCGCCTACAACTTGGTCATTTTCGAGAACACGCAAACCAATTAGGTCCACATGATACCAACTGTCTTCATCCGCCTCATCATCTGGTAGGGCACTGCGTGGCACGTACAGAGAAAGACCTTTCAGATTGTCTGCATCATTACGGGTGTTAATACCCTTAATATGAGCAATAACACCTTTAGGCGTTGGCTTGCAGTGCTCAATGAGAAAGGTTCGCTCTTGGTGCTGATCCCACAGAGGACCATATATGGCAATATTTTCGGGCGGCTCGGTGTATGATGTGATCAACACATCGCCCTTTATGCCACGGCCACCTGTAATGCCACCCAAACAAATTAAGTTGGTTTTCGCGTTACTTGCCATACGCTCGATTCTGTTAAGGCCAACTCTTTATTACGCCGTGGCAGCTTCTTCAGCTTCATTTGCAGCGGCTTTTGCCTCTTCTTCTGCGATGCGTTTGGCTTCTAGGCGCTCTTGCGCTTTTTTACCTGGAATAGCCTTTTTCGGGTTGTTCCGGGCTTCGCGCTTTAGAATCCCTTCTGAATCTAGAAAGCGCAAGACACGATCTGTTGGCTTTGCACCTTGAGAAATCCAGTGGTGAATGCGCTCTGTTTTGAAGGTAAAACGTTGTTCATGGTCTTTCGGTAAAAGCGGGTTGTATGTTCCCACCTTTTCAATGAACTTACCGTCACGAGGAGAGCGACTGTCAGCGATAACGATGCGGTAGTATGGGCGTTTTTTAGTGCCGCCACGAGAGAGTCTGATTTTAAGTGCCATAGTATTTTCTTTCCTTATTTAAAATAAATGTGTGTATTCAATTCAGCTTATCTTTTTTTCTTTCGTTTTGATTTGGTTTTTGAGCCACCTCTTGCTCCTGGCATACCGGGAAGTCCCGGCAGGCCTGGCAATCCAGCGCCCATTCCACCAGGAAGGCCAGGCAGACCTCCGGGCAGACCGCCTCCTAAACCACCCGGAAGAGCTGAGAGGGCATCAGTGCCAGCTGGCATATTTGCTCCGTCTTTTGACATCTCTTCCAAAGCATCTGGCGGGATATCAGGCATACCGCCCCCAAAGAGCGCACCAAGCCCACCTTTTTTGCCCATTTTTTTCATCATATCTGCCATTTGGCGGTGCATTTTCAGCAGCTTATTGATTTCAGGTACTGTTGTGCCAGAGCCGGCGGCAACGCGTTTTTTGCGGGAGGCATTGAGAATTTTTGGCGCACGGCGTTCTTTGCGAGTCATGGAAGAAATCATGGCCAACTGTGTTTTGAACATGCCATCGTCTAGATTTGCGGCATCCAACTGCTTTTTCATTTTGCCGATGCCGGGCAAGAAACCAAGCATACTGGACATACCGCCAAGCTTTTCCATTTGCTTGATTTGTTCGGCAAGGTCTTCAAGGTCAAAGGTGCCCTTTTGCAGTTTCTTAGCCATTTTTTCGGCTTGTTTGGCATCAATCTGCTCGGAAGCTTTTTCCACCAAACTGACCACATCACCCATGCCAAGGATGCGCCCTGCAATCCGCTCGGGGTGGAAGTCTTCTAAGTCTTCAACTTTTTCACCGACACCCAAAAGCTTAATCGGTTTCCCCGTCACAGCGCGGGTTGAAAGGGCGGCACCACCACGGCCATCGCCATCGATACGGGTAAGGACAATGCCTGTAATGCCAATGCGCTCGTTAAAACTTTTTGCCAAATTGACGGCATCCTGACCGGTAAGGCTATCTGCGACCAGAAGTGTTTCATGGGGCCCTGCTACATCACGGATCTGTTCAGTTTCCATCATGAGAGCTTCATCAATGTGCAGACGGCCTGCGGTATCGAGCATGACCACATCATAACCACTGAGACGTGCTGCTTCTTTGGCGCGTTTGGCAATTTGTACCGGCTCTTGACCTGCAATAATGGGAAGTGTGTCGACGCCCACTTGCTCGCCCAGCACTTTGAGCTGCTCTTGTGCGGCTGGACGGCGGGTGTCAAGCGAGGCCATGAGCACTTTTTTCTTATCGCGCTCTGACAAACGTTTGGCAATTTTGGCGGTGGTTGTGGTTTTCCCTGAGCCTTGGAGCCCGACCATCATAATCCCGACTGGCGGGCTTGCTGCTAAATCTATTGGCTCTGCTTCAGATCCGAGCATCTCTACCAGTTCATCATGGACGATTTTTATCACCATCTGGCCTGGAGTGACCGAACGCAACACCTCTTTGCCAACGGCTTTTTCCTTGACCTTACCGGTGAACTCTCTGACCACCTCTAGGGCAACATCGGCTTCGAGCAGGGCCCGGCGCACCTCGCGCATGGCACTGCTTACATCGCTTTCGCTAAGTGCTCCACGCCCTGTGAGTTTATCAAAGACGCCTGAGAGGCGATCGGATAAGGTTTCAAACATATTTTGGCCCTAGTGTTTTAAAGGCATTTTTCCAACGCAATTCGCATCCGTGAGCGAACCCTCGCCGACGGATGGGGCCAATCTGCTTTCTAGTTTGTTCTTGTGCAGATTGGTTTAATTTTATTTCTTATAGATAATTTTGCTTAGGCATAGAGATGTTAGTCAAATATGTCAATGTGCAAATTGCAACGCGATCTGTTGAGCGGATTTACTGTAGAAAACCTGTAATAACCCCAGTTATGGATAAGGAAAAAATAAAAAACACCTCCGTCATCCCAGCCAAGCGTCTCCATTGAGTGCGCTATCGCCTGTTGGCTATTTGAGCGCTGGCCCGTATGGTGTAATTTTGAAGAAAGATGCTCCGACGCCAGAAAAAAGTTATTTGGCTGGGATCTCACTTTTCAAGGCAAAGAAATAATATTCTGCTTGAGATTCCAGCTTTCGCTGGAATGACGGTGGCGCGTTTTGGTGTTTAAAATACAATTTTCTTATCCATAACTAGGGTTACAATGCAAAAATTATCGTATACTTAAAAAAGAGTTCTCCCTATATATACCTGCATGACATCTAAACCTCACATACCCTTTCGCAAAATGAACGGGCTTGGCAATGATTTTGTTGTTATTGATCATCGCTCGAGCCATGTTGAACTGAGTGGGCCATTGATTAAATACATTGCCGACCGGGAGCAGGGCGTTGGCTGTGACCAAGTGATTGTGCTTGAACACCCAAAAGGAGAGGCTAAGGATGGACCGAACTCAGCCGATGTATTTATGCGCATTTACAATTCAGATGGTGGGCAGGTTGATGCCTGCGGCAATGCGACCCGGTGTGTGGCAGCACTTATGGTTGCAGAGACTGAGCGTACAGAAAACACCATACAAACCAATGCCGGGATGCTTGGCGCTGTGATGAATGCGGATATGTCTGTGACGATTGATATGGGCGTTCCGCGATTCCACTGGCAAGATATTCCTTTATCAGAAGAGTTTTATGATACGCGTATGATTGAGCTACAGGTGGGGCCGATTGATGACCCGGTTTTGCATTCCCCTAGTGCGGTGAATGTGGGCAATCCCCATTGCATCTTTTGGGTTGATGATATAGAAGCCTATGACCTTGCCTCAATAGGGCCTGTGCTTGAATATCATCCGCTTTTTCCTGAGCGAGCGAATATCTCACTTGCGCATGTGACATCTGATAATGCACTAACATTAAAGGTTTGGGAGCGCGGGGTTGGCCTGACGCAAGCATGTGGAACAGCGGCCTGTGCTGGCGCTGTGGCTGCAAAAAGAAAGCGGCTTACGGGGCGTGATGTGACTGTGACATTGCCAGGAGGAGATTTGCATATTTCCTGGCGCGAACATGATGAGCATATTTTGATGACAGGCCCGGTTGAACTTGAATATGAAGGCGAGATAGATGTCTCTTGAGAGTGATGCTGTTTACAGACCGCTTTACAAAAGTGTAGATATTATAAGGTTGTGAAAATTAGCACTACAAGAAAGTATATGTAAAAAAATATGCCGTCATCCCAGCCAAGCGCATGCAATGCGCGCGAGCTGGGATCTCTGGAACGTGCCGCAAATTAATCATTTTGAGATCCCAGCTTTTGCTGGAATGACGCTGTAAAGTCTTCAATATATTCATTTTGATATTGTCCAAAAAGTAGAAAAACGAACGAACATGTCTGCAAAACCTGAAAAAGGCCCTGAACTTATTACCTTTGGCTGTCGGCTGAATAGCTATGAGTCCGAAGTGATGGCAGCGCATGCCAAAACTGCTGGGATGGATGATGTGGTGATTGTCAATACCTGCGCCGTGACGACGGAGGCCGTGCGTCAGGCAAGGCAAAGCATTCGCAAACTGCGCCGGGACAAACCAGATGCACAGATTATTGTGACGGGATGTGCTGCTCAAATTGATGCGAATGAGTTTGCGCAAATGCCTGAGGTCAACCATGTTATTGGGAATGACGAAAAAATGAAGGCCGAGACTTTTGCCCGTTTGAGCCAAGGACTTGGGGAGCGGGTGCAGGTGAATGACATTATGTCGGTTCGTGAAACAGCCTCTCACATAATTGATGGTTTTGGTTCACGGGCGCGGGCCTATGTGCAAATTCAAAACGGCTGCGATCATAGATGCACGTTTTGCATCATCCCTTATGGGCGTGGCAATTCCCGGTCTGTGCCGGCTGGAGATGTGATTACGCAAATCCGTAAGCTTGTTGACAATGGTTATCGAGAAATTGTGCTGACCGGCGTTGATATGACGTCTTATGGGCCTGATTTACCTGGCCAGCTTACGCTTGGAAAATTGGTACAAAAGATTTTAATGCATATTCCGGACCTGGACCGTTTGCGGTTGTCCTCTATTGACTCGATTGAAGTAGATGCCCCGCTTATGGACGCGATTTCTTCTGAAGCCCGTATTATGCCGCACTTACATTTGTCTTTGCAAGCCGGTGATAATATGATTTTAAAACGCATGAAACGTCGCCATTTGCGTGAAGATTCAATTGCATTTTGCTCGGAAGTTCGGAAGAAACGATCTGATATTGTGTTTGGAGCGGATTTGATTGCTGGTTTTCCCACCGAAACGGATGACATGTTTGAGAACACTCTCGCACTTGTTGATGAATGCGAGTTGACCTATTTGCATGTGTTTCCCTTTTCGCCGCGCCCAGGAACGCCAGCGGCGCGTATGCCTCAATTGGAGCGTCAGGTTATCAAACAGCGTGCTGCACGCTTGCGGCAAAAAGCAGATGATGTCAAAACCTGTTATCACAAAAAAATTGCAGGCTCTGAAGTTGAACTGCTGATGGAAAAACCTGACATTGGACGCACCCCACATTTTTCACAAGTTAAACTGAACCCAAAGTTTCAACCAGGTCATCTTGTGAAAGCACGGATAACCGGGTATGACAATTCTGGTCTAACGGGTGTTGCCCTTTCTTAATTTCATAGGATTGTTTCGTGAGCACAAACAAACAGCCGCAAAAGTCTGGCCTCTTTGGACGCTTTTTTAAAAGCGATAAAACAGAGCATGAGCCCGAGAAGAGTCAAGATGTATCGCAAGAAAGTGTTCAACAAGACAGTGCTGAAGCTTTGGAAAACATCTCACCAGCTTCTGCCTCTTTGCAAGACCTAGATACTGCCGCACCCGTCATTGACCCGCCGGATACGCCGCCTGCCCCCGTGCAAGATATAGTGCAAGAAAAAGCACAAGATAAAAAGAAAAGCTGGTTCGGGCGCCTTAAAGACGGGCTATCGAAATCTTCTACTCAATTGAGCGAAAGCCTTACAGGCCTTTTTACCAAAGCCAAACTTGATGAAGAGACCTTGCAGGATTTGGAAGACCTTTTAATACAAGCTGATTTGGGTGTTGAGACCGCAATGCGTGTTACGGATGCGCTGGCGAAAACACGTCAGGATAAGAATATATCTGCTGAGGAAGTTAAGCATATTTTGGCGCAAGAGGTGGAAAATGTACTAGCGCCAGTTGCCCAGCCTCTTGAACTACAGTCTCAACATTGCCCGCATGTGATTTTAACAGTAGGGGTCAATGGTTCTGGCAAAACCACAACCATCGGAAAGCTTGCGCAGAAATATAGAACCGAAGGAAAAGAAGTGATGCTTGCCGCTGGTGATACGTTTCGTGCGGCAGCTGTTGAGCAACTTAAAATCTGGGGAGAGCGGACGGGCTCTCCTGTTATTACGCGGGAGCATGGGTCAGATGCGGCCAGTCTTGCTTTCGACGCACTTGAGCAGGCCAAAGCTCAACAGAGTGATGTTTTGCTTATTGATACGGCGGGACGCTTACAAAACAAAACCAATCTGATGGCAGAGCTGGAAAAAATTGTGCGTGTGATTCAAAAATTTGATGAGCGCGCGCCGCACACTGTCCTCCTTGTGCTTGATGCAACAACCGGACAAAATGCGCTAAGCCAGGTTGAGCTGTTTTCAAAGTCAGCCGGTGTCAGTGGTTTGATTATGACCAAGCTTGATGGGACAGCTCGCGGCGGCATCTTGGTTGCGATTGCTGATAAATATGAACTTCCAATTCATGCAATTGGTGTTGGTGAAGGTATTGATGATTTGCAACCCTTTAAAGCAAATGAATTCGCGCAAGCCATTGTTGGAAATTAACATCTTGAAATTATAAGCAGACTTGTCCATTTATATCTCCTATGCAGCAAATTCTAAAAATTCTTTTTGAACTCGGTCCCATTGGGATTTTTTTCTTCGTTAATAGCTTTGCCGATGTTCCAGATGGCGAGCGCATTTTCTATGCCACTGGTGCTTTTATGGTTGCAACCACAATTGCACTCGCTGGCTCCTGGATTATGTTTAAAAAAATTGCCGCAATGCCACTGGTATCTGGTGTTTTTGTGCTGGTTTTTGGAGGACTGACGCTTTATCTCCAAGATGATCTTTTTATTAAGATTAAACCGACACTTGTTAATCTGATGTTCGCTGGAATTCTCTTTGGCGGGCTTTATTTTAACCGTTTGTTATTAAAGCTTGTTTTTGCAGAAGGCATTCAATTAACCGATGAAGGATGGCATAAACTCACCATAAGGTGGAGCCTGTTTTTTATTTTCTTAGCTATTGTAAATGAATTCGTTTGGCGCAGTTTTTCTACAGATTTTTGGGTGGCTTTTAAAGTTTGGGGTATTTTACCGCTAACTTTGGTCTTCACGATTGCACAAATCGGTCTTATCCAGAAATATGGCACCGGTGAATTTTCAAAAAAATAGCCCTGCCTCAAAAAAATATAAAAAAATTATGATCCGCTTACGACATAATACGTATTGCGTAATTATGGGTTAAATCGCATATCAGCGTATCAGAGTGTGAAGTCCAGTTGATACGAGATTTTGAAGCGATCATTTTTTGAAAAGTTCAGGCAAAATCACCATGACGCAAAATATTTTAAAAGATTCAACGATTCATTTACTCCACCGGGCTGGACAATGTGCCAGTGATATCTTTGCTGAAGAAATAAGTATTGATAACCTTACACCACGCCAATTTGCGGTGTTGTATGCTATTTCAAAAAATGAGGGCCTTAATCAAACACACTTGGTGCAACAAACCGGGGTTGACCGATCTACGCTTGCAGATATCATTCAGCGTATGTTGAAAAAGGGGTTGATTAAAAGGTCTCGCACAGAAAAAGATGCCAGGGCTTATGCTGTTTATCTGACAGAAGATGGAAAAACTGCGCTTGAGCAGGCTGGTCCTGCGGTTTCAATAGCGGAAAAGCGCCTGCTGGAAGTTTTGCCTGAAGATAAACGTATAGAATTCATTGAGTCTTTGAGCAAAATTATCGACATCGCGGAGAATAATGGTGCCTCTCAAAAATCTCAGTCTCTTTCAGCGGATTAATAAAAATCGCATTGACTCAATTTGAGTTGCAAATTAGTCTGAATGTTTGAAACAAAGGACCGCCAAACTGGCGGTTTTTTCATTGATATAAGGCTTGTTTCCGCAAATACATTTGTTATGTCCGCTGTTCTCCCAACATATGCTAGGATTGATCTTCGTTTTGAGAAGGGACAGGGGGCATACCTCATCACTGAAACTGGGGAACGCTATCTTGATTTTGGTGCTGGTATTGCCGTTAATGCTTTGGGGCATGCCCACCCCCATTTGGTTGAGGCTTTGACACAGCAAGCTGGAAAGCTCTGGCATACTTCAAATTTATACCATATCCCAGGACAAGAAAAACTTGCTGCGCGTTTGGCTCAAAATACGTTTGCTGACAAAGTGTTTTTTTCAAATTCAGGGGCTGAAGCTTTAGAATGTTGCCTTAAAATGGCGCGTAAATTCCATGCGTTTCACAACCATGACGAACGCTTCCGGTTTATTGCGTTTGATGGTGCCTTTCATGGCCGTACTTTGGCAACCATTGCAGCGGGCGGACAGCAAAAATATTTAGAGGGTTTTGGACCTCCATTGGCCGGTTTTGACCATGTTACATTCGGTGATCTAGAGGCTGTAAAAGCGGCTATTACAGATGAAACCGCTGCCATTCTCATTGAGCCTATCCAGGGCGAGGGCGGGATCCGGGTGGCAGAGTGGCGTTTTTTGCGCCAATTGCGGGAACTTTGTGATCAACACGATGTTCTTCTCATTTTTGATGAAGTGCAATGCGGTGTTGGACGAACAGGCAAATTATTTGCCCATGAATGGAGCGGTATTACCCCTGATATTATGGCTGTTGCCAAAGGTATTGGCGGGGGTTTTCCGCTTGGAGCGTGCTTGGCAACGCAGAAAGCTGCTTGTGGTATGAGTGCTGGCACGCATGGATCAACTTTCGGAGGTAACCCTTTGGCGATGGCGGTTGGCAATGCTGTGCTTGATGTTGTCTTGGAAGATGGGTTTTTGCAAGCCGTGCAAGATAAAGCCCTGTGGTTACGACAAAGGCTTGCTGAAGTTGTTGATGAAAATGCCGATATTTTTGAGCTGATCCGACGCGAAGGGTTGATGCTGGGACTAAAATGTAAAATCCCGAACACAACGGTTGTAGATGCGTTGCTGCAACAAAAATTGCTTACAGTCCCAGCTGGTGATAATGTTGTTCGTTTATTGCCGCCGCTTATTGTCACTGAAGAAGATATGGCAAAAGCATGTGAATGCCTCCACAGTGCATGTAAAGATTTGCGCTACTCTGAAACAAACCTGATAAAATGAAAGTTTAAGACAAATGGACTCCAACCATTTTCTTGATTTGCATCATTTTAGTTCTGATGACCTTAGAGCTATTATTGAAGATGCCAAAAAAATAAAATCAGGTGCCTACCTGCCAAATGTGCAAGGTTCTGCCAGTCATAAGCCTGTGCTTATTATGATTTTTGACAAACCTTCAACGCGGACGCGCGTTTCGTTCGATATTGCCATGCGGCAAATTGGTGGTGAGACGCTTGTATTGAACAGTGCTGATATGCAGCTGGGACGCGGCGAAACAATTGCAGATACAGCTCAGGTGTTATCACGATATGGTGATGTAATTATGCTGCGCACGACAGATCACCAAGCATTGCAAGAACTTGCCGAAAATGCAAAGATTCCGGTTATTAATGGCCTGACTGACAAGTCTCACCCTTGCCAGATTTTAGCTGACATTCTGACTTTTGAAGAAAAATGTGGGCCTATTGCCAACAAAACCCTTGCCTGGATTGGTGATGGTAACAACGTGGCGGCCTCATGGATGCATGCTGCTGCCCGGTTTGGTTTTCGTTTGAATATCTCATGTCCGGAAACACTCTCCCCAGCACAAGAATTATGGGATTGGGCGAAAAATGAAAATGCCAATGTGCATTTTGTCCCGCAACCAGATATGGCTGTGCAAGATGCGGATTGTGTTATTACCGATGTCTGGGTGTCGATGGGGCAAAGTGATGCTGAACAGCGCTGTAATCTATTGCGGCCCTTTCAGGTTGATGGTGCTCTTATGACAAAAGCCAAGCCCGATGCTATTTTCATGCATTGCCTTCCCGCACATCGTGGAGATGAGGCAACGGCGGAAGTTATTGATGGGCCTCAATCTGTTGTGTTTGATGAAGCAGAAAACCGCCTTCACGTGCAAAAGGCTATTTTAAATTGGTGCTTGTGTCATTAATAATTAAAATAACTCCAGTAGGATTAAAAAAACCTCTCCGTCATTCCAGCGAAAGCTGGGATCTCAAGCAAAATATTACATCTTCGCTTATAAAGATGAGATCCCAGCTTTCGCTGGAATGACGTTGTGAGTTTTGGTCTTTAAAATATAATTTTCTTAATCCTACTGTGGTTAAAACGCCAGGATCATAGAGCATGAATACTCCCTCTTCTCCTTTTGCAACTGATGATACTGTACTGCCATTTTTTCTCGAAAATGCGCAAGTGAATGGCCGCGTTATCCGTTTGGGTAGCGCTATTGATGATATTATCAAAAGACATAACTATCCGGATCGCGTTTCTGATGTTTTGGGAGAAGCTGTGGTTTTGACCATTATGCTTGGGGCCTCGGTCAAATTTGAGGGGCGTTTGATTTTACAAACCAAATCAGATGGCGCAATTGGACTAATTGTCGTGCAATATGAAACGTCTGGATCTGTCAGAGCTTATGTCAGATATGATAAGGATAGTCTGAATGATATCCTAGCTTCACCTTCTGATAAAAACGTCTCTTTGCTAGGGCATGGTCATCTTGCTATGACGATTGATCAAGGCCCTGATATGGAGAGGTATCAAGGCATCGTTCCCTTGGAAGGACAAGGGTTGTCTGATGCTGCGGATACTTATTTTCGTCAATCAGAACAATTGCCAACCTATATCCGATTAGCCGTTGCAAAACACTATATGTCAGACCCTGGCCAGAAAGATGAGGTGTGGCGTTGGCGTGCTGGCGGTCTTATGATACAGGATACGGCCTCTCAAGGAGGATATAAAACACCTGATAAAAACCTTGAAGTTCTGCATGATGACAATGCCGATGAGAATTGGAATCGCGTTCACCTGTTGGCAGGAACGCTAGAAGATCATGAACTTCTTGACCCTTTGCTCACGCCAGAGCGATTATTGTACCGCTTGTTTCATGAAGAACAGGTTCGTGTGTTCAACACAGTTCCGATATACGATAGATGCAAGTGTTCTCGGGATTACATCAAATCTGTATTGCTTAATTTTAGTGAGACTGAACGTCAGGACATGATTGAAGAAGATGGAAAATCGATATCCGTTACATGCGAGTTCTGTTCAAAACGCTATGTGTTTGAGCTTTCTGAATTGTAATCTTCTTTTAATTTTCCAAAGATCCTAAAATATGAGGTGGAATAGCTTCTTCTTCCTTAGGTTTCAATGACTTTGGAGTGCGCCTTGATACAGAGCTCATTTGTTTTTGCATGGCTTTGTTAAAATCTGAGAGTTTTTGTTGTGCTTCTTGCGGGCCTTGTAAAGATGGGGTCTTTATTGCTGCTTTTTCAGTATTTGCTTTATCTTTTTTTAGGTAAGAAGACGCTGGTAACATGACATCTGGCATTCCGCTATTGTGTGGTTTTGTATTTATATTATGCTTGACCTCATGTTCAACCGCTGTTTGTTCATTTGTTTTTGCAACAAAGTTCTGACCATCTGGGATATCATCGTTGAATGCTGCTTGTTTGATTACCCCTTTGGGTCGTAAAATAGGCTGATCTGAATTAAATTGCATCGCATTTGCCAAAGCCTGGGGCACTGCACTCTCAGCATGTTTTGGATGCTTTGGAATGTGTTGGTTGGTTTGTGCGTTGTTACGGCGGCCACCCTCGGCATATCCCTCTTGAGATATGTCATAGTGTTGTGGTTTCGTGTCTTGTATTGCGTTCTGTCTTTGCGTGTTGGCTTGACGTGGAGGTACATTGAAATTTGCATCTGGGTGCAGCTTTTGCACAACTTCTGGTTCTTGAGGTTGATAATGTCTTTGTTTTAGTTGTGGCTCTGGCGCGTTTTGAGCCGCAGCATAGTATCCGTTTTGAGTTTGATGGTTATATTGATCCGATACCACATCGCTTTTATGGTATTGTTGTTGATTGTAGCTTTGCGGGTTATTTATTTGAGTGCTTGCTTGTTTTGGTGAAGCTTGTGATGCTTGAGCTTGCTGTTTTAATTTTTTCTTTTTCGAGGCAGACTTGCTTGATTTTTTGACCGTATTGAGAAGATTGGTGACTTCTCTGTCTGTTAGCGGATCACCGTAGAGAGAACCTTGCATGTATTCGCAATTCAAAGACTGCAAAATGAAAACTTCTTCTTCGCTTTGGATGTTATTTGCAGCAACATCTTTGCCGAGATCATGGGCCAATTTAACGATAGATCTTGCGATAGCAAAGGCCGTGGTTTCATTTTCCTTATTTTCAATTAAGGATTTATCAAGCCGAATGATATCAAATGGAAAACGATCAAGATAACTTAATGATGAATATCCTGCACCGAAATTATCTAAAATCAAGCTCGCGCCTGCACTTTTTAACCACCCCAAAATTTCAGAAGCATGTTCTGGGTTTTCCATCACAAGGGATTCTGCAATTGCCAAACGTAACGCTCCTTTAGGGAGGATCTCGCGCTTAAGCACATAATGGAAGTCTTTTATCAAGTCATGACGAAACACATGTCTGTTTGAAATATCTACACTAACGAACAGCGGTTCTTCATCCCGGCGCAGGATTTTTTGCCATTTGGCTGTTTGGCGTGAGGCTCGATCCAGAACATAACTGCCCAACTGACCAATTAATCCTGTGTCTTCTGCGATGTGCAGAAAATCATGCGCATTTAATGTACCAAGTCTTGGGTGCTCCCAGGTGATAACAGTATCAAAACCGCAAAGCTCCTCATCTTCAACCTGCATAACAGGTTGGTATAGGATTTTAATCTGCCCTTTGTCTATCGCGCGGTGCAGTTCTGTTTCCAAGGCCAACCGATCATTTTTTTCATCCCGCATGGACGGATTAAACATCTCAATGCGATCACTTCCTGCTTTCTTAGCGCGGTACATCGCCATTTCTGCTTCACGTAAAAGATCTTTATTGGTGGTTTGATGACCATCAAAAACAGAAATGCCGATACTGCCAGTTAGAATAATTTCTTTGCCAGAGATTTTCATAGGACTGCGCAAAGAACGCCGCACGCGTTCTGCTAGCATTGCAATTTGTTGTGCTTCTGTTTCCGTGACTAGTATAATGCCGAATTGATCGCTGCCTATTCTACCTAGTGTATCAAGTGGGCTGAGGTAGCGTGCTAACCTGCGGGCGACAATCAACAGCATGGTATCACCAATGCCAAAGCCTAAACTGTTGTTTAAATCTTTAAACTTATCGATATCAATAAAGATGACTATTGGACGGTTTGCCCCTTCTTCTTGAGTTCGCGTGATCGAAGTGGCTAGGCGGTCAAGAAAAAGCTCCTTGTTTGGCAAATGTGTTAAACTGTCATGAATTGCATCATGCATAAGACGTTGTAGGGATTGTTTGGTGTGGGTGATATCGCGTAAGATACCTGCACACTTCAAACTGCGGTATTGAGATTCTGGCATGCAATTTGCCGAAAGTTCATACCATGTGTAGGAGTTATCTGATCGCCTCAACCGAAACTCTAAACGTGCTTCGCCACCGTTTTGCTCCTTAAACGAAGACAGTAAAGTTTTAAAACGATCCACGTCTGCTTGATGCAGATGTTTCACCCATTCCTCGACCGGACAGCTCAGGGTTCCATGAGGGAGGCCAAGGGCCTCGTCAATTTCTTCACTTACATTGATGCTATCACGCTTGGCATTCCATTCCCATATGGCAGATCCTGGCCCGTGAAGGGCAAGAGACCCTTGATAAAGTTTGCTTGACAGCCCTCCGAATGCCATTTCATTGGAACGGAAAGCAAATTGGGTCACAGTGAAACCAAACAATAGAACGATCAACACCAAACCGGCCACTATGCCAGCTACAAAAATATCACCTGAAACATGGCCAAGAATTGTTACTGCGCAGGCAAAGATCCAAACCAAAAAGAGAAACCAACTTGGCACCAAAGAAAGCGCGCGATCTTGTCCACGTAATGCGAGATAAAAAATTAAAATACTGCCCGTACTGGCAATTGTTAAAAATGACAAACGGGCAAAACTTGCGGCAACACGGGCATCAATTATTGCAAAAAAGACTAGGAATACCTGGGCAATCAGCCATACACCAAAGACCAGCCTGATCCATTTGTGCCAAAGTGATAGTCGCAAGAAAGTATATAAGAACAAGATTAAACTTGCCGCAATAGAGGCTTCTGCTGCGGCGCGGTACATGGCATTGTCTTCTGGTTTGAGTTGAAACAACTTATGCCAAAAGCCAAAATCTACGCAAAGATATGCTGTTACGGCCCAAGCAAAAATTGCTGTTGCCGGAAAAACCGCCTTATGATTGGCCACAAAAACTGCTGTGAGAAAAACTGCAAGCAGCCCAGTAACACCCAATAGAATGCCACGAAAAAGCGTTATATTTCGTAATTTTTTTTCAAATGCTGGCGTTTTCCAGAGATACAATCTTGGAAAACGGTCTGAGACCAGTTCTGCGACAAATGTCACTGTTGCCCCTGGTTCCAGCTCAATTTTAAAGATGTCGGTATCATCATTTTCGATGCGCTCTGGCCGAAAGCCCAAGGATGGCGTGAGTTGTGTCAAATATCCTGAGTCAAGATTGGACCAGAGTATTCCTGAGTTGATAATGCTATAGCGATCTGCTGTAAGCCACCGCTCAATACGCCTATTGGTAGGATTTGAAAGCGCGAACACGATCCAGTTTGGATTCGTGCCAAGTGTTGAGGCCTGAACCGACATCCGCCCTGCGATGCCGTCTGCTCCCGGAGCGGTTTCCACTTGAAGGCTATCGCCTCGCCCTTCGTAGAGCTCTCCTGCAATTGTTATGTCTATTTGTTCTTGGTCTTCGCCAATGATAATTGGCTCTAGTGCATGAGATAAAGATGCCGACATGAGAACAAAGGCTATTAAAACATACAAAAGCTTTTGTATGTAAAACAGCTTGCGGATGCTTTTTTGTTTATCCGTATGTTGGTCTTCCAATTGGTCTGTTTTGGCACTCAATATACTATGCCCTGTTTTAAGAGGCTGCCGTGTATCTGAGACGGATCTGTTTGTTTTTTTGCAAACGAATATGTCTAATAGATTGAGAAGCATGAATTGTCTCAAAAGCCCCACTTCAATGTAAACCGCATGCACCTTATTTAAGCTATTTTGTTTATACCCTTTAAATCCTCTTCAAGCAAAGCGTATAATATGTGATCTTGCCATAATCCATTAATAAATAGGTATTGCCTGGCTAAACCTTCAACACGAAACCCTTTTTTTTCCAATAAACGTATGGATGCCTTATTTTCTGGCAGACAGGCTGCTTCCAGTCTGTGCAATTTGAGACTGTCAAAAACAAAATGAATAACTCTGTTTAAGCCTTTTGTCATGTAACCCTGATTCGCATAGGGTACACCAATCCAATAACCGACAGAACAACTTTGGGTGACGCCGCGGCGTATGTTGTTGATATTGATGCCACCGATAAAGCTATCATCGCTTTTCTTGAAGATAAAAAACGCATAGCCACAGCCATCTTTCACATTTTTCATGTAGTGACGTAACCGTTGGCGATAGGCTGATTTTGAGAGTTCGTTGCGAGACCATTTCGGTTCCCATGGCACCAAAAAATCACGACTTTGCGATCTTAATTCAGCCCATGGGGCATAATCAGAAGCCTGGGGCAAACGCAGAATAATGTCTTCTTCACAAAGTGTTACTGCGAGATCTGTGTTTAATCCAGACCGAAGAAAAACCATTTAATCTTTTCATCCCTTTAGATGCTAATTCCCCTTGCTATGAGTATGTATGGTCTATGACACTCTAAGGCTGTCTTTTAGTGTCTCATATGGGGGTAGGCTTGTCATTGGTCCCGCGCCACAGAATGTTGGAGAAGAGTGGGTTGTCATCTCTTTCACTAAATTCTGGATCCATTCTACACTTACTGTATCTATTTTTGCAATCAGTTCATCATTTGAGACTGGTTTATTAAAAACAAGCAATTGCCGCGCGAGTTGTTCCGATCGGGTAACACTGCTTTCCAAGCCCATTAAGAGCCCGGCTTTGATTTGCACTTTTGCCCGATCTAATTCGCGTGTGCTTGGCCCGTCTTTGGCAATTTTTTTTAACTCTCGTGTGATCACATCAAGCATCTGTGTTACGTGTTCTGGCCCAGTTGCAGCATGAATGCCAAAAAGGCCCGTATCTGATAGGCCCCAGCAAAAAGAATATATTGCATAGCATAACCCATGTTTTTCGCGCACTTCTTGAAATAGTCTGGATGACATTCCACCGCCAAGCAGCACACTTAAAACTTGCGCCGCATAGTAATCTTTATGTCTATACTCGAACCCTTCAAAGGCTAACACCACGTGGCTTTGCTCAAAGGATTGGTCCGAGAGGTTTTGCCCACCATAATACTGGGCGCTTTGAAGCTTTTCTTTTTTGGTTGAGGTTAGCTTTGCGAATTTCGTTGCCACCAAATCAACCAAGGCTTTATGAGATATAGCTCCTGCGGCACCAACAATCATATTATCGGCCGTGTAGTTTTGTGTCATATAGCCAAACAATTGTGAGGATCGCATTTGACCAATAGTCTCAGCTGTTCCTAGAATTGGCCTACCAATTGCTTGATCTGCATAAGCCGTACTTTGTGTAAGATCAAAAACGACATCATCAGGACTATCTTCGCACGCTTTAATCTCCTGTAATATCACATCTTTTTCACGCTCCAATTCGGTTTCATCAAATGTTGAGTTTTGCAAGATGTCTGCCAGAATATCGACAGCTAAGGGAACATCGTCTTTTAAAACACGTGCGTAATAAGATGTGCTTTCAATACTTGTGGCCGCATTTAACTCGCCGCCGACAGCTTCTATTTCTTCTGCAATTTGACGAGCCGAACGGGTATGCGTGCCTTTAAACGCCATATGCTCTAACAGATGGGCCAAACCATGCTGGTCCGGTTTTTCGGCGCGCGTACCTGCATTAACCCAAACGCCTAAAGAGGTGCTCTCTAAATGCGGCATATCCTGACTGATAATGCGCAATCCATTCTCAAGTGTTGTGATTTCAATAGTCATAATCTATTTTTCTATATCTGTTTGTTCACGGCTGAGTGTTCTAATAAATGCGCTTTGATTATCGCAAAGTCATTTGGCAATACATCGTAACGTTCCTGTGCATCAAAGCGTGCGCTTAATTGTTTTGGTCTGGGTGGATCTTGCCCAATTACATCTTTTACTGTTTGTGGGAATTTTGCCGGGTGGGCCGTTGCCAATGTGATCATGGGAATATCATTGTTGTGCTGCTCATCATTATTTGCAATGGCAAAGCCGATGGCGGTATGGGGATCAAGGATATATTCTGCGGTTTTATATACCTCGCCAATGGTATTTTTCATAGCATTTTCAAGCACGCGCTCTGCACTAAAGCCCTGGCGAAACTGGCCCAATTCGCTTTCATTTAAGGAAAACGCCCTGTTTTCTTTTAAGCTATCCATGAGGGCGCAAACCCGTGGGGCCTCTCTATTTGAGAGTTCAAAGAGCAGACGTTCAAAGTTGCTTGAGACCTGGATATCCATGCTTGGACTTTGCGTTGCGACAACGCCTTGAGGTTGATAGTGACCTGTCTCTAAAGTGCGTGCTAGGATATCGTTAACATTGGTGGCAATGATGAGCTTATTAATGGGCAGCCCCATTTTCCGGGCAACAAATCCTGCAAAGATATCTCCAAAATTTCCTGTCGGAACTGAGTAGCTCACCCTTCGGTGTGGTGCGCCCAGCGCCACGGCTGATGTGAAGTAGTATACGATCTGGGCCATGATGCGGCCCCAGTTGATCGAATTGACGCCTGCAAGTGAGACCTGCTGACGAAATTCTAGATCATTAAACAATGCTTTAACGAGGGCCTGACAATCATCAAAGGTGCCTTGCAGTGCAATATTATGGACGTTTTTTTCAGTGGCGGTTGTCATTTGTTTGCGCTGCACATCACTGACACGGCCATCAGGGTGCAGAATAAAGATGTCAATAGCTTCTCGTCCGCGGAAGGCTTCGATTGCAGCACCGCCAGTATCGCCAGATGTTGCCCCTATTACTGTGGCACGCTGGTTGCGTTTTTGTAACGCGATGTCCATAAGGCGCGCCAGCACTTGCATGGCAAAATCTTTAAACGCCAGGGTTGGACCATGAAACAACTCTAAAATCCACTGATTGGTATCAAGCTGCTTTAAGGGGGCAACGGCGGGATGTTCAAAACTGGCATAGGCCTCTTCTATCACCTCACGAAATGTGGCTTCATCAAGGTCTGAGCCTATAAAGGGTACCATAATATCAAAAGCCACTTCCGTGTAAGGCTTGCTGGCGAATGCTTTGATGGTGTCTTGAGAGAGCTTGGGCCAATTTTCTGGAACATACAGCCCACCATCTTCGGCCAGACCTGCCAATAGCACGTCTTCAAACTCTAATTCAGGTGCTGTGCCTCGTGTGCTTACGTACTTCAAGGGGCTTTCTCTTATTGGATAATGTCGATTAATAGATTTTAACGGTATTACCGCTTTAGAGCCTGTAAAGCAAACGTCAAATAATTTTTGTTAGGCTATGCCTTACTTTTAATTTTTAGTTGGATAAAGAAGGTGTGTTTTAAATTTCAAAACTCTCATCGTCATTCCCGCGAAAGCGGGAATCTCAAGAAATCTGCTCAACTTTTCCTATGAAAATGAGATCCCGGCCCAAAATATCTTCCGGCGCCGGAGCATTTTCCTTTGAAATTACAGCGTTTGGGCCGGCGCTTGTCCGGGATGACGAGGAGGGAATTTTTTTAAAAACTAACAGAAAACTTGTAAACACTATTTGTGATCTTCAGCCATGGACATTTTAAATCAGATTGTAAACGCAACGGTTACGCAATGGTTGGCTATTCTTGTGCCCAATCAACGCATTTTTTTGCTTTATCTGTTATCTGCTTTCTTTTTATCGATTATTTCATACCTTTCACTTCGGGCACTAGAAGTGGGAAGCCGACCTGACGTTGTTAAGAAAGGTTTTGTTAAGTATGTTTTTGACCGCGATGTGTTTTTACATAGATCTTCCATTCAGGATTATAAGTTTTTCGCTGTAAATAGCTTGATTTATTTTGGCTTGATTTCCCAGCTGCTGGTTGGGATGCATACCTTCGCCAATCTTTTTATCGAGATATTAAATGCAGTTTTTGGAACACTTGAAACCCCTGCTTTTGCTGTTACGCCATTTTCAGTTATTGCATATACCGTGATTGTGGTCTTGTGCTTTGATTTTGCTATTTATCTTTTGCATTACTTGCACCACCGCCTTCCGCTGTTGTGGGAATTTCACAAAGTTCATCATTCTGCTGAGGTGCTTACACCGATGACGTTATACCGGATGCACCCGGTTGATATGTTTTTGACAGGAAGTGCGGCTGCCGTTCTCACCGGGATGGCGTTTGCCGGGTTCTTTTACTTAACAGGGAAAGAGCCATCACCTTATACCTTGTTTCATCTGAATGTTATTGTTTTTGCATTTTATATTGTGGGGTATAATTTACGTCATTCTCATATTTGGCTGAATTATCCCAAATGGGTGTCTTATGTTTTTGTCAGCCCCGCACAACATCAAATTCATCACAGCATTGACCCGAAACATTTTGATAAAAATATGGGCCTAATTTTTTCGTTTTGGGACAACTTGTTTGGTACGTTGTATATACCCAAGAGTTACGAAAAACTTCGTTTTGGATTGAGTGAAGACAACCCAAATCCTTACCTTTCAGTGAAAGACCTATACATTAAGCCCTTTCAAGATGCTCTGGCTATTTTAAAGCGTTATAAGACACAAGGCTCCGCAAGACTTGCGTTTTTTGCCGTTCTATTTTTTGTTGTACTTTTTAGTGTTTTGTTCGTTTGGGAGAGATTTGGCGTTGCGAGCCAGTTTAATTTGCCTTCTGTACATACCGAGGGTTTGACTTGGACAGAAGTGGCTAAAGCACAGCAAAACGGATATGACACTGTTATTATTCCGACAGGGGGGACTGAGCAAAATGGACCTCACGTCATTCTCGGAAAGCATAATTACATTATAAAATACACCAGTAGTGAGATTGCCAAACGCATTGGCAACACTCTTGTTGCTCCTGTTATGGCATATGTGCCTGAGGGTGATATCACACCTAAACCAACGCGCCATATGAGATTTTCCGGTACTGTGAGTTTGCATCCTGACATTTTTGAGCGGGTTTTAGAAGCTGCTGCCAAAAGTTATAAAGCCCATGGTTTTAAGAGAATTCTGATTGTCGGCGATAGTTTTGATAGTATGGCGGTTCAGGATAAAGTCGCCAAACAGCTTGATGCCAAATGGAGTAAAGAGGGTGTCCGCGTTTTTCATATTGATCAGTATTACCGCGAAAACGGACAGATTGAATGGCTAAAAACGCAAGGATATCGCATGAGCGATATTGGTTCCCATGCTGGCATTCGTGATACGTCTGAATTGCTTGCGGTTTATGGTGAGGGGGTGCGCTCACGCCCATTGGTTGCTTATAAAAATGGCCTTACTGGGAGCAACGGCAAAGCCATGATGGCTTCGCAAGACATTGGTCAGAAAATGCTAGAGCTTAAGATAGAAGCAGCCATTCGCCAAATTCAGGGGTTATGAGCTGAAAAGTACTTTTCTATAAACGTCTTATAAATTTCTTTTAGGGCCTTCAAATCTTGAACCGGAACACGCTCATCAATTTGGTGGATGGTTTCGTTTACCAGACCGAATTCTATAACCGGGCAATAGTCTTTGATAAATCTTGCATCAGATGTGCCACCGCTAGTCGAGAGCTCTGGCGTTTTTCCGGTCACGGCTTGAATGGATGATACCAACAAATCGCTAAATGCTGCTGGTTCGGTTAAAAAGCATTCACTGGGTTTGTGAAAGCGAAAATTATAATTTATGTTTCGCGGGGCCAAAATATCTGATGCAATGGTGCGCAAATGGTTTTTCAAGCTCTCTAGCGTATGTAAAGTGTTGTAGCGAATATTGAACTTGGCAACGGCTTGGGCGGGAATCACGTTGGTTACAGGATTGCCAACATCAACGGATGTAATTTCAAGATGAGATGGAGTGAAGTGGGCGTTTCCTTGATCTAGCGGTTTCGCTTTGAACGCGGTGAGCACCGCAAGCAAGCTATCAACTGGGTTTTGCGCTTTATCTGGATAGGCAACATGGCCCTGTTTGCCTTTGATGCTTAAGGTCCCATTTAAGCTGCCACGCCGACCGATCTTTATCATATCACCTAAATATTCTGGATTGGTTGGCTCTCCCACAAGACAATGATCAATCATCTCATTGTGACTCTTCATCCAGGTTAATAGCTTTTGGGTGCCATTAATCGCAGGGCCTTCTTCATCACCTGTGATTAAAAAACTTAGCGAGCCTTTGAACGATTGGTTTGATTTTTCCTGGTTTTGTAAAATTTCAAGAGTTGCTGCAAGAAAAGCCGCAATACCGCCTTTCATATCAACAGCACCGCGGCCGTATAGTGTTTCTAGTTCAATCTGTCCGGCAAAAGGAGGGAATGTCCAATCACGCTCCTCGCCAGGTGGGACGACATCGGTATGGCCGGCAAAACATAAATGAGGCGGCTGCGTGCCAATCCGGGCGTACAAGTTTTCAACATCAGGGGTTTCATTGTCGCAGAAGGATAAGCGGTGGCAAGCGAACCCTGCTTTGGATAAAATATCTTCGAGATAGGTTAGCGCCCCCCCTTCTATTGGGGTTATGCTTTTGCACTGGATTAATTTTTGAGCATGCAAAACAGGGTCTGCTGAGAGATTAGGTTTGGTCATGGGTTAAACTTTAGGAAAGGCTCAAAGCGGCGTCAATAGCGCTGGAAAATAAAGTTTACTGGACTAAGCGCAAGCGATTTTCATCAAACATAATGACGCGATTTCGCCCGTTGTGTTTGGCTTGATATAGGGCAATATCAGCACGTTTTAGCATATCATCAATGGTTTCATTGTCTCGGTATTCACTGACACCAAAACTACATGTCATTTTCAGTATACCTTGATTGGTTTTAATTGAGAGGGCAGCAATTCCATTTCGGATGGTTTCTGCAATATCAAAGGCTTGTGCACTTGAATACCCACTGAGCAGGACAGCAAATTCTTCTCCGCCAAGGCGGCCAACAATGGCATTTTCAACGCCTGCTTGCTCTGCGACTTTGCGGATTGCCTCATCTCCAATATCATGACCGTAGGTATCGTTTACTTTTTTAAAATGATCTATATCGAACATAAGTGATGAGAAATTTTGCTCCGGTTGTAACCCATCCATTATTTTGTGAGCTTTTTCAAAGAAAGCACGCCTGTTAAAGACACCTGTAAGAGGATCTATATTTGCCAGATGGACCAGTTCTTTTTGCATCATATTGAGCCGTTCTGCTGCTCGGAAACGGGCAAAGAGTTCCTCATGAGATGGGGGCTTACGAATGAAATCGTCTGCGCCGCTGTCTAAAGCTTGCACTAACTTATCATTGTCGTGGGTGGAGGACATGGCAATAACATAGATTGGGTTCCGGGTTTGCGCCAAAAGCCGTGCTTCCCAACATAATTCGAGCCCAGACATGGAGGTGAGCTCAAAGCCTGTTAATAAAACATCAATATTTTGCTCTGCGACAAGAAACCGATATGCTTTTAATCCATCTGTGAATGTATCAACAGTATCACCGCGCTCTTTCAGCATGCGCTTTAAAATTTCCAAACCTACTCGACTTGAATCGGCGATAACAATATGCATTTTGTGTCACTTAAATTGAGCTGAAAACCGGCATATTTTCACACTACAGGATAGTCTTTTTCCATTAAAGAAGAGCTAAGGTTATGATAAAATACACCTAAAGCATGCCAATTTTGGCTACGCCTCATCTGAAAAGCTGTAGTTTTTTAAAAACGAGCAATTTTACAACCTGAATTGAATTCAATTCAGCTTGAATCGCTCTAGGGCCTGTTGACGCTTAGATAAACTCACTTGATATGCTCTAATTTATTGATAATGAACACCTTTTCATGAAAAATCTGTATCCACGCTTGCGTCACGTGCTATATTCTTTTTTTCGGTGGGAATAAAAAGGAAAAAAAAGGGCTACATTGCTGTAGCCCATAAGAGGTTTTCTCGGAACTTGCTCAACATAGAGCATAGATAAGGCTCAGATGACAAAGTTAAGAATAGAAATTCTGGTCAATTGCCACCATAACCTCGAGAAAAATACAGATAGATGCTATTCATGGTAAATAGTTACCTAAAAACCCGTATTCTTCCATGAAATACTAATAGCACTGAAAAAAGGTTTATTCATGGTACATTTGTACTATATGGCAAAAAAAATAGCTTCAACTTTTTTCCTATTTTCATTAAAAACGATGACATTAAATACCTTTAACGTGATGAAATATGTTAACTTTTAGGCAAAACTTCTTGGGTGTTATCACTCCCGCCTTAGAATTGTTATTATGTTGCCAAATAGCATGGGAAATGTGTTCTAAAAGCAACTAATTAATCAGAATGCAGAAAATACTTAAGTAGTATCTGCGATATATAGAAAGCAACTACGTAAGATTTTAAGATATTAATTGAGGAATTTAAATTGCCTCCTGAAGAATGGTCATTTGTTTTTCTAATTTACAGTATGTCTATTATCGTTATCCCGCTCTATGATCCAAGGCCTGGTGAGGTTCATCACTGGGAAGGTCCACATAACTTTTTTTGCAAATAATCTTGCTAAAACGCTTTTTCACTTCTATAAGTCGAGCCTTACAAGAGTTGTCCGGCGGGGCATGCCGTGGCGGCTCACAATGCTTGATGTATTCGTTACACCAATCTGAATGTTCAAAATTCAAAATCGCTAAGGAGACAAGCAAAATGCCCAAATTGAAAACCAAAAGTGGTGCTAAAAAAAGATTTCGCCTTACAAGCAGTGGGAAAGTCCGGGCTAAGCAAGCAGGCAAAAGCCATGGTATGATTAAACGAACGAATAAATTCATTCGAAATCAACGTGGTACAACAATTCTCAGCGAACCTGATGCCAGAATTGTGAAGCAATTTTTGCCTTATGGCTAACTTTTCATTGCCATCATTCATACAAAACATAAGAAATAACTTGAGATCTTGAGAACATTTGTTTTGCAAGGTTTTGTTTTTAAGGAGAAATCGTTATGTCACGTGTTAAAAGAGGTGTGACAACACACGCGCGCCACCGCAAAATTATAAAACAAGCCAAAGGCTATTACGGCCGCCGTAAAAATACGTTTCGGGTTGCCAATCAGGCCGTTGAAAAAGCCGGGCAATACGCTTACCGGGACCGCAAAGTTAAAAAACGCAATTTCCGCTCTTTGTGGATCCAGCGTATTAATGCTGCTGCGCGGGAACACGGGCTGACATATGGTCGCTTCATTGACGCTCTAAACAAATCTGGTATTGAGATTGATCGTAAAATTTTGGCTGATTTGGCGATGCACCAGCCTGAGGCTTTTAAAGCTCTTATTGACAAGGTACAACCTGCAGTAACAGCGTAAGCGATCAAGCTGATATCAAAACTGGGGTTCTTCCTATGACAGCAGTGGATGTTAAAACTGGGCCAGATCTTAGTGCGCTGGAACAAGAGATTTTGGCTGAGGTAAACAGCGCTGATACTTTGCCTGATCTTGAGAATATTCGGATTGCTTCCCTTGGGAAAAAGGGACGCATCACTGCGCTGATGAAAAATCTTGGTGCTATGGATCCAAGTGAGCGCAAAAGCTTTGGCCAAAGTGTGAATGCCCTTAAACAGCATATCTCAGAGGCTTTGACGACACGCAAAACGTCTCTTGATGCTCAAGTTCTTGAGCAAAAGCTGCAAACAGAAATTGAAGATATCACTTTACCTGTACGCCTTGGTGGTTTAACGGAAGGGCGCATTCATCCTATCTCACAAGTTATTGATGAGATTTCTGAAATCTTTGCGTCTTTAGGATTTTCTGTTGCCGAAGGTCCTGATATTGAAACGGATTATAACAATTTTACCGCACTCAATATCCCGCCAGAGCACCCAGCACGGCAAGAGCATGATACCTTTTATTTTAATGAAAAGGACGACGGGTCACGCCTTGTGTTGAGGACCCATACCAGTTCTGTGCAAATACGGACGTTGTTGTCCCAGAAGCCGCCTATCCGTATAATTGCGCCCGGCCGTGTTTACCGTAGCGATAGTGATCAAACGCATACGCCGATGTTTCATCAGATTGAAGGACTGGTCATTGATAAAGAAACGCACATGGGGCATTTGCGTTGGGTGCTGGAAGAATTTTGCAAAGCCTTCTTTGAGGTGGATACGATAAAAATGCGTTTGCGGGCCTCTCACTTTCCTTTTACTGAGCCTTCCATGGAAGCTGATATTAGATATGCCAAAGAAGGCGATGAGTTGCGTATTGGCGAAGGGGACAAATGGCTTGAAATTTTGGGCTGCGGGATGGTGCATCCGAATGTGCTGCGGAACGTCAATTTAGATCCTGATGAATATCAAGGTTTTGCTTTTGGGCTAGGTATTGACCGTTTGGCCATGTTAAAATATGGCATGCCTGACTTGCGGGCATTTTTTAACGCTGATTTGCGTTGGCTAAAGCATTATGGTTTTTTGCCTTTTGATGTGCCTACCGCTGCCGGAGGTTTAAGCTCATGAAGTTTACTCTATCGTGGCTTAAGCAGCATCTTGAGACAGACGCCACTCTTGAAGAGATTCTGGAAACGCTGACGGTGATTGGCCTTGAGGTGGAAGAGGTCAACAACCCCGCGGAAAAGCTCAAAGATTTTGTTATTGCCAAAGTGGTTTCTGCAAAGCCACATCCTGATGCTGATAAACTTAAGCTTTGTCAAGTTGATACAGGTGCTGGTGTGGTTCAGGTGGTGTGCGGTGCCCATAATGCGCGAGAAGGGCTGGTTGGTGTGTTCGCTCCTGTCAACACCTATGTACCTGGTATTGATCTTACTCTGAAGAAAGCAAAAATTCGCGGGGTTGAATCCAATGGAATGCTATGCTCAGAGCGTGAACTTGAAATTTCTGATGAGCATGATGGCATTATTGACCTGGAGACAGAAGTAAAACCTGGAACTTCTTTTGTTGAGGCTGAGGGGCTTGATGATCCGGTCATTGAGATTGCGATTACGCCAAACCGACCTGATTGCTTGGGCGTTTATGGCATCGCCCGTGATTTGGCTGCCGCTGGTTTGGGAAAGCTTACAAAAAGCGCGATAAAGCCCGTTAAAGGTAAATTTGATTGCCCCGTTGATATTGACTTAAAATTCAAAAAAGAAGAGCGTTATATTTGTCCGGTTTTTGCTGGGCGATATATTAAGGGTGTAAAAAGTAAGCCTAGCCCAACCTGGTTGCAAAATCAGCTGCGGGCGATTGGGCTGCGGCCTATTAATGCTCTTGTTGATATTACCAATTACATTTCATATGACCGGGCGCGACCGTTGCATGTATATGATGCAGATCAACTCAAAGGCACACTTCATGCCCGTTTGGGACTGAATCAAGCTAATGACAAAGATAAAGATAAAGAAAATTTTTGTGCTCTTGATGGCAAAACCTATGACGTTGATAATACCATGTGCATTATTGCAGATGATTCCGGTGTTTTAGGTTTTGGTGGCATCATGGGGGGGGAAAGTTCTGGATGTACGGAAGAGACGATCAACGTGCTGATTGAATCGGCCTATTTTGATCCAATCCATACGGCAATGACAGGGCGTAAAACAGGTATTCTTTCTGATGCAAGATATCGTTTTGAGCGGGGGATTGATCCGCAATCGGTAGAGCTTGGAATCGACTTGGCCACTCAGATGATCCTCGATATTTGTGGTGGTACTGCAAGTAATACTGTCATCGCAGGGCAAGTGCCAGATCCTAAAACCACTCTTAAGTTTGATCCCAAACAAGTGCACCGACTTACTGGTGAAGATATCAAAGCACCGAGTGTTGTAAAGATGCTCAAAAGCTTAGGTTTTGCTGTTGAGGGCTCTGATGGTAAGGATGAGACAAAAGAACTACATGTGATTGTGCCGAGTTGGAGGCCTGATGTCAGCCAATCTGCTGACTTGGTAGAAGAGGTTATTCGCATTTATGGGGTCAATAAAGTGCGCCCGACAGAGTTGCCCGGCATTTCGGGCATTGCAAAACCAGTTTTGACCAACACACAAAAAAGTGTGCGCCGGACGCGCCGTCTGCTGGCTGGGCGCGGTTTGACCGAGGCTGTAACCTGGTCGTTTGTTCCAAAATCTCAGGCCAAGTTATTTTCTGGTGGTCAGGACGAGCTGCAACTGGCAAACCCGATCTCGGTTGATATGTCGCATATGCGCCCATCACTGCTTGCTGGATTGTTGAGTGCCATCCAGCGCAATCATGATCGCGGGTTTGCAGATACAGCTTTGTTTGAAATTGGCCAAACCTATTTAAGTGATACTCCAGAAGGCCAACGCTTATGCGCTGCGGGTTTACGCAGCGGCACTGCAAAATTAAATGGGGCTGGCCGTCATTGGGATGGCGTTGCTGGCGAGGTTGATCTTTTTGATGCCAAAGCAGATAGCTCCTCTGTGTTACAGGCGCTTGGACAACATCCTGCAAAGGTGCAAATTACCCGTGATGCGCCAGAGTGGTACCATCCTGGGCGATCAGGATGTTATCGTCTTGGGCCTAAAATATTGCTTGGGACCTTTGGGGAAATCCATCCGGCTATTCTTAAGGCTTATGGTATCGAGGGGCCTGTCGTTGGGTTTGAGCTTGATATTACAGCGCTTCCTCGTGCTAAGAAAAAATCGATTACAAAATCAGCACTTGATCAGAGAGATTTACAAGCTGTGAAACGAGATTTTGCCTTTTTGCTTGATAAAGATACGCCAAGTGGGGATGTTCTTAAAGCGGCTCTTGCTGCAGATAAAAAGATGATTACCGATGTCACTCTTTTTGATATCTACCAAGGTTCTGGGGTTGATGAAACGCAAAAATCACTTGCCATTGAAGTGACGCTACAGCCGCGAGAAAAAACACTGACCGATGATGATATTGACGCTGTTTCCAGTAAAATTGTTGCACAAGTGAAAAAAGCGACTGGCGGTGAGATCCGTGGGTAGCAAGGTTTGCAGCTTAAAAATAATAAAATTACTTTTTTTATTAGCACCCCACTCTCAGCTTAATTAAGTAAAGGACGGGCTCTTGCTGCAATTTCTTTTAAGATTCCAGCTTTCGCTGGAATGACGGTGCATTTTTTATTTGTCCCGCCGAAACATTTTATGACACGTGCGGCATGTCTCTGAAATATAAAGAAAAGCAGCTTGAGGCGGAAGCGTTTGTAAGAATGCAGGCTGTGGCCAGCCGTCTGAAAACTTGTCGGCTGCACTGATATTTCCTGGTCGATATCTCGGATTAGAAGAATTGTCAGCTGAGATAGCTAATGCGCTTGCATAGATTTGCAAATACTTGAACTGTTTTTGAAATTCCTCCCAATCTGTCCAAATGTTTTCGCGCACTTCTGTTGGGTGTTGCAGGCTCCCCTTTGGGTAAAGTGGCGGGCTGTTTTTTGCGTGGTTTCCTATTGCTTGCGCAGCCGTTTTGACTTTTGCTGCATCATAATTTTTAGCTCCTGAGAGCATGGCTTGCAGCGTCTTCGTGTGTTTGGCAATTTCACTCATGATATCCATGCGTTCTTTAACAACGCCCGTCGCCCCTTTGTGGGACAAGGCATGCTGCATCTGCGCAATGGCGAGGTAAAACAGACACATAAAAAAAGCACAATAAAACAATGAAGAGCATTTCATAATTGAAATTATTAGACCCTCAATGTCTTTAGAATATGGCTTTTTCTTTACTTATAGTGGTTACGATTTAAAATGGACTTATTTTACTTCCATATAAAACTAACAACAGTGCCCCCACAAAATCTTATATCTCTTTGAAATTCTGATGATATTTTAGCCTTCGCTTGAATCACAGACTGAGAGTGTTTTGTCAATGCCAAGGACGGACTGAAGCCCGTTTTACCGACTTGAAGTCGGTGGATTTAACCAAAGAGTTGAAAATAAAAAAGAGCCGAGAAAGTTAAACTTCCTGCGGCTCTTTTATCGCCCCCGCTAATTCGTTGAAAAGGTAAATATCACAAGTTTTTGGCCTCTTTATTCTTTAAATCTTGTAGACATTTACCTTTTAAGTGCCAACGCCCTCGTAAATCTTAAGTGTGTTTTAACCTGCAAGTTGTTTGAAATCTTTTTTTCTGCGCCGTGTCTGGGCGGGCTGAAATGCAACTTGACAGTGGAACTCGCAATAAGGTGTTCCTGGAACTTTTTTGCGCCCACAAAAATGAAAGTCATCGTCTGTTGGATCGCCAATTGGCCAACGACAACTGTTTTCTTTTAGTGAAGTAATGCTTGCACGCTCTTCTGGTGGGATAAAGAGCTCCTCAAGTGCATGAGATACATTTTCATTTTTGCTGAGAGCTTTTTCATCAAGCCCTTTTTTAAGTGCTGCTTGAGCAACATTGATGAATTTCGGCTTAATAACTCTATTGGGTGACTTAGCAGTGTTTTTTCGCGTTTTTACAGACTTTACACGAGACGTTGTCGCCCGGCCAGATAGCCCTAAGCGGTGTACTTTCCCAATAACAGCATTCCGTGTTACGCCGCCTAATCGATTTGCAATTTGGCTTGCGCTAAGTCCTTCTGACCATAATTTTTTGAGCAGGTCTACACGCTCGTCAGTCCACGCCATAGTGGATGCCCCCTTAATTAACTGAACAACATTTTAGGCCGCAAAAACCGCTACCCCACGGTTTTTTGAGCCAATTCACTCAAATACTAGGTACGCTTAACTGAAGGTGAGAACAAGATACTAAAACTACATACAGACGATAGCAAGTGATATGCCTACAAGATGTGCTATCGAGGTTAGAATGTACACCGATGAGAAAACGAAGGGCAAGTCTGAATGTGGCAAAAATTTCAATTTAGACAATTATATGACAATTGTGCCACGCTCTGATTTTTCAATTGAGCCAGTGGAGCACCCCATAACTTTTCTTTTTTATGTAAAAAATATAGCTATAACTTATTCTTTTAAAACGTTTTTACGCGCCTTTTTAATTTCCATAATAAGGCGTTGCACCGTTTTCTGGCTGGTAATAGGACCAATATGTTTATAAATTATTTGTCCTTGCCCATTGACAACGAATGTTTCAGGAACACCATAGACACCCCAATCAATAGACACCCGGCCACTCACATCGCGGCCGACAGCACGATAAGGGTTGCCTAACTCTTGCAAGAAATTTAAGGCCCCTGTTTGCGTGTCTTTTTGGTTAAGACCGTAGACAGGAATATCATGTTGTTGAGCTAGGGCTGTTATAAAGGGGTGTTCTTGCCGGCATGGCACACACCATGAGGCCCACACATTAATGAGGGACACTTCTCCTTGATGCAAATCTTCAGACGAAAACCCTGGAACACTTACGTCCTGGTGTGTTTTTAGCCCTTCTAAAGCTGGTAGATTAAAGTCTGGAACTGGTTTTCCTAGCAATGTGGAGGGAACGAGGGAGGGATCATCTGAGGATAAAGCATAAACAAAAAGAGTGCCTAGCAAAGCAAACACGATAAACGGGGTATATGCGAAAATGTTAGATTTTGGTTTTGTGGTGGTGTTTTTTTTAGTCTGACTTTCAGGTTCTTTTTGCATTATTTATCGAATATATTCTTGTTTGTTAGGCTTGTTGTTTTTGGCCTTTAATAAGCGCAACACGCTGTTTTAGTTTTATTCCATAGTAAAGTATGGAACAGCTCAAAAGTACCAGCACGAAAAAAACGATGCCATAGGATAGAAAAATGAGATCTGTGTATTTTCCAAAATCAAACATATGTCTCTCACGAATGTAAACTTTGATGCACGCGCTTAAACTGGGCAGCTTCAATATGTTGGCGCCGAATTTCATTACGCATTGAAAGTAGATAGAGCACGAAAAACCACAGTGTAAATGCCAATGCCATCATCAACAAGGGAAGAAGATAAGCCGAATGTACACTTGGCCCATCAAGGCGCAAAATGCTGGCTGGTTGATGCAACGTTGCCCACCAATCAACCGAGAACTTTATAATTGGCACAATCACAAAGCCAACTATTGCAAGCAGGGCGGTGGCAATGCGTGCTTGGTGCTTGTCTTCTATTGCAGCTCGCAAAGCAATTAGGCCAAGGTATAAAAAGAACAGTATCAACACCGAAACGATGCGGGGTTCTTGCCATTGCCAATAAGTATTCCAGCCGGGTTTGCCCCATAAGGCCCCTGTTATCAGAGCAAGTAAGGTAAAGCAGGCTCCTATCAGAACAGCAGATCGTGCCGCCACATCAGCCATAGGATGTCGCCATACCAAATACCCAATGCTTGAAATAAAGATAAGCGTATATGCCATCATCGCCAGCCATGACATTGGCACATGCACAAACATCATTAAAATCGTATAGCCATGTTGATTATCTGGCGGAACTTGAAAACTCAAATACACTCCAATTGCTAAAGTGAGACACGTTATAGCGATAAGCCAGGGCAATATCTCACCAGAGACCTTCATGAAAAAAGCTGGGTGGGCATATCTGTTTAGGGCATCGGCCAGGGTTGCCCAGAGGCTCTGGGATTTTTTTATGTCGTTTATGTCGGTCATATTCTAGATATATCTCAAATCACATTACTGCATATTGATGCGTAATGCCGCAGCTGATGCAATAGGCGATAACACAAGGGCCGCCAGTGTTAAACCACATAATATCATCAATGGTTGCACAAAAGACCCCGGACCAGAGAGCATTGCAGCAACAGTTCCCGTTCCGAAAATAAGAAAAGGAATATAAAACGGTAAAATCAGCAATGGCATGAGCAGGCCGCCTTGTTTTATGCCTAAAGTTAATGCTGCTCCAATGGCGCCTAAAAAGCTTAATGCAATAGTTCCTACCAATGTTGTAAAGCTAAGCAAAATAAAACCGTTTGCCTCAAGATGTAATAAAGCACCAAGCAACGGGGCAAATATGGCGAGTGGAAGGCCATGGGTGATCCAATGAGCCAAACTTTTTGCCACCACAACAGATTCCACCGAGAGTGCGCCGAGCAAAATGACCTCTAAAGATCCATCTTCAAAATCGTGAGCAAAAATACGATTCATAGAGAGCAGCAAAGACAACACTAAGGCAATCCAGACGAGACCCGGGGCAATACGGCTGAGAAGATTGGCATCAGGCCCTAACCCTAAAGGCAAAAAGGTAATCACAATTACATAAAAGCCAAGAGCTGTGATGATTGATCCCCCATCTCGCACACTAAGCCAGATATCCCGTTTGAGCAGCACCAAAAATGGTTTCATTACAGCGCCTCATACATCATATCTGTTGTGTCATTTGACAAATATGTTTCAGGTTGGCTTGTGCTTTGTAATACCAATTCCCCTGAAAGATCCAAACCTTGCAAAGCGATATGAGTCACAAGAATGGGCATACCGCCATTTTGTAAATGGCGGTTCAACAGGCCAATTAAAATTGTTTGAGAAGATTGATCGAGGGATACCGTTGGCTCATCGAGTAACCACAACGGGCGATTGCCAAAATATAGCCTGGCGAGTCCGAGCTTTCTTTTTTGTCCTGCAGATAAATACCCGGCAGGAATATCTGCCAAACCCTCTAATTTTAAATCCTGTAAAATATCCTGATATGTTTTCTCATTAGATTTAAATTCCGAAAAAAAAGAACTGAAAAATTGCAGGTTTTCTCTAACTGTTAGAGTATGTTTGATGCCATTGGCATGTCCTATATAGTGTATATTTTGTTGAAACCGTAATTCCGGATCTGCACCATCTAGCAAAATTGTTCCTTTAGCTTTTGGCAACATCCCCATAATGACTTTAAGCAAGGTTGTTTTGCCTGAGCCATTGGCCCCCTTAACAAGCAGTCCTTTGCCGGATTGAAGTGAAAAGGAGATGTTTTCAAAAATAACAATATCTTTACGTTTGCACGCCAGCTGTTTCACACTTAATTGCATAATATTAGAGCTTGATTCTCGTTTTGCTTTGAGCGAAATAAAATAATATAATTCTATCTTATGAGATATTATTTGATATCGTGCTTCTTAAATATAGGTCGAATTGCAATATTTCCGCAACGGTGGAATTTTGCATTATGTGTTGCGTAATCTTGCTGCTGCTTAAGATACTGATTTGTGATAAGGATCACCAAAGCGTGACTGAGATGTGAAAGAAAAATCGAAACATCTTAAGCCTAATGCGCTATATTATAGAAATACTCTATAAAAGCGTAAATGTAATAAGGTTGCAAGAAACAACGTTATGACGAAAGAACTAAAGGCACTCCATCGTCATTCTGACGAAATTGGGTATCTCAACGAAGATTTCAGAGAGATCCCGGCTTTTGCTGAGATGACACCGTGGGATGCTAAAAGAAATGTGACATGTATGACATTTCTATTTAAGATTTCTCGTTATATGTTGGCATGTTTGATATGTTTTGTTTTAGGCGTTGGCCTTATCGGTGTAAAACTGGCAAAAGCATCTGAGCCTGTACAAACCATACCGAAACCTGTTGTAGAACTCTTTACATCTCAAGGATGCTCATCTTGCCCGCCTGCAGATGCCTATTTGGGGATCTTGTCCAAACGCAAGGATGTGATTGCACTTACGTTTCATGTTGATTATTGGGATTATCTTGGTTGGAAAGATACCTTTGCATCCTCACTTCACAGCAAACGTCAAAGAGCCTACGCAAAACACCGGGGGGATAAGCAAGTCTATACCCCGCAGATTGTGCTTAATGGTCAGTCTTACCACGTCGGCAGCTACAAGGTTGAGGTTGACAGGGCTATTGCTAAATCACAGACTTTTGTGCGCAAGACGTTTCTTCCTATTTCATGGACTCGTACAGATCTTGGTGTGCAGGTGACCCTAACGGCAGGAGAAAACAGTGCCGTTAAAAATGGAATATTATGGCTTGCGCTTGTGCGCTCATCACAAAGTGTTGACATCAAACGCGGCGAAAATTCAGGCCGCAACATTACCTATTATAATGTTGTTCGATCTCTTACGCAGCTTAGTACATGGAACGGTGATAGTATGATTGTTACTATTCCTGAGAAAGATTATGGCAACGATGATATTGATAAAATTGTTGTGTTTCTGCAAGAAAGGATAGCTGGGCCGATAATTGCGGCAGCTGAAATTCAGACAAAAATACTTGGTCAATAGCATTTATTGTTTTTTCGAACAGCCATATAACGTACATCTTTTTTAAGCAAACCTGGTATCCGCTTTTGCGTGATGAGCTCTACAGCATGTCAACTTCGGCTACGCCTCATCTGACAAGCTGTAGTCTTTTTAAAACGAGCAATTTTACAACCTGAATTGAATTCAATTCAGGTTGAATCGCTCTAGAACAAAATTCCAAATTTGGCGATTGCAAAGCCCGCACCAAGGCCCAAAGTCAGGCTAAAAATAATTGTTCCAATTATTTTTAAAAAATCTGAGGTTCGTCTTTTTACTTTTACATGACTGACTTGTTCGGGCAATGTATCGTTTGGGAATAACCCTCTCTCCCCCACAATACGCGAAGACAGACTTAAATGAAGCGGGTGTTTGCCTTTTAAAACGGGGGTTAATGTCCAACTCCAAATAAAGATATCTTTATTATGATCTTGGTCACTATTTTGTTCGTGTGTTCTTTGTGTTGGAGGTGTGCGTGGTTGAATTACAATACCACCCTCCGGCGTGGATAGCCTCAATGTCATGGACTGCGTGACCAGAATATCGTGGGGCGGGATAGGAATATTTCCAATCAACTCACGCTCAATCTTTTCAATCTCCTCGCGGGTGATGGTGATATCAACCGTTTCTTCATCCGCTACTTTCATAATCTTTGGTATGTTTTTGAGATATGAGCGAGCAATGGTTTCTTTTTTCACTCGCGTGCGAAGTCGTTCCTCATCTCGTTTTTTTATGTGTTGTGCAGGGGCTGTGTTTTCACTTTTGTTTTTTTGCTGCGACAGTTTATGATGCTGTGCATGTGCTGCTCTGTTTGCGGACGATTGTCCTAAATTATGATGTTCCTGATCACTAACGCGCTCTAATTCTTGTTCCTGTGTCTCAGAATTGAGAATTTTTTCAAGGGGTGAGGTTTTTGTTTGCGCATTTCTAAGTGATTTTGGTTGCCTTGCGAAGGCAACTTTTTTGTCCGGGATGACTTGTTGATCACTGTCCTCGTCTGGCAATGGTGGAGGTATGATTTTAATTCTCTCATGCTCAGGTATAATTGGTAGTGCATTAGAAGTATTTTGCGATTTAGGCAAATGAGATATATCAGATTTCGTATTATAATCTGTTATTTCATCAAGTGCCTGATCTGTTCGCGTAAGCATATAATCTTTTACTGATGCTCTTTTTGAATTGGAATGAGGTGCGCTCTGCCCGGAATTATAACCTGGTAGCGATGCATACTCGCTCTCATTTTGCTGTTTATGGATATGAGACACAGTTTGTGGTTGCGCTGCAAACTTCCTGTCGGTGTTAGAGAAGTCTGGTCGCCTTGTTCTATCATTGTAAGTCTCATTAGACCTGTCAAAGTTGTCATCCTGGACATGAGAGCCGCTTATGGAAATGTTTGGATTTCGAGATGTCTTGAAATCTCTATTTGTAGATGAAGGCGGCGTTTCTTTCATCTGCGTGTTATCGTCTTGGTCATCGTATCCTATAATTTCACGGACTGAAGCCAATATTTCTTGCACAGAGGAATCCTTTGCCGCTTTTTCAGCGGCCTCCTCATAGGTGGCAAACGATTGATTTGATGCAGCAGGCACCTCTTGCGCTGTTTGCTCAGGATATTTTAAGTGCAGGACATTCTCTGTTTCTGCTCGTTCTTCTGTCTGTTTCGTTTCAGAAATGGATGCTGCTGCTTGATCTAGGTTGTGATTTTGAAAAGAAACGTCACTTTTGTTGTTTGATTGATGATGCTCATTTGTGGATGGTTTGATAAAAGTTGGAAAATCAATTTGCGGTGTATCATCTATCTTGGCGCTGTTTTGATTTTGTACTGTATTTTCTACAGCTCGTTTTTCAGAATCTTTTTCAAGCGTTTTACTCTGCGTAAAATTGGTTATGACTTCTTCTGTTTGGCTGTCTATGCTGTGGGCTGAATACAGATCATAACGGCTTTCATCTTCTTGAGATTGCGATTTAAATTCATTTGAAAAGGCTTCTAAACCTTCTGGGTGTATATTTTGATCATCTGTATTATTATCTTGCTCTGGATTATAATTTTTTAAATTGGTAACAGCGACATCAAATGTTAAACCAAACGCGTTCAAAATGTGTGCGGCCTGACTTTCTCCCTCGCCAATCAGTGCAGCCAGTACAATCGCCCCATCAATCTGATCGCGTTGGGATTGTTCTGCGGCGGCAGAAGCATGAGCCATAACTTTATTAAGGCTTTCAGAGGCTTGTACCTCTCCCTCACCTAAAGCGATTAAGTCGGTAAGTTCGGAAGAGATATAATTTGCAGCCTCTGAGCGCAAAGACGCCAAATTAACCTTACATGCTTCTAAAATCGAGGCGGCATTGGGATCATCTATCAACGCCATTAACAGATGTTCTAAAGTTACTTCAACATGATTGCGTTCTTGGGCATAGGTTAAAGCACGAACAAGTGTTACGCGCAGGCTTTCAGATTTGGGTATCCAACCTAATCGCTCTGCGAAAGTATTTGCCATTCTTGCGATTCCTTAGCTGTCTTCTTTTATAAGCTCTATAGCAATTTCCCAAAAGCAGCCGTATTTACTATGGCATTGGTTATATGTAAATCAATTTACGTTTGTATGGAATAATTTAAACATGTAATTTTTTGCTTTTTGTAATTTAAAAACTTATATCGGCTTAACTTACAAATATAAAATCAATTCATATAATGATTACTGGAATTCTTTTGGACCTGCTGAACCTCATGATCGCAACTTTCCCCGCTAACTTAAATTAAGCTTTGGAGCTCTAAATTATAATGTGCCCATATATAGCATGAAATAAATTGACAATAATATGATAAAACTTCAAACCAATTATACGAAAGCACTTTAAAAAAGGCAAATGCTCCTGTTAATTCTAAATAACCCAATTACTTATTTTGCATTCAAAGTAAGCGCTCATAAGAAATGACAAAATCTGTTCCGCACATACAAGCTCAAATTCTATCTGAGGCCTTGCCCTACATGCAACGTTATGACCGCCAGCGCGTTGTAATCAAATATGGTGGCCATGCTATGGGAGATCCAGAGTTAGCCGCAAGTTTTGCCAAAGATATTGTATTACTTAAGCAAAGCGGTGTTCATCCAATTGTCGTGCATGGGGGTGGGCCGCAAATTGGTGCTATGCTTGAACGGCTTAATATCAAATCTGAATTTAAGCACGGACTGCGGGTTACAGATTCAACAACCATAGATATTGTTGAAATGGTTCTTGCCGGGTCGATTAATAAGCAAATTGTATCTGAAATAAATCGCCAGGGTGGGCAATCCGTTGGCATTTCAGGCAAAGACGGTAACCTCATGGTCGCCCAAAAATTTGAAAAACAAACCGTTGACCCAGAATCAAAGCTATTACAAGCCGTCGATCTCGGTTTTGTCGGCGAGCCAAAAAGCGTTAACCCTCATATTGTTGAGGCTCTTATCAGCAATGGATTGATCCCTGTGATTGCACCAATTGCATTAGGTGAGAATGGACAGACGCTAAATGTAAATGCAGATACATTTGCTGGCGCCCTTGCCGTGCATTTAAATGCCAAGCGTTTGTTATTGTTAACCGATGTGGAAGGGGTCTTGGATAAAGACAAAAACTTGCTAGAAAAGCTTACTATGAGCGAAGCTAAAAGCCTCATTGAAGATGGCACTATATCAGAAGGTATGATCCCAAAAATTGAAACATGTTTGTCTGTGGTTGAGCAAGGTGTTGAAGCTGTTGTCATCATCAACGGCAAAGTTTCTCATGCCGTGTTGCTTGAGTTATTTACCGAGCATGGAGCAGGAACTTTGTTAGAAGCATCAAGTTACAGTGCATCCAATTTAAAGTGATTTTATTTACATTTAAAAATAATCGCCGTCATCCCAGCTTTCGCTGGAATGACGAACCGAGAGTATCTTAAAAAATAGGCTATAAACTGGATTAGCTCTAATACTTCGAAAGACAACTCATGGATGTGTTCCACGACATCGACACTTGGATTTTTGATCTGGATAATACCTTATACCCGCCTGAGTGTAATCTTTTTGCGCAAATTGACCAGCGTATGGGTGCTTTTATTGCGGACTTTCTTGAGGTTGATGCCACAGAAGCGCGGCGTATTCAAAAACAATACTTTAAAGATTATGGCACAACTCTAAATGGTTTAATGAGCGTGCACAATCTAGAGCCCAAGCGTTTTTTGGACTATGTTCATGATATTGATCACACACCGATACAGCATAATCCTTCGTTAGATCAGGCTATGCATGACCTTGAGGGGAAAAAATTCATTTTTACCAATGGCACAGTTTATCATGCCGAGCAGGTTATTGATCGGCTTGGCATTAGCCATCATTTCGAAGACATTTTTGATATTGAAGCTACCTCTTATATCCCAAAACCAAGGGCGCAAGCCTATCATCATGTTCTGGAAAAAACGCAACTTGATCCAACCAAAAGTGTTTTGTTTGAAGACATAGCGCGCAACCTTGAAGTCCCCCATGATCTTGGCATGACGACAGTTTTTGTCAAAGCCAAAACCAATCATCCCGATGAATATCTCGGCATCTTAGGCACCGGAGAAGAAGATCATATTCACTTTGTGACCAATGATTTGCCTGTGTTTTTGCAAGATATTGCAAACAATAAAGGCAAAAAATCTTAAGTTTCTATTTTATACTTTTTCTGGATAATCTCCCATCCTTCTTCCGCCGTTTCAGCAAAGGAAAATAGTTTTACATCCTCAGGCGAAATGGTTCCTTCCTGGGCTAGGGCTTTAAAATCAACAATGCGTGTCCAGAACTCTTTGCCAAATAAGATCACTGGAATGCGTTCCACTCGTTTGGTCTGAATCAGGGTTAAACTCTCAAACAATTCATCTAATGTCCCAAAGCCCCCGGGAAAACAGGCAATCGCTTTTGCTCGCATTAAAAAGTGCATTTTTCGGATGGCAAAATAGTGAAAATGAAAACACAGCTCAGGCGTGATATACTTATTTGGGGCTTCTTCTTTCGGCAATACAATATTCAGGCCGACCGATTTGGCTTTGGCCTCTTTTGCCCCGCGGTTTACAGCCTCCATAATGCCAGGTCCACCACCTGAAACGATCACATATTCTTTTTCATCATAAAGTTTCTTTGAGACTTGTGAGACAATATATGAAAACTTTCGGGCTTCTTCGTAGTATTTTGAATTTTTTTGGAGGTTTTCTTGTACTGTTTTGGTTTTCGCGTGCGATTGACTGCCAGCTTCATGAATTCTTGCACTTCCAAAGACGGCAATGGTTGAATTGATATTATGCTCTTGCATCAGCATTTCAGCTTTGAGTAATTCGAGTTGCAAGCGTACTGGTCTTAGCTCTTCACGAAACAGGAAATCCTGATCATCAAAAGCAAGGCGGTACGTTGGTGAGCGTGTTTGCGGAGTGGACGGGGCCCGTTTTGAGACCAAAGCATCTTCTTCAGAGGTCCGAAAAGCCCCTTTGCGGATGCGTTTTATTTTTGCCATTTTGTATCCTTTTGTTTAAGACATAGCTGTGGGAATTTATTGTATTAAAATTAGCTAGGTCTGTTCTTTGCTTAGCATGCTGCAAACTTTTCAAAAAATGATGGCCCATAGAGGTTAATAAAAAAGTGAGGTTAACAAAAAAACATGTCCATGGAACATCTTCAAACAGTTATTGATACCACTTTTGAAAATCGTGATGCGATTTCCTCTGAAACACAAGGTGAAATTCGCTCATCTGTTGAAAAAGCCTTGGCCATGCTTGATGTTGGGGAAGCCCGCGTTGCTGAAAAAACGGAAAACGGTTGGCATGTCAATCAATGGTTGAAAAAGGCAGTTTTACTCTCTTTTCGTTTAAATGATATGGCCGAAATTTCTGGTGGACCTGGCGGGGCGCCATGGTGGGATAAGGTGCCCTCTAAATTTGCAGGATGGGGGGCTCAGCAGTTTCAAGAGCACAAGTTTAGAGCCGTGCCAAATTGTGTGGTTCGTCATTCAGCTTACATTGGCCGAGGCGTTGTATTAATGCCAAGTTTTGTCAATTTGGGTGCTTACGTTGATGAAGGGACCATGGTGGATACCTGGGCAACTGTTGGATCTTGTGCGCAAATTGGTAAGAATGTGCATATCTCAGGTGGGGCCGGCATTGGCGGTGTCCTTGAGCCCTTGCAGGCAGGACCTGTCATTATCGAAGACAATTGTTTTATCGGTGCCCGCTCTGAAATTGCAGAAGGCGTTGTTGTTGGAGAAGGCTCTGTTATCTCAATGGGGGTTTATATTGGACAATCCACAAAGATTATTAATCGTGATACCGGAGAGATCCACCGCGGTGAAGTTCCTCCATTCTCGGTTGTTGTTCCGGGGGCACTGCCCGGTAAGCCATTGCCTGATGGATCGCCCGGCCCATCGCTCTACTGTGCTGTGATTGTAAAAACGGTTGATGCTCAAACACGCTCCAAAACCTCGATTAATGAACTTTTGAGGTCTTAAGGGCTAATATTAGAGTTGATATAATTAGAATGGTTGATTTTATACGTAACAAAACAAGACCATTTTAAACAAGATGCGTGTTGTGTAATGATATTTACTATGATGAATATAGAGTTTTCTGATTTCAGCTTTTGGTCTTTATTCAAAGCATTTTTTAATGTATTTGGTCGTATAAGCCGAGCCAAATATTGGCTGTATAGTTTTCTTATTCTACTATACCTTGCCGGTGTTTTTTCATTGGGATTTGTCTTCAAGGACGTCATTTTCAGTTTAGATTTAAATTTTTATATTCTTATCCCACTTACACTATTGTTTCTTATAGGTCTTGTTGCCTCGCATAATACCACCGTTCGGCGCTTGCATGACTTGAACCAAACTGGTCTTTGGGCTTTCTTTCTGTACTTACCAATATATGCCCCTGGTATATTTTTTCTTCCCAATTTTTCTTCTCAAGACATAACTCCACTTTTTCAATCTGTCCTGACCGGAAATATTGATACCTTACTTGAGCCGAATAATTTCATTGTTCTGACCTTATTGGCATTTATATGTGCTCTATATATTATTTATGTGTTTGCTTTTATTATTGAACTTTATACTTTTAAAGGTTCTGTTGGCTCCAATCGTTATGGTGACGATCCACTGGAGCCTGTGTATGAAGATGAAGCAGAGTACGAAGACGAATATGTTTGAACGTCAAAATTTTAGTCCTGTATAATATGTTCTAAACGTAATTTGACCTATTTTTCTCATCTCAAGTTTATTGATTAAATATTGCAGAAGCCTTTATAATGAACGAAGCGTATTCCAAGCTTGATGCCGATAAAGTGATTCATACCTTGGTTAAGCTGCATAAGAGGATTACCGACCGTTTTGCAGGTAGTGGTTTAAGTAAAGTATGCGGCGCACTTATTATACTTGCCAAACAAACCTCACAACAAGCAGAACGTATTGCCAAACCAAATCTGTTTATCCGTTTTGCTGTCGTCACATTTCTTATGCTTGGATGTGCCGCACTGGTCTATTCATTCAAGCTCATTCATCTTGAAACACAACAGGCAGAAGTGTTCGATTTTGTACAAGGCTTGGAAGCGGCAATGAATGTGGTTGTTCTTATTGGGGCTTTGACTTACTTTTTGGTCACCTTTGAAGAGCGTTATAAGCGCCGTAGAGTTTTAGGATATCTTGATGAATTACGCTCTGTGGTTCATGTGATTGATATGCATCAGTTGACCAAGGATCCCAGCGCGATTTTATCAGGTGTCATCCGAACCAAAAATTCTCCAAAACGTGAAATGAGTGAGGGTGAGCTTATTCGCTATTTGGATTATTGCAGCGAAATGCTCTCAATTACATCTAAACTTGCGGCACTTTATACGCAAAATACCCAAGACCCAGCTGTGGTCAGAGCGGTCAATGATATTGAACGACTCACCACGAACTTGTCGCGTAAGATTTGGCAAAAAATTGTTATAGTGCAAAGTAATTCAGGTCCGAAAGTGATGTAGAGTTTTTTGTTATGTTTTAGATCCCAGCTTTCTCAGGAATGACGACAGAGGAAGTTACACTTTATGAAAGTGATTTTGGGTTGAATACTGCTCATCTAGGTTGTCTTGCTCAGGGCCTGGGTCATCAGGGGCGTGAGACGGCGTGAAGATATTAATTTGCTCTGCTACATCTTTTTTGTTGCTTGATAAAGGGGTGGTACTTGTATTTTTCTTTTTAGGTTCTTTTGTCGCTTTTGACTGTTTTTTATCATTCAACTGCTTCCGGGGCTGATAAGCTGTTTTCGTAATAGTCTGTTTCGTTTCTTGCGGTTTTACAACATGTTCTGATGCTTTTGTTTCTAAAGATATTGCATCATTTTCTGGTTTGACCTCAACGTTATTATGTTCTGCAATTTCAATTTGCTCTTTGCTGACGGTCTCTAACCATTCTTGCGTCATGCCCTCAACAGTTGGAATATCTTGAGAGGCTTGAGTCTCTGGGGGAACTTTCCAGACAAAAGCATCTAATATGCCTGTAACCGGCGATGTGGGCTGCCAATGCTTTGAGGTATACCCATCGGCAATCCACGCGGGATCTTTGGGAGCGCGCAAGGCCCTGGCCAACCACTCCCGAACTCGGCCCTTATTGCCAAATTGCTCGCTTTCAATGCGGGCCGTGAGAGCGCAAATGCGTGCCGATGGGGTGCCATTTATAAATGGCTCTAAGGCCGATCGTGCTTCTCCCCACTGTTTTGCTTCAATAGCTGCAAAAGCAATAGCAATTGCCCCTTCCTTGCTTTGCGGTGGAATTTTAGAGAGGGTTTTAACCCGCTGCAAACGGTCTTTCGGTGAATCTCCAGGTCTGACAAAAGCATAGCGCCGCGCAATATCAGGGTGCGGTGCCTGTTTCCAGCAGCGTATTAAAATTTTCGAAGCTCTTGAAATCTCTCCCTTAGCTGCCAACAGATGTCCTGCCGTTGCTGCCGCTGGCACCAGGTTTGGGGCAAGTTTTGTTGCTTCTAGGACAAAGCCCAAAGCTTGTTCTGTGTTGCTGACAGGATTTTCATCAAGGCCGCTTTGTGCCAATGCGGTTAATAACACGGCACGTTTACGCTGGTATGTTTTGGTTGCGATATGCTTATACGTTTTTGCAATTTCAAGGGTTTTTAGAGCACCATACCAATCCTTGTTGTAGCATTGAAAATCAAAAACCGCTGTTACAGGCCATTGTAGTCTTGGATTAAGCGCAATCGCCTGACTGGCATACTCAAATGCATCTTGCGGTTTATTGTTATGTTCTGCATCAAGAAACAAGCCGCGCAAGCCTAGTAATTCGGTATCAGAAGACACCAGCATGGCTTCATAGATGCGCTTTGCTGTTACATGATCGCCTGTCATGTGCGCTGTTTGCGCGCGCAAAAATGACGTCAATGGGTCGTTTGGAAGTGATTTTTTCGCTTGTGATGCAAAACGTGTAGCAGCTGTTTTATCACCAATGCCCAGTGCCATTAAGCCATTGGAAAGTGCGACCAGGCCATGGCGTTGTTTACGGCGCTTAAAATGGCCGCTTATAACATTGGGGCTGTTGACAAGATAATAGATCAAAAACCAAGCCCCAAGACCTAAGGTGATGATTAGCCCTATGGAGACAACAAATTGGATTGGGCGAAATATCAGCTCAAAATTCATGAAATTTATCATCACCAAACCAGGTTGTTCGATAAACCAGACCACAACAGTGGTTGTGAGTGCTATTGCCAAGAGATATAAAATAATGCGCAGCATTCGGGGTGTCCTTATTGAGCTATCTCTGGTGAAGGTGTTACATTGACCTTCGTATTCTCACGCTTGGTAAATTTTTTTAACACTTCAATTTCAAGGGTTTGCAGCGCATTTTCAACAGCCAAGCGTTGCTTGAGATGTGTCAGCCATGGGCGCGCTGTGGTTTCCGCATTCCCTTTTAAAGCTTTGGCGTGGTCTAACGCTTCTTGAAAATCTCCGCGTTTTATCCGAACTTCCATTCTGGCCAAGATAGCCTCGGTGCTCTTACCAGGAATATCTCCTGTGCGCCGAATACTCACCAGTGATATGGCGTTATTACTTAGCTGTTGCCAAATCGTTTCAGCCTTAGGGGCATGACTGGCCTGCAATGTAGCGCGTAGCACCTGGGGGAATTTTTGTTGTAAGTCTGTAAATGTGGGAACGCCTTGTTCACTATAACGCTCTAAGCTTTTTAAAGGTGCTTTATTTTGTGTGAGCGTTTTGATGGCTTCTAACTCGCTGTCATAGCGCTTCCCATTATTAAGTGCTCGCCTTAAATTGAGCAACGCAAGACTGAGTGCTGCGCTTTGAGCAGCTTGTGTCTGGATTTGATAGCTGTTGGCAAGTTTTGTGATGTGTTGCTCAACATCTTTGAGGCGTTTTATGGCCGGACCTATAAGATCATTAACGTTATCCGCTGTGTTGTTTTGCAATTCCAATGTGCTGCGCAACAGAGCAATATCTCGCGTTATCATTTTAAATTTTTGGTCCCTATTTACATTCTGCTTGGTGATGGTCTCAAGTGCTGTGCTCAGGTTTGCGACTTGTTCTTCAAGCTGGCTGATGGCTTCAGGCGAATTGGATTGCGGCACATTTTGCACATTTTTTGTTAGAGAACTTATTTCTGTTTTCAAATTTGACTTAACGGTTTCAATTTGCTTCTGAAGACTTTGCGTAAGCTTTGTTTCGAGTTTTTGTTCAATTTCATTTGTTCGTTCTGTCAGTGCTGTAATTTGCTGGAGACCTGTGTCATCCTCTGATTGCGCCGCTTTGGAGATTAAGCCTAAGTCCTTTTCCAATTTGGCAAGACGATCGGATAAATGATGATTGGATAAATCTTGCGTTTGAACTGCCGGGGGTGAGTTAAACACATAATTTAAAATTATGATAAAGACAGCTCCTAACACAGCTGCAAAAACATAACCAGCAAATGGCATAAGGTGTTTGAGGTTCGACAGATGGGTCTTTAAGTCAAATAAGGTTTCATGTTTTTTTTGTTTTTCAGCTTTGGTGGTATTTTTTTGCTGTGTTTCGCTTGATGATTTTTGATCTTTGCTTTGCTTTTGCTCAGGATTGTGGCGTTCAACATGGTCTGATTTGAGTTCTTTGGCTTTCAAATCTAAGGTTGCAGTGGTCCGTTTTGTGGTCTCATCGCTGTTATCTTTCTTTTCAGTCATGCTTTAAATCGTCCCTGTTCCTTTTCTATAGCTGATTGGAAACTTTTTATAGGAAAAGTTTCTAACGTTCAGACGCCACTGGGGCTTCCGCCGCTCTCTCAAAGGGCGCTATCGGCTAGCGCCTACTTGAGCGCCGCTAAGCGGCGGGCCACACTTGTGGCCTTTAGCCAATTCTTTAATGCTATAAAAATCTTTCGAATTGGCTATAACAGCTCCAAAACAGCACTTTGGCTCGGCTGAGCAGCCACTTTAATGGGTATTTCAGCCAGACTTTCCAAAGGTTGTGCAACCTGTGCGGACAAACAAAATGCCGTGATGTGCTTTGCCTTTGAATATAGTGCCTCTTGTTGAATGAGGCGAGCCCATATGCGGCTTGCATTTGGAGACATGAGGATAACCCCATCAAGCTCCCCGCTCATTATTTTGTGTTTCGTGTTCTGACTGAATGTGTTTCTTTCCCGTGTCTCATACACAATACATTTTTGTAATTCGATTTGGTGTTTTTTTAAATGATTCGTTAGGTCAACAGCCAACTTTGCTGCTGCAATATGTAACAAAGGTCCTGCTTTTGGATTAACACGGGCGATAATTGTCTCTAAGAGTTCAAGTGCTGTGCCGGGGCCTTGATAAATACTCTGAAAATTCATTTTCTGTTGAAGTTTCTGGCATAATTCTGCCGTTCTTTCCCCAACGGCAAAAATCGGCAAATGTTTGAGCGCGCTATAATGATTAAGATTTTTCTCCAAGCTATAAAGTGCATGGCCACTTGTTGCCACCAAAGCTTGGTGTGTGACACCTGGAAGACTTGGGGTTAAATAAACCACATCCATAAGGGGTTCTGTTATGACGTCATGCCCTTGTTCTTGCAAACAGTTGGCAAGGTGTGAGGCTTCTGGTTCTGTCCGGGTTATCAGCAACCGTTTTGGCATATTATTTATCTTGGAAAAAATTGGATCCGGCTTGCGATAACAGGGCTTCTGCCAGATCTGACACAACGTCTTCAGCCTGTTCAGGATTTGCTATCCCTTCAGTTTCGTAAGACACAGAACCATCTGGCGTTAAAATTTGTCCTTTGAACATAATTGCGTGTCCTGAACCGGTTTCATTTTCCTCTCCCTGAAGGATTGCAAGGCCTGCGATCGGTGTTTTACAAGAGCCATTTAAACGGGCTAAGAACGCACGTTCAATATTCACACACAGTTGTGTTTCAGCATGATTGATGGAGCTTAAAATATCGGCCATATCAACATCATCTTCTCGCACCTCAACCCCAATTGCTCCTTGGGCAATTGCTGGCAACATTTGATCTGGCACTATCATACTGGTAATTTTATTTTCAAGGTTCAGCCGTTTTAAACCAGCGGCTGCGAGCAATGTGGCATCGGCAACACCATCTTGAAGTTTTTGCAACCGCGTATGCACATTGCCGCGAAATTCAACAATTTTTAGATCTGGTCTCAATTTTTTGATTTGTGCCCCGCGCCGTAAGGACGATGTTCCAACAACAGCAGCTTGTGGTAATTCTAATACGGATCGTGCTTTGTGGCTGATAAAAGCATCGCGCACATCATCTCGCGGCAACATGCAAGAAATTGTTAATCCATCAGGATAACGCGTTGGCATGTCTTTCATAGAGTGAACAGCAATATCAATTTCTTTTGCCAATAACGCATCTTCGATTTCTTTGGTAAAAAGCCCCTTGCCACCAAAGCTGCGTAAGGATTTGTCTTGAATTTTATCACCAGAGGTTTTGATGATTTTTATATCAAATTGGTTTTCTTCCATGTCATGGGCGTTCATTATATGGCGACGTACTTCATGGGCTTGATACAATGCAAGAGGGCTTCCTCTAGTGCCAATTTTGATGATATCTCTTGCCAAGACTTTGGTTCCTATATCGGTTGTGAGATTTCACGGTTGAAATAACTAGATTTATATCGATAAAGAGCTATGTTGCCAACATTGTATAGCCAAAATAAATGAAGCCTTGCGACTATGAACACTCATGCGTCTTCTGCCACACTTCTTGGCATTGAAACCAGTTGCGATGAAACAGCAGCAGCAGTTGTGCGCTGTGATTGGTGTGATCAGGGCCGCCCTAAAGGAACAATTTTATCAAATGTGGTGCGTTCTCAATTCGAGGAACATGCTGCTTTTGGCGGTGTTGTTCCGGAAATTGCGGCGCGGGCCCATGTAGATGTTTTGGACCATCTTATTTTAAAAGCCCTGAATGAGGCTCAACTTGATTTTCATCAATTGGATGGTGTTGCTGTAACCGCGGGGCCTGGACTGATTGGAGGGTTGCTCACCGGTATGATGACGGCAAAAGCCATCTGCTTGGTGCGGGATTTGCCCTTTATCGCAATCAATCATCTCGAAGGGCACGCGTTAAGTGTGGGCTTAACCGAGAAGTTATTTCCCCCCTATTTGCTATTGTTGATTTCAGGGGGACACACGCAACTGTTGCATGTCAAAGATACGGGGCATTATAGCCGACTTGGCACCACCGTTGATGATGCTTTGGGTGAAGCCTTTGATAAAACCGCTAAAGTGCTTGGGCTAGGCTACCCTGGTGGGCCGGAAGTTGAACGCTGGGCCAAAACTGGGGATAGCTCGAGATTTTCGTTTCCAAAACCAATGCTAGGACGGGCAGAACCCAATTTTTCTTTTTCAGGATTAAAAACAGCCGTACGCCAAAAGGCTCAAAGCCTGCAACCTCTCACGGACCAGGATATTTCTGACTTATGTGCCAGTTTTCAGCTTGCTGTGACACAAACCGTTGTTGAGCGCGTGCATAAGGCAATGGCTCTATACGAGAAAGAGTATAACTCAGAGGTTCCACGCACATTGGTTGTGGCAGGTGGTGTTGCCGCAAATACTGTGTTACGCCATGGTTTTGAAAAATTATGTGATGCTGAGGGGTATTACTTGTCTATTCCACCTGCGCATTTATGTACGGACAATGCGGCCATGATTGCTTGGGCGGGAGCCTTACGCCTACAACAAGGACAAGTTGACACATTGGATTATGCCGCAAAAGCAAGATGGCCACTTGATCGAAACGCCACGCCTGCTATAGGAGCAGGTGTTAAAGCATGATATTTAGGAGTGTATTTTGGCATTTCGTAAAATAGGACTTATTGGTGCTGGTGCATGGGGGACAGCTCTTGCCCAGTCTTTATGTCATAAAAGTCTTGATGTTTTATTATGGGCTTATGAAGACCAAAGCGCCGTTGAAATCAATGCTCAACATACCAATTCTGTGTTTTTACCTGATATTGCGCTGCATCCTGATTTACGCGCAACGTCCCATCTTGAAGACCTTTCAAACTGCGATGTAATTTTACTGGTCACACCTGTTCAGTTTACCAGGGATATTTTAAAACGCGTTGCCGTTCGTTTTGATGCCCCAAAACCTATTGTGATTTGTTCAAAAGGTATTGAGACAGCAACTCAATCTTTGCTCTCTGAAGTGGTTTCAGAATCTTTAAGCGGTACCCCTATTAGTGTGCTATCCGGCCCTAGTTTTGCCAATGAAGTTGCTATGGGTTTGCCTGTTGCACTTACCCTGGCATGTCATGACAAAACGCTAGGAATGGATTTGATCCATACGTTGGGGCAAAAAAATTTCCGGCTTTATTGGTCCGATGATGTGATTGGTGCACAAATTGGTGGGGCTGTGAAAAATGTGATGGCGATTGCTTGCGGAATATCTACGGGGAAGAAATTGGGGGCCAATGCCCATGCGGCACTTATGACGCGAGGGTTTTCTGAATTTGCGGTTATTGGCAAATCATTTGGGGCCCAGGCAGAAACACTTTCAGGTTTAAGTGGGCTGGGCGATTTACTGCTGACCTGCTCTCAAAAACAATCTCGCAATATGTCACTTGGGTTTGCGCTTGGTGAAGGCCATAGCGTTGAGAGTATATTGAGCCAGCGCCGTTCGGTAACCGAAGGGGTTCATACTACTATTGCTTTGCATGATATTGCGCAAACAAGGGAGCTTGATTTGCCAATTTGCTCTGCCGTTTATGATATTTTGCAGAACAAAACCTCTGTAGATGAGGCCATTGAGCGCTTGCTCTCTCGGCCTTTTAAAGAAGAGCATTCACTTTAGAAAGTAAAACCAACCTAAAAATAAAAATGAAATATAAAAGTTTTTAAAAAGTAAAGTCATTATAAAAACACTACAGGCTCCTAATTGTCATTCCCGCGAAGGCGGGAATCTCTTAAAGTAGAGTGTGCTTTACGTTCCAGAGATCCCGGCTCGCGCGCTTTATATGCGCTTGGCCCGGATGACGGTGTGAATTTTTTAAGTATATTTTTTCATAATCTTTTCTACATAATATAAGGAGGATACACATGCTTTTTGCCATGATTGGAATTGATAAAATGCCTGAAGGTGTTGAACGGCGCAAAAGCGTTCGCCGTGAGCATTTGGAGTACATCAAGAGTTTAGGCGAGAAAGTGAAATTCGCTGGCCCCATGATGAGTGATGATGGACAAACAATTGCCGGCAGTTTCATTCTGTTTGAGGCGGTAAATAAAACTGAAGTAGAGGACATGCTGGCCAAAGACCCGTACACGAGTGTTGATCTCTATGAAACTGTCGATATTCGCCCATTTAAAGTGCTGTTTAATAATCTTTAATTATTTCCAAAATTAATGGTGGGATTAACTTTGGCGTTCAAACGGCACTAAGCTTTCCGCCAATTTATTTACCATGCCATTATTTATGAAATTGGCTATGTAAAGGACTGTTATGGCTTACTGGTTATTTAAATCTGAACCAAACACATGGTCTTGGGAAGACCAGGTGAAAGCTGGCAAAAAAGGAACCGAATGGGATGGTGTGCGCAATTACCAGGCACGAAATTTTATGCGTGAGATGAAAATTGGTGATTTTGGCTTTTTTTATCATTCCATGGGGGAAAAAAGCATTGTTGGTCTTGTGAAAGTGATTGCAGATGCCCATCCAGATTCAACTGATGATACAGGAAAGTGGGAATGCGTCGACTTGGCCGCTGTTTGCGCTGTGCCTCAATCGGTAACTTTGCACGACATAAAATCTGAGCCCAAACTAGAGAATATGGTCCTTGTCAATAACTCCCGTTTATCTGTGCAGCCTGTCACAGCATCAGAATGGAAGCATGTTTGTAAAATGTGCGGGATGACTGAGAAATATTGAAAAATATTCTACTTTCGAACTTATGGATAATACTTCTTAAATTTATTGAATAACTTTAGAGAAAAAAATTTAGCTAATGCTAAGGGTAATTTAACAATGCGATTTTTTCATTTCATGAATTAACGTTTTTTATAGCAAAGATACATTATGTTTACGTACGTTATGCAGAGATGTAGGTGAGTAAAATGTTATCATGTATCTTAGGATTTTTAAGAAAACAAAAAGGCATTATTGCAATAAATTTCTCAGTATTATTGGTGCCTATTTTAACGACAATGGCATTTATTGTTGACTATTCTAAATTGCTGCAAGTCCAAAATAAAATACAACATGCGGCAGATACAGCAGTCCTTGCCACGGCAGGCAATATCAACGCTACAAACCCTGCAGACATTGCAGTTAATGCGTTTAATGCAAATTTAAATTCCACGACCAATACTTCTGCCCTACAGACTCTTACGCCAACTGTTACAATTAATGGCAATGTTGTAACTTTAGATGTTAGCACAATCCTTAACACACTCTTTGCCCAAGTACTTGGTTATGGGACTTTTGATTTTACTACAACTTCAAAATCAATCATCAATAATGAAAATATGGAAATTAGCCTTGTTTTTGATGCTACGGCATCTATGGGGCAAGGGGATAATTGGAGTGCTGCAACAGATGCTCTGGAAAGTACCTTAAATGTTCTTAAAACAGCTTCAGGTAACTCAAACTTTTATGCCTCTTTTATTCCGTTTTCAGATCGGGTCAATGTTGGATGGGACCGCGCGGCATGGTTTACCGCCATACCAAACGATACAACTTATCAAGGATGTATTGAACCACGGGAAGAACCTCATGAGACATTTGATTTTGCTGTAGATGACACTGCCCCAGCAGGGTCAGACCGCTTCAACCCTACAGCTGAGGGGTATTTTACAGGAAATTCCCACGAGTTTGGTTTTTTTTCATGCCCTATAGAAATGGTTGAACTTACAAACGATATTAATGCGCTTATCACACATGCCAAAACAATGTCTCCAGGCGGGTCTGGCCGTTTTGATACAGCTCTAGCATGGGCATGGCGTTCACTTTCTCCAAAATGGAGAGGATATTGGGATAACGTTAGTTTGCCAGCTAATTATGAAGACAGCAGAAAGGTTGTGGTTTTTGTTACAGATGGAAGAACCTCGGTGTATAGCAAGGAGGTACTGCCTGAAGGTGGCCCGAATAATTTTAATGGACGGCAATTTGGGACTACGGATGGCTTTGAGCATATGGCACATGTGTGTGAGCGTATGAAAGCTGAGGGTATAGAAATATTTACTGTCTATGCTGATCTTGACGGGAATGATTATGTTATTCCTTATTTACAGCAATGCGCTAGCGATGAAAATCATTATTTTACAATAAATAATTCCAGTCAGTTTGTTACGACACTTTCAAGTATGCTTCCTAGCTTATTAAACATCCGCTTATTGCAATAATATTTGGGGCTGAGACCCTATCTTGGCGAAGTTAGGTGACAGCCATAACTTTTTTATAAGCTTATCAGACGAAAATATAATACCAACTCTTAGTGTAAGTCCTTCATAATAGGGTTTGATATTATTTAGCTTATACATTTTATTATGGCATCAAGGTCGAGAAATACCTTTTCCCAATAAATACAGCTTATGTTTAAACCACACATGGCTTCCGCCCATTTCTTTGACTTATGTCATTTTAAAATATAATCGTTATCGTCTCACGTTAAGGGAGGAAAACTTAACATGACAGAAGATGTTTATAAGATTCAAGACCATTGGGCCGATAAGGCTCATATCAATTCCGAGCAATATTTAGCACTCTATGAACAGAGTATCCAAGATCAAGAAAGCTTTTGGGCAGAACATGGTAAACGGATTGACTGGATAAAGCCTTATACCACCATTAAAAATGTGTCTTATGCGCCTGGGAATATTTCAATTAAATGGTATGAGGACGGCACATTAAATGTCTGCGCCAATTGTATAGATCGCCACTTGGCAACCAAAGGAGATAAAACCGCAATTATCTTTGAAGGCGATGACCCTACGGTCGATTCTCATATTACATATAACCAGCTCTATGAACATGTGTGTAAATTTGCCAATGTTTTGAAAGCCAATGGGGTGAAAAAAGGGGACCGTGTTACGATTTATATGCCAATGATCCCGGAGGCTGCTTATGCCATGCTTGCTTGTGCACGGATTGGGGCGGTTCATTCTGTTGTGTTTGGCGGGTTTTCACCAGATGCTTTGGCTGGAAGGATAAATGATTGCCAGTCAACTTTTGTGATCACGGCAAATGAAGGGGTCCGCGGTGGCAAAGGCATTCCTCTGAAAGCAAATACAGATAAAGCGCTGTTGCATTGCTCTGATGACATTAAAGTTCTGATGATCCAACATACTGACACAGAAGTGACCTTTGTACCTGACAGGGATATTGTATATCATGAAGCTGTTGAAACAGTTAGTGCTGAATGTCCACCTGAAGAAATGAGTGCTGAAGACCCGCTTTTTATTCTTTACACCTCAGGTTCAACGGGTAAGCCCAAGGGAGTGTTGCATACCACAGGGGGCTATATCGTTTATGCTTCCATGACACATCAGTATGTTTTTGATTATAAAGATGATGAGGTTTTTTGGTGCAGTGCGGATGTAGGCTGGGTTACTGGTCATAGTTATATAGTTTATGGGCCGCTTGCCAATGCAGCAACAACTCTTATGTTTGAAGGAGTGCCTAATTATCCCACAGCCTCACGGTTCTGGCATGTGGTCGACAAGCATAAAGTCAATATTTTTTATACAGCTCCAACAGCAATACGTGCTCTAATGGGCGCTGGGGATGATTTTGTTAAGCGGACAGATCGTTCCTCAATACGTATTCTTGGCAGTGTCGGTGAGCCGATTAATCCTGAGGCTTGGAAATGGTATTATAATGTGGTTGGGGAAGGGCGTTGTCCGATTGTCGATACCTGGTGGCAAACAGAAACCGGAGCTGCTCTGATCACACCTTTGCCAGGGGCAACAGATTTGAAACCGGGTTCTGCAACACGGCCTTTCTTTGGGGTTCAACCCGCTTTGGTTGATAATGACGGGGCGATACTTGAAGGGGCAACCAGTGGTAATCTGGTTTTGCTTGACTCTTGGCCTGGACAAATGCGTACGGTTTATGGAGACCATGAACGCTTTGAACAAACGTACTTTTCAACCTATAAAAATATGTATTTTACCGGGGATGGCTGTCGCCGAGATGAAGATGGTTATTACTGGATTACGGGCCGCGTTGATGATGTTATCAATGTTTCTGGTCACCGGATGGGAACTGCGGAAGTTGAATCTGCTTTGGTGGCTCATGAAAAAGTTGCCGAGGCTGCCGTTGTTGGCTACCCGCACGATATAAAAGGGCAAGGGATTTATTGTTATGTGACTTTGCTCTCAGGCTTAGAGCCTTCCGATTATCTTATGAGTGAGTTGAAGCAATGGGTGCGTAAAGAAATTGGCCCAATTGCTACACCAGATGTGATACAGTTCGCACCCGGATTGCCAAAAACTCGATCAGGCAAAATTATGCGCCGGATTTTGCGCAAAATTGCAGAAGATGATTTTTCGAATTTAGGCGATACTTCAACTTTGGCAGAACCTGGTGTGGTTGATGAATTGATTGCAAATAGGCAGACTTAAATTCTGACGTAATACCAGGTCACATTGACTTTGACCTATATTCCAGATCGGAAAATGCAGCCATTTTTTATTTACGTTCAAACGCCACATAGGCTTTACGCGCTAAAGCGCGGCGCGCAGTCGCGCTTGCCAAATAACATTATAAGTATCTAATAATGTTATTTGGTAT
>JBCCCO010000009.1:0-58085 GCA_039033475.1 Pseudomonadota bacterium | reverse complement strand
GTAATTCTTCTACACCCAAAGGTTCCAACAAAAGCTGAAGAAAACTACCCCTTGGTGCGAAAGCTCCAATTAAGGCAAAACTACCAACGTAACTCGGAGCAGGGTATTTACTGTGATGTATTCATCACATGAGCATCAATATGGCATGTAGCAGGGAGGATGGAGAGACGTTACTCAATAACAATCTTCGGCTTTCTGGCATCTTGCTCGGCGCTATGCTCTTGCACTTGCTGCCAAACAGATGCTGCAATATCGGTGTAAATTCTGGCATGTTCTGAATCGGGTGAATGCACCACAATCGGCTGCCCCATATCGGATGTTTCACGAATATCCATATGAAGCGGCACAGCTCCCAAAAATGGTGTTCCCAATTTTTTGGCCTCAGCCTCAGCACCGCCATGACCAAATATATCAGAACGTGCCCCACAAGACGGACATACGAAATAGCTCATATTTTCTACAATACCCAATACAGGTACTTTGACTTTAACAAACATATTCAATCCCTTGCGGGCATCGATAAGAGCCAAATCTTGCGGTGTTGAGACAATAACTGCTCCAGCAAGGGGAACTTGTTGAGCCATTGTAAGTTGTGCATCCCCTGTGCCCGGCGGCATATCAACAACCAAAATATCAATCGGGTTCCAATCTACATCTTTCAACATTTGCGATAATGCTGAAATCACCATTGGTCCGCGCCAAATCATCGGCGTATCTTCATTGACCAAAAACCCCATCGACATGACTTTAACATTGAAGGCTTGCATCGGATTTAATTTGTCATTTTCATTGACATTAGGCTTTCCTGTAATGCCTAAAAGGCGAGGCATTGATGGACCGTAAATATCAGCATCTAAAATACCAACACTCAAACCCAAGGCTTGTAAACCAAGAGCGAGATTGACACTTGTTGTTGATTTTCCAACGCCTCCCTTGCCAGAAGCAACAGCAATAATATGTTTCACACCAGGAACAGATTGCATCCGCTGTGGTGGTCGCTTGCCTGAAGGCATACTTGGCCCAGAGGCCGGCGGCATCATATTAGGTTTTGGAGCTTGTCCGGTTTTATGATCAGCTGTAAGAGTAATCGTGGCGGACTCAACGCCTTGCAACTCTTGAACGCAAGTTTGCGCGTCTTGACGGATGGCCTCAAAACTTTGTGCTTGTTCAGGAGGAACTGTAATAGAAAAATACACTTTTCCTCCATGAATGACAATTTCCGAAAGCAGCCCTGCCTCAACAATATTCCGCCCCGCCCCAGGCAGATCAATTTGTTTTAAGGCCGATAAAATTTCTTCTTTGGCAACGGAGTTTGTCATATAAGGTCTTTCATTTGAGGGCTTTGTCATATTTACAGAACTAATATTGTAAGCTTACTGGTAAATGGTATATATACCAAAGATATAACAAGCCTTTCATTTTCCTCAAGGCTTTTACAAAACGGATACACCAAATGAATAAACTAAACATTGCGATCATGGGAGCGGCAGGGCGTATGGGACAAGCGCTAACACAAGCCACGTATGAAAACCCTCATGCTCAGATTGCAGCGGCCACAGAAATGCCAGGCTCTCTGGCCCTTGGCAAAGATTGTGGTGATATCTGTGGACTTGAAAATTTAGGCGTGACCATAACAGATGATTATTTACAGCTGTTTACTCATGTTGATGCCATTTTAGATTTTACATCTCCTGATGCGACTTTGAATTTTGCGGAGCTTTCTGCTCAGGCGCGCATTATTCACGTAATTGGAACCACAGGATTTACGCCAGACCAAGAACATCAAATTGAAGCAGCTAGCCGCCATGCAAGAATTATAAAAGCCGGCAATATGAGTTTAGGGGTCAATTTGTTGACGGCACTCACACGCAAAGTGGCCAAAGCTTTGGATTCTGATTTTGACATTGAAATTGTTGAAATGCACCATAAACATAAAGTTGATGCGCCATCGGGAACCGCTCTTATGCTTGGTGAAGCAGCTGCAAATGGCCGAGACGTTGCATTAGAAGAAACTGCGGTGCGTGTGCGCGATGGCCAGACTGGAGAGCGCAAAACAGGAGATATTGGATTTGCGACCTTGCGTGGTGGTAGTGTTATTGGCGAACATTCCGTCATTTTTGCTGGTGATGGCGAACGCATAGAACTCAAACATATCGCGCAAGACAGAACAATATTTGCCAAAGGCGCTGTGAAAGCGGCTCTTTGGGCTCGGGATAAAGAACCCGGGCTTTATGATATGTGCGATGTCTTAGGACTTTAAAAAGGATACAGGAAAATGAAGAACACGTTGGTATTGGTGCGCCACGGCCAAAGCGAGTGGAATTTAAAAAATCTTTTTACTGGCTGGAAAGACCCTGATTTAACCGAGCAAGGCATTTCTGAAGCGAAACACGCTGGCCAATTGCTCAAACAAGAAGACTTGACCTTTGATATCGCCTTTACCAGTGTATTGATGCGCGCACAAAAAACGCTTACTTTGATTTTAAACGCGTTGAACCAACAAGATTTGGAAACAGTTAAAAATCAAGCCCTAAATGAACGAGATTATGGTGACCTCACAGGTCTGAACAAGGATGATGCAAGAGAAAAATGGGGCGAGGAGCAAGTGCACGAATGGCGCCGGTCTTTTGATATTCCTCCTCCTGGAGGAGAAAGTTTAAAAAATACACTCGAGCGCGTTCTCCCATACTACGAAGAATCTATTGTACCGCACATTAAATCAGGAAAGAATGTCATCATAGCGGCTCATGGCAATTCCCTACGCGCTTTAATTATGCAACTTGAAGGGCTATCGCCGGAAGACATTTTAAAACGTGAACTTGGCACAGGCATTCCTATTCTTTACACTTTTGACAGTGATTTTGCGATTTCCAGTTGCCGGGAATTAACGGGTTAGGTATTGGCTCTAATGCTTCTTATTTCAAATAGTTTATTCACATATAAAAACAACTGCTGTCATCCCAGCCAAGTGCCGGCCCGGATGGCCCAATTTTTAAGAAAAATGCTCCGGCGCGCGAGCTGGGATCTCACTTTTCAAGGCAAAGAAATAATATTTTGCTTGAGATTCCAGCTTTCGCTGGAATGACGGTGGCGCGTTTTGGTGTTTAAAATACAACTTTCTTGATCCTACTAGGGTTAGATAAGCTCTAATTACCTTCTCTTTCATATGCGCATTGCTCTATATCAGCCAGACATCCCACAAAATACAGGCACGATCCTACGTCTTGCCGCTTGCCTTGCTATGCCCGTTGATATCATCGGACCAACAGGTTTTGACATGAGCGAACGAGCCCTGCGCAGAGCTGCTCTTGACTACTTGGAGTATGTTAATATTGACCGGCATGTCTCTTTTGAAAAATTCTTGGAAGCACAAAACTTTTCTCGCAACAAAAAGCTGGTGCTGCTTACAACGCACGGTACAATCCCTTATTTTGACTTTGAGTTTTCCTCAAATGATACCTTATTGTTAGGACGCGAAAGTGCTGGGGTACCCAAAGACGTGCATCAGTGTGTCAATGCGCGGATAAAAATACCAATGCATCACAATCTGCGCTCCGTAAATATTGCCGTTGCAACATCAATGGTCTTGGGTGAAGCCTTAAGGCAAACGCAAGGATTCCCGAAATCAATGCAGAAAGAAGATTAATTCTTAACTCCAGTTATGGATAAGAAAAAATGCAAAAAAACCACCATCCTGGCCAAGCACCGGCCCGGATGGCAATTCTTAAAAGAAAAATGCTCCGGCACCCAAAACCGGTTCTTTGATCGGGATCTCATTTTTCAAGACAAAATCGTCAAATTTATTCTAGATTCCCGCTTTCGCGGGAATGACGACTGCGCGTTTTGGTATTTAAAACGCACTTTTCTTGATCCTACTAGGGTTAATTCTTGCTATTCACAGGTAATGGTTTGATAGTTGTACCAGGTGGTATTGATGTAATCTTATTATTATCTGATTGAAGTTTGCACTCAACCTGACCGTGAGACCAATGTCGCACATCTGAGGTTAGCTTTTGCCCAAGATCTGGTGATAACCTAAAGTTATGGACCTGAATGTTGGTCTTGTTCCCATCTAATGGCAGAAAGTCAATCTTATATGCTGTTAAGCCACGCTTGCGTTCCTTGCTTTTTTCATTCAGCGTAATAGATGCACTCCCACCATTTTGTCCAGGCGTGGCCTTGGCAAAAAACATATGCTCTGTCAGCAACGCTCCTTGAGGATCAAACCAACATTTCTTAATCAGTCTGGCGACATGACTATATAGAATAATGGGCGTGCCACTAACCACTGGGTCATCAATGGCCCCAACTGAAGCTGTCGTAATGCCTGAAATTTGAGACAAGGGAACTCTCGAGAGATCCGCACACCCAGCTAGGACACACACTCCTAATGCAAAAGCTGTTTTAAAGCTATATTTTCCCAGAATATGCACCAAATTTCTCCTAGCTAGACAAACAAAAAGCCAAAACTTTTTAAAGAATCAAAGAAATTCCTTATTGCGTCATGTTAATAACCTATCTCAGTAGGTCAATGGCTAATCTCTGAAATTAACATATTGTAGTGGCTGCTCAATTTTGAGAGACTTGACATGTTCAATAGCGTCTTGCAGGTCATCACGTTTTTTACCATTTACGCGCACTTCGTCTCCTTGAATACTTACTTGTACTTTCATTTTTGTTGCTTTTAAGTCTTTTACAATCTTTTTCGCCAATTCTTTATCAATGCCTTGTTTTATCATCGCTTTTTGCCGTACAGATTGGCCTGCCGCAGGCTCAACAGGTTTATAGTCCACAACACCAGAATCGATTTTTCGTTTTGCTAAATGACCTTGTAACAATTCATGCATTTGACGCAGCTTCATATCATCATCAGCATAAAGAGTTATCTCTTGATCTTGCAGCTCAATTTTGCAATTTGAGCCTTTAAAGTCATAACGTTGCACCATTTCTCGGGTCATATTTTGCAATGCATTATCAACCTCAGCCATATCGGTTTGTGATACAATATCAAAGCTCGGCATGCGTTATTTCCTTTCTTTGTCATAAAATTTCATGATAAATACATTTTCAAATTCATACATAATCTGAAAAGTTATAAAAACAGATATCACCTAAAAATTTTGCAATAGCTATAAAGAATAAAACTCAGTGCTTCAAATAGAGTCTTTGCGTCAGAAAATATTGGGAACATCGCTTGTTCTTATCGGTTTGATGGGAGCGGGCAAAACAGCTCTTGGCAAGCGTTTGGCAGAAAAGTTGGAAATTAATTTTGTTGATGCTGACGTAGAAATAGAAGCTGCTGCCGGAAAATCTGTTGAAGATATTTTTTCAGACCATGGTGAGGAGCATTTTCGCCAAGGGGAACAGCGTGTTATTGAACGTTTGTTAAAATCCTACCCGCAAGTTTTGGCAACAGGTGGAGGCGCGTACATGAATGCTCAAACCCGTCAAAGAATTTGCGAAAATGGAATTTCTATTTGGTTGAAAGCAGATCTTGATATTCTCATGGAACGTGTTATGCGCCGATCAAACAGGCCGTTATTGCAAACAGATGATCCAGAATCTGTGATGAAAAATCTCATAGAAGAACGGTACCCGATTTATGCACTTGCTGACATCACCATTGAAAGTCGTAACGTTCCTCATGAGGCAATGATCGAAGACATTGTGACTGGCTTGGAAACATACTTGAAAAATAAAACATAATTTATATTTGAAATAAAATGACAGAAACAGTCCACGTTAATTTGCCCAATCGCAGCTATGATATAATAATTTCAAGCGAGCTGCTCAGCACTGCTGGTGTAAAATTACATAATACATTTCCAAAAGCCAAATGCGCCGTGGTTACGGATGAAACCGTTGCTTCTCTTCATTTGCACGCCCTAAAACAATCTCTTTTGCAACAAGATATTTACGCTGGAGAGATACTTGTGCCAGCCGGGGAAAGCAGCAAAAGTTTTTCACACCTCGAATATGTCTGCGAACAATTGTTAGATTTGAATATTGAACGCGGTGATATTGTCATCGCGCTAGGCGGTGGCATGGTCGGTGACCTGGCTGGATTTGCCGCCAGCATTCTAAGGCGAGGTGTCCAACTCATTCAAATCCCCACCACATTGCTCGCACAAGTCGATTCTTCAGTTGGAGGCAAAACAGGCATCAATACCCCTCAAGGCAAGAATTTAATTGGCACCTTTCACCAGCCAAGTCTTGTACTGGCAGATATTGAACTATTGAATACGCTCACAGCTCGAGAATTTCGTTCCGGCTATGCCGAAGTGGTCAAATATGGCTTACTTGGTGATAAAGAGTTCTTCTTTTGGTTGGAACAAAACTGGTCTTCAGTCTTTGCAAAAAAACAAGACGCGTTAACTAAAACAATTCAAGTCTGTTGTCAGGCCAAAGCAGATATTGTGGCCGAGGATGAACGCGAAGCCGGCCGACGAGCCCTTCTCAATCTCGGACATACATTTGGTCATGCACTCGAAACTTGGGCTGGATACTCAGGAGATCTGCTACATGGGGAAGCCGTTGCTGTTGGCATGACGATGGCTTTTGAATTTTCCGCAAAATTGGGGCTTTGCCGAACAGAGTGTGTCAATAGGGTTAAATCCCATCTAGATGCAACGGGCTTACCAACAGAAATCGCAACATTTTCATCGAAATCCGGACTTTCAGCTGAGATTTTACTTAAACATATGATGCAGGACAAAAAGGTAAAGCATGGCAAACCCGCCTTTATTTTGGTCCGCGCTATCGGAGATGCCTATGTGGAGCCTGATGTTCCCATAGACAAATTACAACACTTCCTAGAAGACTGTTGCAAAGCATAAAATAATCACTATTCCAGAAAAATATTTTATGCGTTGAATGATATGTAAAGTATTTTGAGTTAATAGTCTTGTACAAACACCCTTCTTTAACCTCATATAAAAATTATGATACTTGCCATTCTTTTAACGCTAACCGCCATTATCGCTCTTTTAGCATCTTCTGCTTTTTTCTCCGGATCTGAGACGGCACTTACAGCAACCTCGCGTTCAAGTATGCACGCCTTAGAAAAAAGCGGTGAAAAACGGGCCACTCTTGTCAATGAATTAACTCAACATCGCGACCGGCTCATTGGTGCCATCCTTATTGGCAATAACCTTGTCAATATCTTTGCCACAGCCCTTGCGACAAGTTTCCTAACCTTTATTTTCGGAGCTTATGGCGTTGCCTATGCCACCCTTGTCATGACAATCCTGGTTGTGATTTTTTCTGAGATTTTGCCAAAAACTTACGCCCTTTATGCTCCTGACCGGACAGCCCTTGTTGTTGCTCCTATTTTAAAACCCATCGTCATTGTATTTGCCCCTTTAGGCGCAATTATACAGTATTGTGTCCGCATTATATTACGCAGTTTAGGCGCAAATATACACAATCAGGATGGCCTACTTTCCCCCCATGAAGAGATCAGAGGTGCAATTGATTTTCACCATCAAGAAGGGCGCGTGGTCAAATATGACAAAGACATGCTTGGCGGTATTCTAGATTTACGCGACCTTGGTGTATCGGATGTAATGGTTCATCGCACCAAAATGCAAACGATTGATCTTGATGACCCACCAGAAAAAATTGTGGAAAATATTCTCAAAAGCCCATACACACGACTTCCCCTATGGCGCGAGGAACCTGACAATATTCTTGGGATTTTACATGCTAAAGATCTCTTGAGGGCCTTAAGACATGCGCAATGGGACGTCTCAAAGCTTGATTTGCTCTCTCTCGCAAGTGATCCTTGGTATATCCCTGAGACAATCTTACTCAAAGACCAACTTAATGCCTTTCTGAAACGCAAAGCGCATTTTGCTCTTGTCGTGGATGAGTATGGCGAGGTTATGGGACTTGTCACACTTGAAGATATTCTGGAAGAAATTGTTGGTGAAATTGTTGATGAGCATGACGTTGATGATAAAGGTATCAGACCACAAGCAGATGGAACCCTTAATGTGGATGGTGCCGTTCCAATTCGAGATTTAAACAGATTTATGGAATGGGAATTGCCTGACGATGAAGCCACCACCATTGCAGGACTAGTAATACATGAAGCACAAACCATACCAGAACCAGGACAAGCTTTTACGTTTTATGGATACCGTTTTGAAGTATTGCGCCGCCAACGCAATAAGCTGACAGCATTGCGCATCACGCCTCTTGATAAGTCTCGTGCTGAAAAAATTGCACCAAAGAAAATATAGCGTATTTATCAACACCCCGATGCCTGAATGGAAAGAGCATGGATCGGTCCTGCTAATTGCTCTGCCAAAACATCATGGATCATACGATGACGCTCGATACGGGATTTCCCCGTAAAAGCATCTGCTTGTATTTTAATGCGAAAATGGCTTTCACCCGTTCCAGGAGATGAACGATGATGGCTATGCAAATGCGACTCGTTAATAATTTCTAATTGCACAGGTGTAAAAGCCATATGCATACGATCTTCAATTTGTTTTTCAACTGACATATCTTTCCCAATTTTTTTATTTAAAAAACGATATTATCTCTACATAAGTCAACGCAAACATCGTATAGTGCATGGCTCATAATTTTTTAAACATCAGATAATTTAAAGTCACAAGGTAACGTATTTTACATCATGAAGTTAAATTCAAAATACTTTGACGGCATTCGTGTCAATAAAAAAAATGACCGTAAACTTAAAAAAGAAGAGGGTCCAAAGTGCAATTGGAAGGGATGTAATAAGCCTGGCACCCACCGTGCGCCCAAAGGCCGCGGCAACGAGGGGGAGTATTTTACCTTTTGCATGGATCATGTGCGTGAATACAATAAGAATTACAATTACTTTTCCGGAATGAGTGACAATCAAATCTCAGACTTCCAAGAATCTGCTCTAACCGGACACCGTCCTACCTGGGCACTTGGTGTCAACAAAGACAATCAGCAAAATCTTAAAGAAGCCAAATCAGACCCCGCATTTACTCATGATTTAAAATCAGAAGATGCCTTTAATTTATTCAAAGATGGAAAAAAGAAAGAAGAAAAACCAAAACCGGAAAAGAAACGTCGCCCTATTCGCAATTTAGAACGCAAAAGCTTAAAAACATTGCATCTGGATGACACAGCAAATGCTGAAGAGATTAAACTTCAATTTAAGGATTTGGTAAAACGACATCATCCAGATCTAAATGGTGGTGATCGTGATTCTGAAGATCGCTTGCGTGAAATTATCCAGGCTTACAACTACTTAAAACAAGTGGGTTTATGCTAGGGCCTGTTGATTTCCTGCATAGAAATGATATCTCTCATATCAGAATTAAAGACTTGTCACAGTAAATCACACTGTGCTTAATATCTGAAAACTAACCATTTTAAAATTAGATTGGATTTCTTTCATCATGAAAGCTCCTCATGCGCCCAATAGCGAATTAGATTATTCTGAACCAGATACAGAAATCTCAGTGCGAGATGTTTTTGGAATTGACAGTGAGCTTACGGTTCCAGCCTATTCGAAAACAAGTGAATATGTTCCTGATATTGACCCAGATTATCTGTTTAACAAAGATACGACTTTGGCAATATTGGCTGGCTTTGCCTATAACCGCAGGGTAATTGTGCAGGGATATCATGGGACCGGGAAATCAACTCACATCGAACAAGTTGCTGCCCGTCTGAATTGGCCTGCAATAAGAATAAATCTAGATAGCCATGTCAGCCGTATCGACCTTGTTGGAAAAGATGCCATAGTTATCAGAGATGGCAAACAGATAACAGAATTTCGTGAAGGAATTCTGCCCTTTGCATTACAATCAAATACCGCTCTTGTGTTTGATGAATATGATGCCGGCCGGCCCGATGTGATGTTTGTGATCCAGCGGATTTTGGAGGTTTCAGGCAAGCTTACCTTGCTTGACCAAAGCAAAGTTATTCGCCCGCACCCGGCCTTTCGATTGTTTGCAACGACCAATACAATCGGACTTGGCGATACAACAGGGCTATATCATGGCACACAACAAATCAACCAAGGGCAAATGGACCGTTGGTCAATTGTTGCGACATTGAACTATCTTCCGCATGATGATGAGGTCAATATTGTATGTGCAAAGGTTAAATCCTTTCAAACTGAGGAAGGTCGTGAGACCATTAACAACATGGTGCGCGTTGCAGACCTGACACGCAATGCCTTTGTGAATGGCGATTTGTCAACAGTTATGAGTCCACGAACTGTGATCACTTGGGCGGAAAATGCAGAAATTTTTGATGACATCGCCTTGTCGTTTTGTTTCAGCTTTGTCAATAAATGTGATGAATTGGAACGCGGTTTGGTGGCTGAATTTTATCAACGTTGCTTCAATGAAGAGTTGAAATACTCAACCGCTAATATTGCCTTAAGTTAAACGCCTTAGCTTTAAGTCATGTGCTTAATGGAGAACCGATTACGGTGGCCTCTCTCCCTAAAAATAAAAAAAGCCCGGTTGACCCGTTTAAACAAGCGTTGCGCCAAGCGACTCGCTCTATAGCCAACAATTCTGATATTGAAATTGATTTTTCTAACGACCCGCCAACATTTTCAACGCAAATCTCAAATATAATGATGCGCTCTGCTGGAAGCAAAATCCGCTTACCAGAACCGTCTCAGAAACCTGATAAGTCAGAAATTAGTATCATCCGTGGACAAGCCGATGCCATAGCACTTAAATTGTCTTGTCATAACCCTAATACACATAAGCGTTTTGTACCGGCCTCCGGCCCTGGCCGTACTGCTTTTGAAGCTATTGAACAAGCCCGCGTGGAAGCGATAGGAATGCGCAAAATGCAAGGCATGGCAGAGAATCTCAATGCCAAAACAAACGAAGAGTATAAAAAAAAGGGCTATGAGCATATCCAAGACCAGTCTGAAGCGCCTATTGAAGACGCATTAGCATTACTCGTTCGCGAGAAACTAACTGGTACGCCAGCCCCCAAAACCGCTGAAAAAGTTGTTGAACTCTGGCGTCCCTTTATTGAGGATTGTGCTGAACAAAAGCTCAATGATTTAAGCACTACAATCGAAAATCAAGAGACCTTTGGCCAACATTTACGTGAGATCTTATCGGCTCTCAATTTATCGGATGAACTCACAAGTGGTGATGAAGAATCGTCACAAGACAACTCACAAGAGCCTGAGACCGCACCGCCGGATTCCAAACAAGATAATGACAGCACAGATGAAACCAGTCCGTCACAGGTGGATGAAACATCTGAGCAACAAGACAACCAAGAGCAAGAACAAGATTCTCCAGATACAGCTGAGACAGATATGTTTGATGCGGAGGCTTTAGGGCAAAGTCTGCCAAACACTGCACAGCCCTGGAGACCAAACGCATCTGTGTTAGAGGCCCCTGAAAATTTTGGGTATAAAGTTTACTCAGCGGAGAATGATGAAACCATTACCGCGCAAGAGTTGTGTGATGAGCAAGAACTAACACGTCTGCGTACACACCTTGATCAACACTTGAAAAATCTGCAAGGGGCTGTAGCCCGCCTTGCCAACCGCCTGCAACGAAGATTGCTGGCACAACAAAACAGGGCATGGGATTTTGATTTGGAAGAAGGCACTCTTGACACCGCTCGCCTAACAAGAATTGTGACAGACCCGCTTGCCCCCTTATCGTTTAAAATAGAACGCGATACTGACTTTAGAGACACTGTTGTTACATTGTTGCTCGACAACTCTGGCTCTATGCGTGGTCGCCCGATCATGGTGGCTGCATGTTGCGCGGACATTCTGGCCAGAACGCTAGAGCGTTGCGGCGTAAAAGTTGAAATTTTAGGTTTCACCACAAAGGCCTGGAAAGGTGGACAAAGCCGTGAAAAATGGCTTGCCGAGGGAAAAACCTCATCCCCAGGGCGATTAAATGACTTGCGTCATATCGTTTACAAATCAGCCGACACGCCATGGCGCAGATCCCGGCAAAACCTCGGCCTGATGATGCGCGAAGGATTGCTCAAAGAAAATATTGATGGCGAAGCCCTGACCTGGGCGCACAAACGGCTTTTGCGCAGACCAGAACAACGGCGTATTTTAATGATGATTTCGGATGGCGCACCTATTGATGAATCCACACTTTCGGTGAACTCAGGCATTTATCTTGAAAAGCACTTAAGACAGGTTATTGCCGAAATTGAAAATAACTCAACTGTACAACTTATTGCAATTGGCATAAGCCATGACGTTACCCGGTATTACAAACGTGCAGTCACCATAACTGACGCAGAAGAGCTCGCAGGTGCCTTAACAGACAAGCTCGCAGAGCTGTTTGATGAGAAACTGCAAGCCCAACACAATAGATTCTGATTTCATCATGTTGAAAAAAACGATCAGTCACTTGATAACGTACACATTTTTGTATCTTGTCACCGCTCCAACGGCGCACGCAAACAAAACCCCACCTTTGCGAGAAAAACAAAACATCGCGGTTATATCTCAACCTTTTGTACTGGATAAAAAAAATCCAGCACAAACAAAATTTGGTCAACTCATTTGGCGTGGTGGATTAATTTTATCGTCAAGATCGCCACACTTCGGTGGCTTTTCAGGACTGATTGTTTCAAATGCGGGCGCAGATTTACTGGCTATCACGGACCGCGGCAAATGGTTTAAAGGCAAGATCGTTTATGAAAACGAAACACCTGCGAGCCTCACAAAAACTTATATTGGACCACTACGGACCACCAAAGATAGACTTTTCAACAAAACGGGATACTTGGATACAGAGGCCATCACCCAACTCTCATCTCGTAATTATCTCATAGCCAATGAACGCAACCATGCCATCCGCATGTTTTCACGCAAAGACAACAGACCTGACAAGCAAGTCGCCTCCCTGCCCTTACCGCAGCAAATGAACAAGATACGCAACAATAAAGGGCTTGAAAGTTTGGATAAATTTAAGAGCGGCCCTTACAAAGGCTGGATACTCACATTTGCTGAAAACGACCAAGACAAAAATAAGGCGTTGAAGGGTTGGCTCCTTAAAGGAAAACGCACGCAACCAATTTATCTGGCTAATATGGGAGATTATAGCATCACAGATCTCAAAATTTTGTCCGATGGCAGCGTGTTAATTTTAGAGCGCCATTTTCGCTTTAGTACAGGATTGAGAACCCGTATCAGATACGTCAAAGCAAAACATATCAAACCAAATGCAATTCTTAAAGGCGAGGTTATCCTTGCCCTAGCCTCACCCCTCGTCACTGACAACATGGAAGGTCTGAGCGTACACAACGATGCACAGGGCAAGCTTATTATCACGCTTATCTCAGATGATAACTTTAATATGCTACAAAGAACGCTATTGATGCAATTTGAACTGCCCAAAGCAATTTACAACAATTAAAATAGGCAACCTACCTGATTATCCAACAGGCTGGTCAACTGTTTTCTTCTGGATTTCACGCTTCAAACGGCGCGCCTTAAGAGATAACTCATCAGATTTTGCTTTTGCCAGAAAAGCATCAAGTCCACCGCGGTGCTCAACCGTCCGAAGAGCATTCGCACTGACCTTCAAATTGACAGAGCGCCCAAGCACATCACTTATTAATCGCACATTACAAAGATTAGGTAGGAAACGACGCCGGGTCTTATTGTGAGCGTGACTCACATTATTACCTGATAAAACGTCTTTTCCTGTTAGCTCACAACGTCGTGCCATAAATATCATCCTTTCAAAGCCCTACGTATTTCTTAATCTAAAGGGCTTTGTAAATCATATCCCTCATGTCATTAATAATTTTTTATTGTTAACACGAAATAAGATAGAGTTTCTATGAATAAAGCTGTTTCTATGAATCTAGAATTTCGGCAATATACTCTTGACAAAAACGTTTCGTCAAGTGAGGAATTATAAAGTCATAAAATAGCGCTTAATTCTAAAATAAATTCTCTTATATAGACAATAATGACACGCCTGCAACCGTCTCGCAGTTTGCATTTTTTATCGATATTAGAGTATAATGTGGATTTTTGGGGTAGCTTGGTAAGGACATCAACATGGGGGATAAATTGCGTTATTCTTTTCGCAGATATCTGACACGCTGCATTTTTTTAACAGCTCTCTTTTTAGGCACTCTTGCAACTATAACTTTTATCATAAAATCGCCCATATTTGCATCTGATCTACAGCGCCTTAATGCAACTTATAGCATAAATTTTAATGATTTTGAGCTGGGCACGTTCAAACTTTGGTCAGAGATGTCGAATAATCGATACTCTGTTCTTGGTAAGGGCGAACTTTCTATATTGCAGGGAATTTTCTTTAGCTGGAAAGCGACCATTAAAAGTTCTGGCAAAATAACAAAAAGAGGCCCGAAGCCAAAATCTTTTTCTTTTCACTATGAATCAAACAGCCAGCAAGAGAAAGTAAATGTGCTGTTTCGCAAAGAACGTGTCAACCAAGTCATTTATGACCCACCTTTTGTACCTAAAGGCAACATTGCGCCGATTAGCCAAAAACATTTGAAAAAAGTGTTTGACCCAATGAGTGCCATGATTGCTCTCACATCCAGTAAAAATAACCGTAAAGGTTCAGGCTCTAAAATATGCAAGATAACTCTCCCTTTGTTCGATGGCAAAGAGCGGTACAATCTTGTGTTTTCTCATAAAAAAACAGTTCACATGAGCAAGACGAATGAAAAAGGATATTCTGGACCTGCCCATATTTGCAGAGTTCGTTACCATCCTATTGCAGGTCATGAAAAAGATAATCAAGGCACCCAATTCATGGCTGATACAAAGGAAATAGAGGTATGGATGGTACCCGTTCCAAATACTTCATTTAACCTTCCATATCATATTGTGATCCCAACACTTGTTGGATACGTCTCAGCAACATCCCAAATGTTTCAGGTTGAAAAACCCAATGGGGAAATCGCTTTTGTAAATTAGTCTAGGACCTCTTAAAATTTATGTGTCCACAGTGAAACTTGCTTTCATCAATAAATTACTTTGTTTTTTGATAATATGTTAAATATACAATAGCTTTTACAAATACTCTCAAACAATGAGAATGAGAATATCTTAGAGACGAGAACTATAATAATTTAAAATTTCATCAATTTCCCTATGTTCCAAAAGACTAACGAGGTACCCTATGGCGTCAGTTGCGTCATCCTGTGAGGAAGTCACCAATTCAACATTATCTGCAAAAAATGTTACAGCAGTATTAGGCCCAACGAATACTGGAAAAACTCATTTGGCCTTACAGCGTATGCTTGCGCATCAATCTGGCCTGATAGGGTTGCCGCTTCGCCTCCTGGCACGAGAAGTTTATGACAAAATTGTCAGCCAAACATCTCCTGGCGATGTTGCATTAATCACAGGTGAAGAACGTATAAAACCGGCAAACGCACGTTATTTTGTCTGCACTGTTGAGGCTATGCCAAAAGAAATTGATGTTGATTTTGTCGCCATTGATGAAGTGCAATTGGCAGCGGATCCAGAACGCGGTCATATTTTTACCAATCGCCTCTTGCACGCGAGGGGCAAACAGGAAACACTGTTGCTTGGTGCAGCTACTATGCGCCCTGTCATTTCGGATTTGCTCCCTGGCTGCAACCATATTTCCCGTCCGCGACTCTCTAAACTCACATATTCTGGGCAAAAAAAAATAACACGTCTCCCAAGACGTTCCGCCATTGTTGCCTTTTCGTCTGGAGATGTTTACGAAATCGCTGAACTTATTCGGCGCCAACGCGGCGGTGCTGCTGTCGTATTAGGGGCTTTGAGTCCACGCACCCGTAATGCTCAGGTGCAATTATATCAATCCGGCGATGTTGATTTTCTGATTGCGACAGATGCCATTGGTATGGGATTGAACTTAGACGTCAATCACGTGGCTTTTGCTGCAACACGCAAATATGACGGACATTTACATCGTGACCTCACCCTAGCCGAGATGGGGCAAATTGCTGGACGTGCTGGACGGCACACCAATGATGGCACATTTGGTGTTACAGGAAGTGTTGAGCCTTTTTTGCCGGAAATGGTCTCCGCAATGGAAAATCATGACTACGATCCTGTAAAAATTCTGCAATGGCGCAATGCTAATCTCGACTTTTCCAGCCTTGAAACTTTGAAAGCCAGTTTAAATCAGGCCCCGAATAGACAACATATGGTTCGTGCTCGCATGGCAGATGATGTCACCGCGCTTGAAAATATAACAAAAGATAGCAACATCCGTGAGATGGCTCGCTCCAAAGCTGCCTTGAAACACCTTTGGGACGCCTGTCAAGTTCCCGACTATCGTAAAATTTCTGCCGCCAATCACTCAGAATTGGTTGCAAATATCTTCAAGTTTATCATAAGTGAGAATAGTCAAATTCCAGAGGACTGGCTGGCACAACAAATTGCTCATGCCGATGATACGCAAGGCGATATTGACACTCTGGCAAACCGCATTTCTCATATTCGGACCTGGACCTTTATTTCCAACCGGCAAGACTGGCTGCACGATCCTCAACATTGGCAATGTAAAACACGAGAGATTGAAGATAAGCTCTCTGATGCTCTGCATGAAAAACTGACCGAACGGTTTGTAGACCAGCGCACTTCCATTTTAATGAAGCGTTTACGTGATACAGAAGACTTGTTTGCAGAGATTTCCGATGACGGCTCTTTGCACGTTGAAAAACACTATGTTGGTCGTCTCCACGGCTTCCGCTTTTTTCCAGATACCGCCAGCACTGCCAATACGCTGCATGGCAAAGCTGCGCGCAGTGCCACAGCAAAAGTTCTTAGCAAAGAATTGGGAATGCGGGTTCGCCGCATTGTAGCAGCCAAAAGCGAGGCCATTCAACTCAACAAAAAAGGGTATATTCAATGGCGCGGTGAGGATATAGCTTTTATCACTGCTGGAGACAACCCTTTACAGCCCAATCTTACACTTTTGAGTGATGAGCATCTGGCGCCAACGGACAAAGAAAAAGCTACGCAGCGCCTACAAAACTGGCTCACAGAACAAATTGAAACACGCTTGCAACCTCTTATCGCCATGAGGCAAGCAGATGATATCAACGGCCTTGGTAAAGGCGTTGCTTTTCAGCTTTACGAAAATTTTGGCATTCTAAAGCGTGAAAAAGTGGCAGAGGACATTCGTGCCTTAGACCAAGATGCAAGAGCGCAACTGCGCAAGTATGGCGTTCGCTTTGGAGCGTTTAACATCTATGTCCCTATTTTGCTCAAACCTGCAGCTGTTGAATTTTTACTGGTTCTCTGGACATTAAAAGAAGGCCCGCACCATAACATCACTCCAGAAACAGCACCAGAACCGCCACGCGCTGGCCTGACATCCGTATTAGTCGATGATAAAATTCCAGAAAGTTATTACTTAGCTGCTGGGTACCAACGCTGTGGCATGCGCGCCGTGCGCATTGATATGCTAGAGCGTCTTGCCGATATGATCAGGCCCCTTACCAGTTGGCGCACTCACAAAGCCGAAGGAGAACAGCCTCCAAAAGGAACCACTGGAGATGGCGGCTTTACCACTCAACCAGAAATGATGTCAATTATGGGTTGCTCCGGTGAGGAATTGGCTTCAGTATTAACCTCGCTTGGTTTCTATATGGAACGCAAAGCTGTTGAACGAGCAGAAAATAATCTCTTAGACTCTGAAACCACAAAGCAAACAGACCAAGAAAGTAAGTCTGAAGAAAACTTAACAGATGAAAACACAGAACAAGCTCCATTAACATCTGATACTCAAACGACGACAGAACAAGAAGCAAGCCCTGAAAATACTCCCAAAAATGAAGAACCGCTCTATGAAGAAGTATGGCGTCCGAAAAAACGCAAATCCCATCAAAAAACAGCCAAGCACTCTAGCAATAATAACCAGAAAGACAAAGCGCATCATAAATCACGAAATGACACAAATGATGCGACAGAGTTAAAGAAGAAAGGCTCGTACACTCAAAACCAGTCCTCAGATGGAAAGCAGAACACCGCAAAGAGAAATGAAAAACAAAACAAACGTAATTATTCATCTAAGAAACAAAATAGCCATAAAAAATCCAAAAAAGTAGAATGTGATCCGGATTCACCCTTTGCAGCATTAGGTGCTCTTAAAAAAGAGCTTGAAGCCAATACGGCCAGTAAATAAAACGTTTATACCACAAGGGATAGAATGACATCTCCAGGACAGCGTTTAGATAAGTGGTTATGGTTTTCCAGACTGGTTAAGACACGCTCTCTTGCCAGTCGGCTTATTTCAGCCGGCAAAGTTCGGATTAATAAAATAAAAACGGTAAAGCCTGCCCATCTCATTCGTTCAGATGATGTTTTGACCACGACCTTCAATAAATCAGTCCAAGTCTATAAAGTGTTACAACTTGGCCAAAGACGCGGGCCAGCCACAGAAGCGCAACAGCTTTATGATGATATCACACCAAAAGAAACAGATTCAAACGAGACAAAAAAACCAAATGAAACTGCAAAACGCCCATTACCCCTTGCAATATCAACACCCTCACCCACGCGAGAACAAGGTATGGGCCGACCAACCAAACGGGATCGACGAAAACTTATAAAATTCCAACAAAAAAGATAACAAAGTTCTCATAGAAGTACCATATAATATGCTAGGTTAAATTTCATTCAGAGGACTTTACAATTTTATGCTTAAACACATTTCTGTCTCTTTTATCTTAACTTGCTCTTTACTCCTTTCCGGCTGCGGTGAACCAGAGGCACAAACACAAACACCACGTCTCTATAGCAGTGCCGATCTTATTTTTTCTTACCCAGGAAATTGGAAAACTATAAAGCGTAAGGAAAAAGAGAGGAACAAAATTGTTGTAGAGTCTCCCGGTAACACCGTTGTTATTATCATTCCTGCAAAAGCAAAACGTGCTGCAAATTTAAGAAAGTTTGCCAGGGCATTCTCTAAATCTGCAAACAAAGAAACGCCAATTACATCTGTAAAATCATCCAAATTATTGAAGACAAAGGGGAAGTACAATTTTCAGACTGTAACAGAAAAACTGACCATCAATTTGCTCGGTGTTGAAATTCCCCATACACGCATTTACCACCGCAAGATTATCAACCAAAAAGCCTATTTTATAATTGCGCAATTTTCTAACGAAGACAAAAAAAAGATTATAAAAGGCGTTGATATGATCTCTGGGTCATTAAAAAACATCAAAAACAATGGATCTGTTTAAGTATGCCATTTGAGATAAATGACACAACATTGCGCTTGTTTATTTTTTTAAGTGTTTTTCTGGCAATGTCATTGCTTGAGCTCTGCATCCCCAAACGTAAATTAAAATCCGCCAAGGCAAAACGCTGGACAACAAATATCATGATCGCTGGCATCGACAGTTTTTGCGTTCGTTTGATGGGCCTTGTTGCCCTGCCCCTTGTTGCAATTACGGCTGCAGAGTTTGCGCAAACTCAAAGTTGGGGGATATTCCATATCACAAACTGGCCATATTGGCTTGAGTTTATTCTGACGCTTATTGTATTGGATTGTGCCATCTATATTCAACATGTTGCATCTCATAAAATTCCTATTCTTTGGAGACTTCATAAGATGCATCATTCTGATACGGATATTGATGTTTCAACTGCGGTACGCTTTCACCCAATCGAGATTATGCTTTCAATGCTTTACAAAGTTATTGTTGTTTTTATTCTTGGTCCAGCTGTTCTTGCCGTTTTTGTTTTTGAGGTCATTTTAAATGCATGTGCGATGTTCAACCATGCAAACATTACAATTCCGAGCAAAATAGAAAAAGCATTACGCCTTTTTGTGGTCACCCCTGATATGCACCGGGTACATCATTCAGCGCAGCAAAGAGAAACCGATTCAAATTTTGGCTTTAATCTCTCACTTTGGGATCATCTTTTTAGCACGTACACCGCCGAGCCTAAACTGGGCCATCAAGGAATGACGATTGGCTTGAATGCGCACCAGAGTAAAGCACCTAGCCAACTGCTTTGGAGCCTACTTTTACCTTTTGCTCAAGGAAAAAATGAAAAACTATAGCTGATGCTGTTTAGAATGGTCTATTTTTTGAGGAAACTTTCAGTTCGTCATTCCAGCGAAAGCTGGAATCTAACAAAAATTGCAAAGAGATCCCCGCTTTCGCGGGGATGACGGTGGTTGTTCTGGGATAACGTTGGTTGTTATTGTATGTGAACAAAATAAAATCATTTTAAATCGGACGCACTGTACAATAACCTACAGCAAGTCAACTTCGGCTATGCCTCATCTGACAAGCTGTAGCCTTTTTAAAACGAGCAATTTTACAACCTGAATTGAATTCAATTCAGGTTGAATCGCTCTAACCAATACCAAAGCGTTTTGTCAGCCAAAATGACGCTGAGTTTGGCAAACACCTCAAGCGCTTTAATGCCCTTACCGTAGGCCAAGGAAATGCAATCTCATACTTTTCTTTAAGCAGACCTTTGGTAATAATATGCGCTGCTTTTTCCGCTGTCATAATAAAGGGCATTGGGAATTTGTTGACTGCTGTCATCGGGGTATCAACAAACCCTGGATTTATCACAGTCGTCGCAATATTGTACTGATCCAAATCAGGCTTTAACGATTCTGCCAAGCTATTAAGGGCTGCCTTTGTCGGCCCGTACGCTGCCCCCCTTGGGAAGCCGCGAAATCCTGCAACGGAGGCAACAAGTGCAACATGACCTTTACGTCTTTCAATCATCTTCGGAAGAACAGCACCAACGGTATAAACAGCACCGATATAATTAACATCCATGGAGTGCTTAAATTTATCCGCCTCAAAATCAGCCGCAAACATTTGGTGCCAAACGCCAGCATTATAAATCACGAGATCTATAGCACCATGTTGCTGTTCAATCTGCTGCACTGTACTTTGAATAGCATCAGTATCAATCACATCTAAGGGAACTGATACAAATGCGCTATTGTTACTTTCCAGCTCTTTGAGTTTATCTTCTGAACGTGCTGACAAAATAATTTTGTCTGCGTGTTCACATAAATTCAGTGCAAGCTCTTTGCCAATGCCAGAGCTAGCGCCGACAATCCATACAGTATTCCATTTTTTTGACATAGAAAGAAATCACATACCAATGAAAGGTTGTAACAAACGCGGCCCCAGACCTTTGAAATGCGCTTGTTGTTCAAATGCAATCAGACAAATGCAGTCTTCATCCCCTATGGTCACAGGTTGATGTTCTACTTCATCATCAACATCCTGAATGTCGCCTCGGGTGTACGTCCCAAATTCATCTTTGTAAGCCCCTTGTAGCACAAGAGTAAGCTCGGTGCCACCATGTCCATGCTCTGGTAGAGAGTGGCCTGGCTTAATTTTCAGCAGGCGTAAATCTCCCTGATCTTTTGACGGCAAAGGAATTTTATAACATCTTATACCAGGGGCCATAAAATGCCATGGAATATCATCAACTCCCATACCTAATGAACGTGATAAGGTTGGCGGCAAAATATCATCTTTGACATCTGGCAGAGAAGATAGTTTGTGCTCGTCTTGATGAGAAATACTGCCATCTTCAAGTTGAATAGCATCATAACAATCCAGAGCTTTTTCTAGGCATGTTTCACTTAGAGTGACTTCAGGAACACTTTCTAATAAGGCCCCACCTAGCTCTTCTAACAAACGAACCTCTTTTTGGCATGCTTCGCAAAAATGCAAGTGTGTTGCCACGAGCGTTCTTAAAGAGTCCTTTAATGTTCCGTTAGCATAACTCATAAGTGTTGCTTCATCTGGATGGTGATTAAGACTATAGGTCATCCTTAAGTCGCTCCTTAATTTTACCGTATGCTAACCTCATGCGTGATTTTACTGTCCCCAGTGGCAGATCGAGTTTCTCAGAGATCTCGCTGTGGGATAAACCTTTAATGTAAGATAATTCTAAAATAGCATATTGATCTTCAGAAATGTGTTGCATTGCATCTAGCAGTTTCTTTTTACGTTGTTGTTCTTCTATAATCTCATCTTGTTTTTTTTCATCGGACGCTTGGTCAACAATTTCATAAACCATCTTTCCCCAAATTTTTTCTGAGCGTAACCGGTCGATGCGCAAATTTCTTGCAATTGTAAAAATCCAGGTAGATGCACTTCCCTTTTGGCTCGAAAACAAATGCGCTTTCTTCCAAACCGTCAAGAGCGTCTCTTGTGCCAGCTCTTCAGCAGTTTCAACATCAGTCCCCTGACTGATAAGAAGACCTTTCACTTTTGGTCCATATTGGACAAAAAGCTCCCGAAACGCCTCTTTATCTCTATGTTGTGCAATTTTATCTAATAATTCAGCCATATACTGGACCGCAGCCAACTGCGAGGCCCCCGTTTGTCTCTTCAAAGATTTAGATACATTTAACATAGCTGAATGGCTCACTCTGCATTATTCTACGCACGGCCAACAGCGATGGATTAATCGAAAAGGAATTTCTTTTCTTTAAAGTCACCTAACACTCAGTTTTGCTAAACTATATTAAGTTCTTAAAGAATGAAAATGAATTAATGCTAATAATTTGATATGATTACTCGGCAGCGTGAGAGATGTCTGTATTCATCCAATTATTAAGGGCATCTAAAGCTCTGTGAGACATTGCCTGCTTTTTCGCACGTGACTTTTCTTTCCCACGCAACTTTTTACCCTTTTCAGGCTTTGGCAGAGTAACTTCAGGAAACAAACCATAATTTATATTCATCGGCTGGAAAGTGGCCTTAACTGAGGTATTCTCTTGAGCTACACCATCATCTAACAAATACCCACCTGTAATATGCCTCAATAGTGCACCCAAAGCAGTTGTTTCAGGCGGTGCGCACACTGCCCGCCCTAACTTTTCGCTCGCCGCAAAGCGCCCCGCCAACAACCCAATTGCGGCAGATTCAACATATCCCTCAACTCCAGTAATTTGACCAGCAAAACGAAGGCGCGGAGACGTTTTAAGCCGCAATTGCGTATCGAGAATTTTGGGGCTATTCAAAAAAGTATTACGGTGCAAGCCGCCCAACCTAGCAAATACAGAATTTTCCAAACCTGGGATCATACGAAAGACATCCGTTTGCAAACCATATTTCAACTTGGTCTGAAAACCGACCATATTCCAAAGTGTACCCAGCTTGTTATCCTGGCGTAACTGCACCACAGCGTAGGGTTTTTCATCTGGCTTGTGAGGATTTGTGAGGCCGACCGGCTTCATTGGCCCATAACGCAAAGTTTCACGACCGCGCTCAGCCATCACCTCAATAGGCAAACATCCGTTAAAATAAGGCGTCGTTTTTTCCCATTCTTTAAAGTCAGTTTTTTCACTGACCAAAAGAGCATCGATAAATGCATAGTATTGTTCTTGCGACAACGGACAATTGATATAATCAGCCCCGGTTCCTCCAGGTCCCGGCTTATCATAGCGTGATTGATACCAAACCACATCGAAATTGATGGAGTCTTTATGCACAATTGGAGCAATTGCATCAAAGAAGGCCAACTCCGCTTCGCCGGTTTGTTGTTGTATCGCTTCACTTAATGCCGGCGAGGTGAGCGGGCCGGTTGCAATAATAACGCTATCCCAATGTTCTGGCGGTAAATCTGAAATCTCCTCACGCACAATGGTAATATTTGGATGAGCACTTAAGCACTCCGTAACATCAGCGGAAAATACATCTCGATCAACCGCCAAAGCCCCACCTGCTGGCAACTTATGACGATCCCCTGCCGCCATTATCAAAGAACCAATTCGGCGCATTTCTTCATGCAACAGGCCAACAGCGTTGTATTCCCAATCATCAGAGCGAAAGGAGTTTGAGCAGACAAGCTCGGCCAAACCTTCTGTTTTGTGCGCTTCTGTCATACGGCTTGGGCGCATTTCATAAAGAACAACAGGCACTCCCATTTGTGCTATCTGCCAAGCAGCCTCAGAGCCCGCAAGCCCCCCACCAATAATATGTACAGGATTGATTTGTGTCATGTTTCTTTATCTTCGCAAATTTTTGTAGAATTGGACCCTCAGATATATAACAATTGCCATACATTTCTACATCGGGGTAGTCCTTTACTTATATCCAAGAGAACTTTTGCCCGTTCATAAAGCTTACAAAGCAAACAGCAGCAGCGTGTGAATTCCTTGCGCTTCGCCACTCATCTCTCTCGCACGACAAATCCTGGCAACTTGAGCATAGATACTTCCTGAATCACGAAAAAAATAAAACTGGAGATAAAGAGGGAATAAAAAACCACAACCACTTTAATTCTGATATTTTGGATATAACGCGGTGTTATCCTAACCACGAAAATTAAAGTTGCAAAAAAAACACTAGCACACACGCATATTTTTCTAAAATGTCTTTTATAGTTAAAATTTTAGTGTTTAATCCATTAAAATATGTTAAAATTTTGTTAACGAATTGTTTTTTATTTAGCGCATATCCAAATCAAATGTTAAGTAAAAAACAATCTGTAATACTTAAATTGAATTCAGAAATAGTGAGTTTCTTAACCATAAGGCGTTACAATACAACAAAATAATAACCAATACTTGAAGTTAATAAATCAGTAATAAAGTATATTCTCATGAGCAATGATTTTGTGTGGCTAAAGCCTAAGTATCTATATCGTATTTCTATTGCAATCTATAACGCCGAAACTAAGGCAGAACGCGAACAACTTGTAAGATTGTTTTACCAAGGTCTCTTTGAATGGGGAATGAGAACAAGCTTTATTGTCATTTTAGTTGCTAGCCTGTTCTTCCTTGATGACACCTCGAGACTTGCAATTGCAAGCTTCAGCGAGAACGCTGCTCTGAAATAATATTCGGTTTCGCCAAAGATAAAATATTACTATACTTTGGGACTGTCGTTTTGTTTTCGCGACGTATGTGGGTAGTTTTACACGTTTTCATGTCGTTTTTTATGCTGTGATAAAAAGTGTAGATCTTCCCCCTATTGCCAATGGGCGTGGGTTTAGATTAACGCGTAATGGCAATTATGCATGTAAAAATTTACCAAGCCTCAAAGCCATTTAGGCTATATTACCATTGATGTATTCTTGAAAAAGATTATGTATAAAGAATGTTAATATTCTTACACACAGAAAGGATGGCATAATGAGTTTATCCTCTTATATTTCACTTACAAAATCACATGCTATAAAGAAACTCTTCTTTGCTACAATTCTCACAGTTTTCATGCTCAATCACGCGGCTCACGCAGACCCTCTAGAAAGAGGTGTTCAAGGAGCAATTGGCGGCGCGATCCTTGGCGGCATCATTGATGGTGGCAAAGGTGCAGGAAAAGGCGCAGCCATAGGCGGATCCATTGGTATCTTAGGCGGTGCTATAGAAGAAGAGCGCAGACGAGAAGAATACGAAGATCAGATCGATGAAGATAGATACGCCGATGAATACTATAGACCAGCACCAAGAAGACCTGCTGCAATAAGAACATCTGATCTTGTTTTAGATATTCAAACATCTCTAAGAAGGCTCGGTTATGAACCAGGACCAGCTGATGGTGTTATGGGACGACAAACAGCTGTTGCAATTGGGCAATATCAGAACGAGTATGACCTTCTTGTCACACGCAAACCCTCAAGAGCTCTTTTAAATCATATACTTAAAAACGGCGGCTAATCTAAGCTAAACAATACTATAAGTATTTTTTCTACAAAAAAGCTGCCATAATAAGGGCAGCTTTTTATTATTATTTCAGCATAAAATATAATAGATTGCTCCGCATTTAAGTGAATTGATTTAGATGCAAAAGGATAGATCTCAATACTTAAGCGGATGCGAATGCTAGAGTGTTCTATCGCAGGTTGGGTTTTAAAGTTCATTTGCCTTAGCAAGCTCAAATTGGATGATGTCATCTAGGCCTAATTAGACTTGGGATCCCCGTATATATTTTCAAGAAGCATTCAGTGCTTCTCTCAGTAAATAACACACATCACGTAACAAGCGTGGAGTTTAAACTGCCTTTTGTAATATCTAGCTGATGCGATTAATGATTAAATGAGATATAATACCAAAGACGAAGGAAACTTGATAAATGAGTATTGCAAATACATGGTGAGTTTCGATTTTCGAAAACGTGATTTGAAAAATTGATCCTGTCAAATTTTGGATTTTTAAAACCATAGTTTTTATTAGAAAAATAATAGTGTTGTGAAGTTCAGTTTTTGAATATAGCAAGATAATAAAAAATAAGGTTAGTAGTGTGACAAATTTTGGTGGGACGATCGAGAGCATTATATCCTTTCGCAACAGCGAGGATGTGGAAGCTCGCGGCACTATTATTAAGCTTACCAGAACAACAATTGCTTTCGAAGTATACAACCCCAACTCAATTATTCAGCTTAGTGAAGTCTTACAAGATTTCACAATATATCATCGGGATCAACCTGTCTATCAAGGCCGCGCTGTTGTAAGCACGCTTGTGAATACAGGCCTGATGTTAATCGTCTCGGCAACTCTTGTCGATAGATGGCTAGACACATTCGACACAATCAGTAAGCCAGAAGCACTTCGTGAGAGTGCTGAAAATTTCATTCATGACTGGGACGAAACGCACAAATTGGTCCCAAGCTTTCAACTAGTTGTGTCTGAAATGCGCTCTTTTTTTTCGGAAATGAATAGATGGCTCTCTCAAGTTACTATTTCTGAACAGGATGAAGAAAAACGCAACCCTGATATACAACAAGATTTTATAAATACAATTGAACCGCCCCTACTTGAGAAAACATTTCAGTACTGGGAACGCTTCGAGACAGAAGCAAAAAAAATTCCCTCTGAACATTCTGTCAGTCATAAAAGATATGTGCAGACTGATTTACATCCCATGATTATGACGGCTCCTTTCGTGCACCGAACGTATCATAAACCGCTTGGCTACGCTGGTGATTATGAAATGGTAAATATGTTACTGCGTACGCCTTATGAGGGGCCATCTATATATGCGAAATTAATCAACAAAGCTTTCATTCTGGAAGGGATGGGTAGAGCCCATAGAAATAGAATTGATATTTTAGAGCAAACACTATTTGAAGTTGCAAAAACTAATATTTGCCAAAATAGAAAGAAACGCATCTTAAATATTGGATGTGGTCCAGCTGTAGAAGTTCAACGTCTCATTGAAGATGATGTCAGTGAACATTTAGAATTTAAGCTTTTAGATTTTAACCATGAAACGTTGGCGTATACAGAAAAGAAATTGAGTCAAATTTTAAGAAATAATCAAAGAAATGTTGAAATCGAATACATACAACAATCTGTTTACTCACTGTTAAAACAACCAAAATCAGGAGGACAGTTATTTCCAAATAATCATTTTGATATGGTCTACTGCGCTGGCTTGTTTGACTATTTATCTGATAAAATTTGCTCCCGTCTCATTGAATTATTTTATCAGTGGGCCAAACATGATGGTATTGTCCTACTTACAAACGTACATCCTTTAAACCCCGGCATTAATGTTATGGAATATATACTGGAGTGGCATTTGGTCTATCGTGATGAAAAACAAATGTCAAATCTTTATAATAAAACCAATAATAAAAGGGTTTTTACCGATGAAACAGGTTTTAATGTGTTTTTAGAAATTAATAAAACCTAATATAAATTGTCCTAAGATGACAATACTTGGGTACGTGTAAAAATTCAGAGTTATGAGCGTGACGGATCAATATAGCAAAAATGCTTTAGAAAGAGCTTATACTACTGAAAGTTATAAATTAGAATTAAAGGCGTCCCAATTTGGATTAGCTATAGCTTTTTCACTCACCCTATGCTTCTCAATACTTGATTACATTTTTTATCCTGAAGAATATTATAACTTATTTTTGATCAGGATTAGTTTCGCAGCATTCACAATAATTTTATATTTCTTTTTCTTGTATTTGAAAAAATATAAAATAGGAATGACGTTATTTATTTATGTGACCGCATGGTCAATCGCAACATCAATTTCTGCAATGATTGCGATAACAGAAGGCGCTCATTCTCCATACTATGCGGGCTTGAATTTTATTCTTATCGGCATGTTTTTATTTCCTTCTAATCTCATACAAACATTAATTGTATCTCTGGGAACCATATTAATTTACTATTTAGGATGCGTAGCTCACCCATATTTTAAACCGGGATTAGAATATGATTGGAATATTTTAACCAACAATATATTCTTCTTAACTGGTACGGGTGTCATCTCTTCTATAGCTAGTCACTTTAACTACGCAAAACGCTTTGAGACATTTCGACTAAATTATGAGCTTGAACAACGTAACAAAGAACTGGCCGAGCTTGACCGGCTAAAGTCAGATTTTTTTGCAAATGTCAGCCATGAACTCCGCACACCTTTGGCACTTATTCTCGCTCCGGTACAAGATATTCTGCAAAATGTCAAAAACTGCCCAGATCATTTAACCCAATACTTAAAAGTAATAGAAACTAATACATTGCGTTTATTACGCTTGGTAAATGATATACTTGACATTATACGTCTTGAAGAAGGCAATGGAGAAACCGAAAAGAGAGCGTTAGATTTAAATTCTCATATCAGTGCAATTCTTGAATCAATGCAACACCTTGCAAATAAACAAAAGCTCAAATTAACAAATAACCTTACAAAGGAAAGCATCGCCATCCAAGGTGATGAAGCTTCTCTTGAAAAAATCTTTATCAATATTATCAGCAATGCAATCAAATTTACAGAAGCAGGTGGCTCTATTGAGGTGACAACCAAAAACTCAAATAACACTGCTGTTGTAATAATTAAAGATACAGGAATTGGCATTAAAGAAGAAGATTTGCCTTATATCTTTGATAGATTTCGTCAAGTTGATGGATCAACAACACGGAAACACCAAGGGCTTGGATTAGGTCTTGCTCTTGTTAAAGAACTCGTTGAAACGCACGATGGAAATATACAAGTCAGAAGTAAGCCCGATATTGGAACTGTTTTTGAAATTTCTTTTCCATTGCACGTTCTTACAGACACAGATGACACATCTAATCTTGAAGCGTCGGCAAACCTTACCTCTCTCATCATAAAAAAACCTGAAACAGCAATGCGCCTTGTTACCAGCAACGACAACGGCACAGATCTAAATTTCAATCCGAACCTCCCGGCCCTGCCGAAAATTCTTGTGGTTGATGATGAACCAGATATGAGGGACTTTTTGGAAAATATGCTTAGCCCTGAATATAATATTGCTTGCGCTAAGGATGGGCTGCAAGGTTTAAATGCGGCCGTCGAACTTATGCCAGACCTTGTTATACTTGATCTTATGCTGCCTGAGATTGATGGCCTTGAAGTTTGCCACCGTATAAAACACAACCCCGATACGCAATCTATCAAAGTTTTATTGTTAACGGCGCGCATTGATGAAAAATCTAAGCTTACAGCTCTGAAAAAAGGGGCGGATGATTTTTTAACAAAACCCTTTAGCAGTACGGAAGTACGGACACGTATTAAAAATCTCATTAAAACAGCAAGCCTGGAAAAAAATCTCAAGCAACAAAATACAAGCCTCAAAGAAACCCTAAATCAGCTAAAGAAAACAGAGGCAAAACTCATTCATAGTGAAAAACTGAATTCTCTTGGTATTATGGCCGCTGGGCTCTTGCATGAAGTTAACAACCCAATTAATTACTCCCATTTTGCTCTGCAAACGATACAACAAGCCCCCGAAATTCAGCAAAATGACGATTTACAAGATACCTTTAATGATATTGATGAAGGCCTACAACGGGTACGTAAAATTGTTGGAGACTTGAAAATCTTCGCTTACAGAGATAGCAAGCAGGCAGATGAATCACAAAACTTTTGTTTTAAAACAGCGCTTGAACATGCTTTAAGATTCACAGCCCATGAAGCAAAAAATATATCAATTAATGTCCAAACGGCAGAAAACAGCCAGGTTTATGGATCTGAATCTCATATCATACAAGTTTTGGTCAACCTCATATTAAACGCCACTAAGGCATTGAAAGATATAGAAAATCTACGAAAACCTGAAATATATATTACAACTGAGAATAAAAATGATAAACTGCTTGTAAAGATCCATGATAATGGAAAAGGCATAGAGCAAGAAAAACTTACACAAATTTTTGACCCATTCTTCTCAACCCGCGCTGTTGGAGAGGGCTTGGGCCTGGGTTTAAGCATTTGCCATACCATTATTTCCAATCATGAAGGTAACTTAACAGTCGCTAGTGAACCTGGTGAATGGACTGAATTTACTTTCGATTTAAAAAGCGCTATGTCATATAGCCAGGAAAATATGAACTATGACCTTGCCGCAATTAAATAGTAAACCTACAATATTGTTTGTGGATGATGAACCACAAGCGTTAAAGTATTTTACGAAAGCTTTTTCTCAAGATTTTGAAATCTATACGGCTGAAAATGTCGATAGCGCTAAAGCAATCCTGGGGGATATTCACAACAAAGTCAGCGTTTTGGTAACCGACCAACGAATGCCAGGCAGTACGGGCGTTGACCTACTGAAATATGTGCGTGAAGAATTTCCCGATATCATTCGCATCCTTACAACAGCCTATGCAGAAATTGATCAAGCCATTGCTGCTGTAAACAGTGGCGAAATTTTCAGATACATCACCAAGCCGTGGGACCTAACCTCCTTAAAACAAGAGTTACTTATAGCAACACGTTTTTTCGTCTTACAGAAAGAACGAAATCTTCTAATTAAAGAAAAACTGGGTTTCTCAGATAAACTTGTTATTATTGATAGGATACGCAGTCTTATTGCTCTGTCTAGTGGTCTACCCCACGTCAAAAACGCGCAAAATGCCGTTGCTGCATATCTGGAGGATTTCTCAAAAGACTTCCAAGACTCTGACAATTCAGTCAATTTAAATTCTTCTGACTTTTGGGACATCCCAAAAAGAGAAACAGACCGAACTACGGCTCTCACACAATACGTGCACAGAAACTTATCTGCTTTCATAGCCGAAACCAAAGAATCTTTTAGTTTGAACGATACAATCATGAGCTCTGTAGACTATCTGCAAAAAAAACTTACGAAAGACACCGCTGAGATTATATACCCCGCGTCCATTCATGGTGATATTATAGTTAATAAAGACCAATTTGAAAAGCTTTTTTTGATCTTATTCGAACAATCCGTTCAGTCAATATCCACAACGGAAAAAATTGAACTTAAAGTTGAAGAAGAAACGCATGATTCAATAACACTAACGATCCAACACCCAGACGGTCAAATTAAAAGCCCTTTACTCTTTTCCCCAATAAGTTTGGATTTCGATGAGACAACAGCCGATATATTACTCGCGTACTTTATAATATATCACATGGGTGGAAGAATAATGACTTACCCAAAGGGCCGAGATAACATTCTATTTAAAATGAACATACCGTTTAAAACAGAGCCCTCAGCTCAAGAAGAATTGCCCGAAAATTGGATTGAAAACATATTCTCGTATTATGAGGATTGGTAATTCCAATAAAAGCGCCTCAAAAGCTTAACTCTAATTTTACCATACATATACAACTTTTAGTTACTTATCTTTGCTAAGAGAATATTTAATGTGATCTGCAATTTAAGTACAGAGTATTATGTTCGATACAATCCTATTAAGCATTGGGATAGGTTTGGCTTTTGGAATTACGATTATGTATATCTGGCCAACTCTATGTTATATGTTTCTAGCAAGCCGTTGCAAAAAGCTTGTCACCCAATTCTTTGTGAGAATTGGCCTTGATGACAAAGATAAATCTTTATCTAGGCTATGTTCTAAAAAACTCATTAATAAAATTGCACCAACTTGTGACAAAGTTCGCAGTATGGGTCGCCTTAATGTGATTAGCAAAGCGCAAATTATTTCGCTGACCAAGCTTTCACAATCAACAGATAAAGCTGTGATGCGTATTGAAGCTTATTTTCAAAAAGGCAAGCTGCAAGCTCAAGTTACAATTGCAGCAAATAAGGATATTGCAGAGATTAGAGAGTTTAATATCGTATAATAAATAAACTTAAGCCGCTTTTTCAGGATAGAGACTTAACAACCCCTTTGTGCTTGCTTCGCAAATGCCTCGTTCAGTAATAAGGCCTGTCACAAGTCTTGCGGGTGTCACATCAAAAGCAAAATTCGCAGCCTTACTGCCAGGGGCTGCAATATCAACTGTCATCACGTCTCCAGAAGCAGACCGCCCTGTCATTTTCAAAACCTCATCTGAAGAACGCTCTTCAATTGGGATATCAAAACCATTTTGCATCGACCAATCAATCGTTGAATACGGTAAGGTGACATAAAATGGAACGTTATTATCCTTTGCTGCCAAAGCCTTAAGATAAGTCCCAATTTTATTGCACACATCCCCATTGGCGGTTGTTCGGTCTGTCCCGACAAAACAAAAATCAACCAGGCCATGCTGCATGACATGCCCTCCAGCATTATCGGTAATAATGGTATGTGGGACACCATGAGCACCAAGCTCATAAGCGGTTAATGCTGCTCCTTGATTTCGAGGCCGCGTTTCATCCACCCAAACATGGACGTTTATGCCTTCATCATGTGCTTGATATATTGGCGAGGTTGCTGTCCCCCAATCCACGCAAGCAATCCATCCTGCATTACAATGGGTCAGGATATTGACTGTATCACCATTTTTATTTGCAGATGCTTGTCGCAACAGTTCTAACCCGTGAACACCAATCAATCGGTTGGTTTCAACATCATCATCACAAATTTTTGCAGCCTTCGTATAGGCCACCTCAACTCGTTCTGAGATTGGAACAGAACGCAAGGTTTGTGACATTTCATCAAGAGCCCAACGCAAGTTAATTGCCGTTGGCCGTTGCTGTAATAAATACTCTGTCGCTTTAGTAAGGTGCTGATCGGTGGCATCATCTTGCAGCGCCAAACATATGCCATACGCTGCCGTAGCACCAATCAACGGCGCTCCACGAACTTGCATAATTTTTATAGCTCGCGCTGCATCTTCTAATGTCTTTAATGTTGCAATCTCAAAAGTATGCGGCAACTTTGTCTGATCAATGATCTCGACAGAGCAACCATCATCAGCCATCCAAATTGTACGATACGGTTTCCCATGAATTTTCATAATCAGAACTCACTTCACTGCAGTCACTATAAAATAGAGAATATCTAATCACCCTCAAACTCCATTAGCACATGGCAGGGCACATCCATATTTTCAATTTTTGCTTTACCGCCAAGATCTGGAAGGTCAATAACAAAACAAGCAGCAACCACAGTTGCACCAACCTGACGCACCAGTTTTATGCCAGCTTCCGCTGTACCTCCTGTCGCGATAAGGTCATCGACTAACAACACACGCCCACCTTCTTCCAAAGCGTCTTCATGGATTTCAAGCACATCAACGCCATATTCCAGCTGATAATCCTGCCCTATGGTTTTTCCAGGCAATTTACCTTTTTTACGTAGCGGTACAAACCCGGTTCCCAAATGGTCCGCAAGGGCTCCACCTAAAATAAACCCTCTTGCTTCAATACCAACCACAACATCAATATTCGCAGACTCATATTTTGAAGATAATGCATCAATGCAGGCTTTAAATCCTTGGGCATCAGCAAGCAGAGTTGTGATATCCCGAAACATAATTCCTTCTTTCGGATAGTTTGGGATTGTACGGATAAGACTTTTAAGGTCCATAGGGTGTCATCCTTTATTGTTATTCACTTTATAGCAACTACACATACAAAACACGGCCAGCGACAGCATCCAACTTTTCGAGCAAACCTGGGTCTCTCTTCTCAGGCGCTGTAATAATCGCATTGTCTAAAGCTCGATCTGACCCTAACGGACATGTCGGATGCTCTTTTGGAAAATCCTGTGCCAAACGTGCAACCAATCGCTGCGCTTTTTCTGCATTACCATGTAAGATTCGTATAATTTCACTTACATCAACATCGCTATGGTCTTCATGCCAACAATCATAATCGGTGACCATCGCTACAGTTGCATAACATATTTCAGCTTCACGGGCGAGCTTGGCCTCAGGCATATTGGTCATACCAATCACATCACACCCCCAAGTGCGATAAAGCTCAGATTCCGCCCGGGTAGAAAACTGTGGCCCTTCCATAACGAGGTATATTCCCCCTTTAGTGCAAGCAATATTTTCATCCAGTGCTGCTTTATGGACCGCTTCAGATAACAAGGGGCTGATTGGGTCGGCCATCGTAACATGAGCCACGCACCCTTCCCCGAAAAAGCTTTTTACCCTTGCGAACGTGCGGTCAATAAACTGATCAACCAACACAAAATGCCCAGGTGCAAGGGCCTCACGAAATGACCCACATGCAGAGACAGACAGCAAATCGGTTACACCAACACGTTTCAGAGCATCAATATTTGCACGATAATTGATATCGCTTGGAGGCACACGATGCCCCATCCCATGGCGCGATAAAAACACAATCTCAAGCCCATTGATTTCACCAAAATGCAACACATCAGAAGGCATTCCCCAAGGCGTATGAACTTTTTCGGAGCGTTTGTTTTCCAAACCCGGCAGGTCATATAATCCGCTACCGCCAATAATCCCTAAAACTGTTTTTGCCATATTATATTCCTTGCGTTCCCATTCTATATTCTGCGCTACACAAACGACACAATACATTAACCTTTCTGCTTTGTCGAATGATTGGGATATGACTTTTGCAACATCTCAGGCAAAATAAAAAGGCCTCAAAATGCAAATGAGACCTTTTCAAAACCCGTGTTATAGAAAGAAAATCAATGCTTAGCGTTCGCCCAAACTCTCTGCTTTGCCAGATATAAAATAACAGAGAAAACGATCAAATAGAGCAGAACATTAAATCCAATTATTTTACGCTCTTCAAGCTTAGGATCTGCCGCCCACATCAAAAAAGCGGTTACATCTCTGGAATACTGCTCAACAGTTTGCGGACTACCATCGCTATATTCAACAAGCTCATCACTTAATGGTGCTGCCATAGCAATCTGGTGTCCAGGATAGTATTTGTTGTAATACATTCCATCACCGAGTTGAAATTTTTTCGGAGGATCAACATATCCAGTCAGCAAAGAATGAATATAATCTGGTCCAGCTTCCTGGTAGCCAGTGACAATATCCTTAACCCATTTGAAAGGTTCTAGATACATGGGAGTGTTATGAGCTGCATTACGCGCTTTCGCAATCGTTGAAAAATCAACGGGATATGCTCCATTATTAGCGGCTCTTGCTTCTTGCTCATTGGCAAAAGGAGAAATAAACCTATCTGATGGACGTGCTGGGCGTTCAAACAACTCACCCTCGTCATTTGGTCCATCCTTCACCTCATATTCAGCGGCGATGGACTTAATTTGCGCTTCAGAAAAACCAGGCCCCCCACTTTCACCCAAGTTACGATAAGAAAGATACTTCATGCCATGGCATGCTGCACAGACTTCTTTGTAAACTTGAAACCCACGTTGGAGTTGAGCCTTGTCATACGTGCCAAAAAAGCCGTTAAATGTCCAACTTTGCTTTGGCACTGTAACACCGCCACCGCCAGCAGCAAATCCAGATGTTATAGCTGCGGACACAAGCAAGACAGTCAAAATGATAGCACATGACAACATTATGGAATTATTTTTTAAAGCAATCATAGTTTTATCTCGTTATCTCTTTTCAGCAGCAGCAGGAACAGCTCCACCTTGAATATCTCCCCCACCTGACGGATCTAAAATTGATTCCGTGATGCTGTTGGGAACTCTTTCAGGCGTCTCTAACAGTCCAAGCAGTGGAATAATAACAAGGAAATGAATAAAATAGTAAGCTGTAAAAATACGGGCAAAAAACACGTAATAGCCTTCTGCTGGTTTTGCGCCTAAATAGCCAAGCGCCAAACACGTCACCACAAACGCCCAGAAGAATCTCCGGTAGTAAGGACGGTATTTCGCAGAACGCACCTTAGATGTATCAAGCCATGGCAATACAAATAACACCATGATAGAGCTAAACATGGCAACTACGCCAAGAAACTTATCGGGAACAGCACGCAAAATCGCGTAAAATGGCAGGAAATACCATTCAGGAACAATGTGCTCAGGTGTGCTCAGTGCGTTGGCTTCAATGTAATTATCTGCATGGCCCAAATAATCCGGCACTTGAAATACAAACCACGAGAAAAACAGCACAAAAACGCACAAGGCAAAGAAATCTTTCATGGTATAATATGGATGGAACGGAACTGAATCCTGAGTACTTTTGATTGCAATACCTGAAGGATTATTATTCCCAGGTACGTGAAGTGCCCAGATATGAAGGAATACGACACCTGCCAGTGCAAAAGGCAACATGAAATGTAATGCGAAGAAACGCGTTAGCGTCGGCTGATCAACCGAAAATCCACCCCATAACCATGTCACAATACCTTCCCCCACAAAGGGAATGGCAGAGAACAGGTTAGTAATAACCGTTGCGCCCCAAAAGCTCATCTGACCCCATGGCAGAACATATCCCATGAACGCAATGGCCATCATAAGCAATAAGATAACAACACCAAGCATCCAGAGCACTTCACGCGGAGACTTATAGGAGCCGTAGTAAAGTCCCCGAAAGATATGGATATAGACGGCAATGAAGAACATTGATGCGCCATTGGCGTGTATAGCTTGTATCAACCAACCAAAGTTTACGTCACGCTTGATGTGCTGGATACTCGCAAATGCATGATCCACATGGGGAATGTAATGCATCGCCAAAACAATGCCTGTGACAATCTGCACAATCATACAGAACGTTAGAATAGCTCCAAATGTCCAGAAATAATTCAGATTTCGCGGCGTTGGAAATGCTGTGATTTGATCATGCATAACCCGAGGGATAGGCAATCTCTCATCCAACCAACGCATTAAACCATTTTCAGGTTTGTAGGTTGATTCATGGCTCATTGTAAAAATCCTCCTGGGCTCAAAAACACTTAACCAATTTTGATCTTGTCATCAGTGATAAATTCATAGGGCGGAATAGCCATATTGTGAGGTGCTGGACCTTTGCGAATTCGTCCAGAAATATCGTAATGTGATCCATGGCATGGGCAGAACCATCCCCCATACTCGCCTTTATTATCACCGGGTTTATTGCCCTTAGGTACACACCCAAGATGCGTACAAATGCCCACCAAAACGAGCCACTGTTCTTTTCCCTTAACTGTGCGGTTCGCATCCAAAGCATCAAGAGCATCATCTGAGCTTAATTCACTTCTTGCATCGCTATCTGGCAACTCATCAAGTTTTACAGATTCTGCCTCTTGAACTTCTTTAGAGGTGCGATATCTGATAAATATAGGCTTACCGCGCCACATCACGGTAATCGCCTGCCCCTCTTCCATTTTTGAAAGATCAACCTCCGTAGATGCCAAAGACAATGTAGATGCATCGGGATTCATCTGATCAATAAAAGGCCATAGCACTGCAGCACCACCCACAGCAGCAAAGCCACCTGCGGCTAACATTAAAAAATCACGGCGCGTTGTTTCATCTACTTCAGAAGCCACATCTGCCTCCTTAATTAAATCTTAATATTATATTACCTGTTGAATTCTCAAATCTCATTCATTGAGTATATGAGAGAGAATCAAAATAATTCCTGCATCAAATTGATTAACACTGTCTATAAGCTATCCTTCATGAAGCAAAGCTCTTTTTTTAAAAATACAAATGAATTCAGTTTCATCTGCTTTTAAAACACACAACTTAGTTGTTTATGCCATTGATACGTGAAGAAAGTCCAGACGGTGTGCTATACTCAACTCGGGCAAATTGGCGCAGTGCTCTTAATAAAGTGGTAATAAAAAGCGTAACACCGTGTTATTAGGCTCAGGACCTATAACAATGGCAACCGAATTGTTGCCTTTAATCCAGGTTGATTATCTTCAAGACGAAATTCCCCTCTATGAGACCGGACAATCGCAGCCACTAAGCTTAATCCCAAGCCATTTCCGGGGAGCGAGCGGCTTTGCTCCAGGCGCACAAAACGCTCTAAAACCCGCTCTAGATCTGATTGAGGAATTCCAGGCCCATGATCTGCAACCATTATATGAGCGAATCTATCTTTCTGTTCTATAGCAAGAAAGATTCGAGGCTGTTCTTTTGTATCAATACGCTTTCCAGAAACACCGTATTTTATAGCATTATCCAACAGATTGGCGATAGCTTGCCCCAACAGCTGGCGATCGGCATGAACCATCACACTCCCTTGCATATCAACACTAAGCTCCATGCCGTGTTCTTCAATCACAGGTTCGTAAAGCTCTGCAATATCACGTACCACAGGCACCAAATCTATTTGCAACAGCGTGTTCTTGGTACTGCCAGCTTCCATTTGGGCAATACTTAATAAAGCATTAAATGTCTTTATTAGAAAATCAGCATCATCTATCGTTGCTTGCAGTGCATCACGATAGATATTTTTTTCTGTACCGTTATGATCTCGTAATGCCGCTTCCACGCGGTTTCGCATACGATTCAATGGTGTTTTAAGGTCATGAGCAATATTATCGGAAACCTCGCGTAGCCCATTCATCAGATTTTCGATTTTGTCCAGCATGTCGTTGAGATTGACAGATAAACGATCCAACTCATCATGTGAACCTTGGACAGGTATACGCTCACTCAAATGTCCATTCATAATGGTTTGACTGGCGGCAGTGATGCGATCAATCCGGGACAAAAGATTGCGACTCACGAGCCACCCCCCGCTGAGGCCGATTAATGTCATGAAGCTTAAGCCCCAAAATACAGTTGTAATCACTTGACTGAAGATATGCCGATCTTCGATATCCCGACCAACTATCAGACGATATCCGTTTGGCAACCGAAATGTTTTTGCAAAGGCTTGGCGTGTTTCTGAGGTGTCAGTACTCACATTGCGTTTGTAAGAAAAACGCACATCGCCAACTGTATCCCAAAGCTGTTGAGACACACTCTTGAGATTTCCAGCAATATGTTGACCATTTTTGTCTGTAACGAGATATATGCTAATCCCAGGGGCTTGGGATCGCTCGGCAATGGTTCTTGCAAGCACGTTTATACCGCCTTGACGGTATTGCTCTGCCAAACCTTGAATTTCGGCTTGCACCGTTTGATTAAGCTGACGGATAAGTAAAACATTCGTATTCCAATAGATATAGCCCAGCGCCATTACAGCAGTTAGGCCATACACAATCAGGAACAAGACGGACAAACGGAATGTTGTGGTATACAACAGTTTAGGAAGTGGCATCGCTAATCATATATCCTGCACCACGGATCGTATGCAGCAAAGGTGTATCGAAGTTTTTATCGATTTTCGAGCGCAACCGTGAAATATGAACATCAATCACATTGGTTTGTGGATCAAAATGATAATCCCAGACATTTTCAAGCAGCATCGTGCGTGTGACGACTTGTCCAGCATATTTCATCAGGTATTCCAACAAACGATATTCGCGAGGCTGCAACAATATTGTTTCTCCCGCTCGTGTCACCTTATGTGCCAACCGATCAAGGGTTAAATCCGCAATGGCATATTGCATTTGCACTTCTTCGGGTTTTATCCGCCGTGCTAATACTTCCACTCGTGCTAACAACTCTGAATAAGAATATGGCTTTGTGAGATAATCATCCCCCCCTGCCCTTAAGCCTTTAATGCGATCATCAACTTCACCAAGCGCGCTTAGAATTAACACTGGTGTCACAACATTCTCGGCTCTTAAAGTTGCAATAAGTGACAGGCCATCTTGTTTTGGAAGCATCCGATCAACAACCAAAACATCATATGTGCCCTCTCTAGCAGCATTAAGACCACTTTCGCCATCATGCTTTGCCTCTGCAACATGGCCGCTCTCTTTGAGTGCTTTTGTCAAGAATGCCGATGTTTCAAGATCATCTTCAATAACAAGAATGCGCATACGTTTTCATTTGGCTACTTAATGTAGCGATCTAATTTAGAATGGTTTATTTTTATCAGGCATTCTCAGCTCGTCATTCCCGCGCAAGCAGGAATCTCAGAAAAATTGCAGAGAGATCCCCGCTTTCGCGGGGATGACAGAGTGTATTGTTACTCTAAATTTTATACTCATAACCTGAGATATGAACATAAATAACATTAAAAGTTTTTTGTTCACATGACATTTAAGATTTTCCAATAGATAAGGTTACAAAGCGCGGCTGCCCTTTGGTACGGATATACAGCAGAACATTTTTTTTGCCACTGCGTTTTGCTTTACGTACCAAATCAATAACATCTTCTGTGTTAGCAACTTTTTTGTTGCTCACTTTTAAAATGATATCACCTTTCTTCAAGCCTTTTTCAGCAGCGCTGGACTCCGGATCAACATCGGTAATTATAACCCCATCATCACCAACTCCGGATTGGCTTGAGGCCGGCGCAAGGGACAACCCTAGATCGTTCATTTCCTCGCCAAAAGTATCCCCTTCTTCCAGGCGAGCCAATTTTTGCGAACTTGGGAAAAGGCCGAGCTTAATACGGATATTTTTTTTGCTACCATCACGAAACACGGTCACACGCGCTTCTGACTTTGGATCCAGTGACGCCACTTTTCTTGCAAGATCTCGGGAATCATCAATCTGAGTACCATTCACAGAAACAATAGCATCCCCTACTTTGATATTAGACTTTGAAGCCGGTCCACCTTTGGAAATCTTTGTAACCAACGCACCAGAAGGCTTGTCCAGTCCAAGGCTTTCAGCAATATCTTCCGATACATTCTGAATAGTCACACCCAGCCAACCACGGCTCACAGTTCCGCTGCGTTTCAATTCTTCAATTACATCTGTTGCAATGGCCGATGGAACAGCAAACGCAATACCAACATTACCACCAGATGGGCTGAAGATAGCGGTATTTACGCCAACGACATTACCTTGCAAATTAAAGGCTGGCCCGCCTGAGTTACCCCGGTTTACAGCAGCATCAATCTGAATATAATCGTAAGGGCCAGAACCAATATCGCGTTTCCCGGCGGACACAATACCAGCTGTGACGGTGCCGCCTAAACCAAAGGGATTACCAACCGCTAGCACCCAATCGCCAACACGGGCCTCTTTCTTGGCAAACTTAACAAACTTGAATTTGCGCTTTGCTTTGATTTTCAACAAAGCCAAATCTGTACGGAAATCTGTGCCAATCAATTTCGCATCCAGCTTGTCGCCATTATCCAGCGTAACACTGATATCATCAGCTTTATCAATCACATGGTTGTTGGTCACAACATAACCATCTTCAGAAATAATAAAGCCAGAGCCTTGTGCCAATGATGGCCGCGGGCGGCCGCGTTGACCGCGCTTGCCACGGTCATTATTAAAGTCTTTACGAAACCTCTTGAAAAATTCATTTAGAGGATGGTCATCTGGCAAATCTGGCAATCCTTTAAAAAGATTGCGGGGAGGTTTTTGTTGACCATTCTTAACATTAATACTTACAACCGCAGGGCGCACTTTTTCAACAAGGTCAGCAAAACTTAGCGGCGCACGACCAAACGGACCAGAAAAACTCTGCTCTTTGCCTGCTTTATCAGGCTTTGCAAAAACTGGCGCCACTTTGCTACTTAAACTCATACCAAGCAAAGTCACACCAACAGCACCTATAATCAGCATACGTCTGAGGGGTTTACCAACTTTACCAATCTTTTTTTCTTCCATATCATTCATAATCATTTCTAGAACCTCGTTTTGTAACTCACTCTTAGAGCCATGACACACGTTAGAGTACATTTTGATCATCTCTTACAGATACATATAAGGCATCACAGCTTACAATTTAATTTCTATGACATTAAATTTTCGTAAGATTCATGCTTTATAAAACGCACTGCAAAAGATATGTAGATTAGTTACTATTGAGGTATGCAAAGATACCAACTAACAATGAGGTATCATATGGAAGGTAAAACAGCATGAAATTAACTCTCCAGAAAGCCTTATGCAAGGCACGTAGAAAGTCCATTTCAATTCATTATTAAAATAGTCTAAAATATTCAGTGATGATGACTGCCTTTATGCTCTTTTTTGCCCGCCTTACCATGCTTTTTCTTAACTGGTGCTTTGACTTTTAATGTTTGACCATTTGCAAAAGTCAATGTAATCGGGACCATCATGTCTGTTTTAATATCTTTGTTAGGGCCGATCAACATCACATGCAAACCACCTGGCTTGAGCGCAACCATTTTACCTGCTGGTATTGTAACCTGTGCCAACTGCTCCATCGTGGCAACACCATCTTTGACTTTCGAATAATGTAATTCCACTTTCTTAAACAAAGGACTTTTTGCAGAAACGATGGAACGCTCTTTTTTGCTGCCATTGTGAACCTTCATATATGCAGCATTAACAGTTGCACTCGGCGGCGCAAGACGTACCCATGGATCCTTAACTGATACACCGTCTTTACCTGCAAAGGCTGAAAAAGTTCCCATGATAACAATGAGAGCTGCCAAAAAATATGTTTTCATAAATCCTCTCCGTAGTTGAAAAATTAGCTAATTTTATATTTAAATGAGAAACAAGTTCAGATTACGTTAATATATTTTGCACCGTATAATCCTGTAGAATAAGGCCTTTTTATATCATAATCTGATGTCTGATAAATGTTTTTAGAATATAGCATTAATACAACCAGTTTTTATACTTCTCACTACTGTCTTTCATGTCTTCATAAAGCCAAACCATGCGGTCAACAAACCATATTTTGCCACCTAAAGTAAGCACAACACCCAGCAGAGTTAACCAAACGTGAAAATAAAGCCGTCCCCAAACCAAAAAGCCGATACCTATGAGAGAAACACCAGATAACAGGTGAGCCATAAAAGCATGATGCTCCGGAATTGGAATATTTTTTCGATTCAACCACACCCTCTCGCCAAAGGTACCTTTGCCTGACCATGTGTTGGTTGTTTTGGGTATAGAAAAGGCACGCGGGTTCAACCAGGCCCAGAAAACACAAAGGCTAATTGGTATCAATGCCCACAAACCAATCCATGCCCGGCTCCAAATCGCAAGCACCGCAAGTGGCAAAATAGGAACGCGCGTCCAAACACTCCAGGGGTTGGCATGACGCTTCCAGTCATCATCGCTCATGCCCATAAGCTTTTCGGCGAGTTTGCCGTAATCCATATCAAACTCGCAAATCTATCCAGACAGGCACATGATCAGATGGCTTCTCCCATCCACGGGTAAAGCGATCAATCTCACACCTTTGCAGAAGATCCGCAGCTTGAGCAGACAGCAAGAGATGATCAATCCGAATGCCATGATCTTTTTGCCAGGCCCCTTTTTGATAATCCCAAAACGTATATTGATGCTTTTGGGCACTGCACGCCCGATAGCTTTCTGTAAAACCCAAGTTTAAAAGAGCACGAAATTTAGCCCGCGTTTCATATAAAAAAAGTGCATCATCTTCCCAGGCTTTGGCATCATGCACATCATGCTCCGTCGGAATGACATTATAATCACCGGCGAGCACAAGTGGCTCTTCATAACTTAACAAAGTTTTCGCATGATGTTGCAACCGGTCCATCCATGAGAGTTTATACGAATATTTAGGGCTCTCGACAGGGTTCCCGTTTGGCAGATAAAGAGAGGCAACACGCAATGCCCCCGTATCTGTCGAAATGACGGCCTCTAAATAACGGGCCTGCTCATCTTCGTTATCTTCATCGGTTATGCTTGGCAATCCTTGCTGCACATCATCGAAAGGTTTTTTGGAAAGAATCGCAACGCCATTGAAACTTTTTTGACCGTGGACAGCAACATTATACCCCAAACTTTCAATCTCACTTGCAGGGAATTGATCATCAACTGATTTGATTTCTTGTAAACACGCGACATCTGGCTGCGCTTGTTCCAACCATTGCTTAAGGCCATTAATGCGAGCCTTGATGCCATTAATATTCCATGTCGCAATTTTCATGAAAACGAAAGGCTTTCTTTAGACCGTAAAACTGACGCCGCATCCACATGAAGACACCGCATTTGGATTACGAATTTTGAAGGAAGCCCCAATCAAATCATCGACAAAATCAATCTCAGCCCCAACCATAAATTCGAGCGAAAGCTGATCAATTAAAACCTTGGCTCCATCACGCTCAAGCACCAAATCATCATCTTCAGTGCCTTTAACAAGATCAAAGCTATACTGAAACCCAGAACACCCTCCGCCTTCAACGCGAACGCGCAGCATTTTGTTCTCAGCTTCCCCCGCAACAATTTCATTAATGCGCTTGGCTGCTGAGGCTGTCAGGATAACGTTTTGGGTTTCTGTTTCCATAGCATTCAAATAAGTTTAAATGATTTAATATTACCTCAGAAGTAATTAAATTTCAGAAAAAAACAAGAGATAGCAGATAGAAATGTGCAAATATACTCTTAATGAGACGGCCATTCAACATGAGATGGCCGTTCAACGCCGCTTGGCCCCTTATGCATCCAATATATCACAAACGCATAGACGGCTTTATAATGAGCCTGATAGCTCAAATCGTAGCCCTTTCCAGCGAGATCGAGACCGCATCATCCATTGCAGTGCATTCCGGCGCTTGAATTATAAAACGCAAGTATTTGTTTACCATGAGGGGGATCATTACCGTAGCCGGCTGACCCACTCGTTGGAAGTTGCCCAGATTGCCCGCACCTTGTCACGCACATTGGGACTTGATGAAGACTTGGCAGAAACTCTCGCTTTGGCTCATGATCTTGGACATCCTCCTTTTGGCCATGCCGGTGAAAGAGCCTTGAGTGCTGTTATGCAAAACTACGGCGGTTTTGATCATAATGCCCAAAGCTTGAGGGTTGTGACAAAACTAGAGCGCAAGTATGCCGAGTTTGATGGTTTAAATCTCACCTGGGAAACATTGGAAGGATTGGTCAAACACAACGGTCCTTTGGTTGATAACAACCAGGAAGGCTCAGAACAAAAAACACCCATAATCCATATGATCAACGACTATTGTAAACACCATGACCTAAAGATCGAAAGCTATGCCTCAGCTGAAGCGCAAGTTGCGGCCATGGCCGATGATATCGCCTATAACAATCATGATATTGATGACGCTTTGCGGGCCGGACTTATTGTGCCAGATGGTCTTAAACAGATCCCGCTCACTGCTCGCCTGCTTGAAGAGGTCGATGGACAGTACCCCAATTTGGAACAACGCCGCCTCATTTATGAAATCAACCGCAGGCTTATTACTGAAATGGTAACCGATCTTGCCGAGGAAACACGAAAACGTCTCAGCCAACTTAAACCTAAAAACGTTGATGACATCCGAAATGCCGACGCTCCAGTCTCTTGCTTTTCAGATATAATGACATATGAATTAAATGAATTACGCAGCTTTTTGAAATCAGAAGTTTACCGCAGTTCTCGCATTATGAAAATAATGCAAAATGCAATGGCAATTGTAACGTCATTGTTTGAATGCTACATGTCTAAACCAGAACAATTGCCCGAAGATTGGCACCAACTTGCGATTGAAGCTGATGAAACAGCGCGGGCACGTTTGGTTTGCGACTTTGTTGCAGGAATGACAGATCGCTACGCAATTGCCGAGCATCAAAGGGTGTTTGACGAGACACCAAAATTACGTTAGGTGCTAGAGCTTGCAAAGCACATACATCATGAGATTCTCATAAGACACTCACAATTATGAATATATTTTCTTATTACGAAGCTAAAATTCAAAAAGCTGTTCAACAGCTCATAACACAAGATGTGTTATCAAAAGATATCCGGCTCCAAAACGTGAGTGTCGAGCCGCCAAGAGACCCAGACCATGGTGATGTGGCAACAAATATAGCCATGGTACTCTCCAAACAAGCAAAAATGAACCCAAGAGATTTGGCTGCTAAAATCGCGGATATTATTCATCAAGATAAATTCATTGAAAAAATCGATATTGCCGGGCCTGGATTTATCAATCTCGTTCTCAAAAATGAGATTTGGTATGAAGTTGCTGAAGCAATTCATAAACTTGGCAAAACGTATGGTCGTTCAAACATCGGCAATGAAGAGGTGGTGAATGTTGAATATGTTTCCGCCAATCCGACAGGGCCGATGCACGTGGGCCATTGTCGCGGCGCGGTTTTTGGCGATGCTCTCGCAAACTTACTTGAATTTGCAGGCTTTAAGGTCACGCGCGAATACTACATAAATGATGCAGGTGCGCAGGTTGATGTGCTCGCAAGGTCCGCCTATTTACGTTATCGTGAGGCCTTAGGTGAAAATATTGGTGATATCCCAGAAGGCCTCTATCCTGGTGATTACCTGATTCCGGTTGGAAAACAAATTGCGGAGGACTACGGCGCCTCCCTTCTCAACAAAGAGGAAGAAGAATGGCTCCCTATCGTACGCACAATAGCTATCGATGCAAATATGGAGCTCATCAAACAGGATTTAGCCGCTCTTAACATAACGCATGATGTTTTCTTTTCCGAAAGATCTCTGTTATCCGGTGAGACAGATCAGGTCGCCGAAACCATAGAATGGCTGCAAGACGAAAAACTTGTCTACCATGGACGCCTCTCCCCGCCCAAAGGTAAAATGCCTGAAGATTGGGAAGACCGCGAACAACTGTTGTTCAAATCTAAAAACTTTGGTGATGATGTTGACCGAGCCCTCATGAAAGCAGATGGCAGCTATACCTACTTTGCGGCCGACATCGCCTATCACAAAAACAAATACGATCGTGGCTTCAAAAAAATGATCAATGTTTGGGGTGCCGATCATGGAGGCTACATCAAACGCATGCAGTCTGCAATAAACGCGCTTACTGCGAATCAAGGCAAATTGGATGTAAAAATTTGCCAATTGGTCAATTTATTACGCGCCGGACAGCCCATTAAGATGTCAAAACGTGCTGGAACGTATGTCACGTTGCGAGAAGTTGTGGATGAAGTGGGTTCAGATGTGACCCGTTTTATCATGTTATACCGCAAAAATGATGCTGTTTTGGACTTTGATTTTGATGCTGTTTTAGAACAATCCCGGGAGAACCCAGTATTCTATGTGCAATACGCTCACGCCCGCATTTACTCAGTATTTCGCAATGCAGCAGATGTTTTTGAGGACCTTGATATAGAAAGTCTAAAAGCGGTTAATATAAAGTTTCAATGCCTTGATAGTAAAGAAGAAATTAATCTTATAAAAAAGCTCGCAGAATTCCCCAGAACTATTGAAGCCGCAGCTCTAAATCATGAAGTCCACAGGATCGCTTTTTATATCTATGAGCTTGCCTCAGAGTTCCATAGCCTTTGGAACAGAGGCAAAGAGTTGCCACAATTACGTTTTATTAACAGTAAGGATCGACTATTGACAGAAGCGCGTTTAGCATTAATTTTGAATGTAGCTACAATCATTGCATCTGGGCTTGAAATTTTAGGTGTAAAGCCTAAACTCACAATGGAATAGTTTTTACTTATAAAAAGTGCTAATATTCGGAGATATTAAATTCATAGTTTCTATGAAGTAGTAGGGCGTTCTCTTCGGTTATGGAGAATGAAGTATGTCCAAATCTCGAACTACGGCTGGCTACAACACCATAGAAGGTAAAACAACTGAACATAGCGGTTTACCGAATCTTCAAGATCAAACAGCTACAAAAAATGTTTTAAATTCTAAGGGCCAAAATTACGCAGCGAACAACGTCTTACAGTCAAACGATGGAAGTGAGTATACTCAAGTGGGTGGACAACGCGGACCTAATCAAAATTATATTCAACCTGAAGGCAGTCCTGGACAAGGCGCTACGCAGGGTGATTTGAATTCTGGTATTCCGGCAAATCAACCAGACTATAGCCAGTATAATTATCAATCTCCTAACACCGAAATTAATAACCAATACCAACAACAAGCACAGCCACAACCTGCTCATGAGGCTATTGATTATAGTGCTCAGAATCAAAATTTGAATTTTGCAAATCCCAATCAAGGAGATCCGAACTTGACGCAAAGCTATAACAATAATTATAGCCAACCCTCGCCGTCATATGATGATCCCTCGCGTTATAGCTACCCTGGAGCACCTCAAAACGAGGGCTACCTTCCAGCTGGTCAATATGCCGATCCATCCTACGCTTATGGGGACCCTGCAACACTGCAAGGCGGTGATCCGGCCTCGTACTATGGCGCTAGTGCTGATCAGGGGTATACCGATCAAGGGTATTATGAAAACGAATTTGCTGATGGTGGTTACGAAGACGAAAGTGAAGGTCGGAGTTATCTCGGTGTCATCCTGAGTGTGATGATTGGGGCCATAGCCGTTGGAGGTGGTGTGACATATGCTTACCAAAATGGTTTGTTAAATGTTGGCGCATCTAACCAAGCTTCTGCAACGCCTGAGACCTTGTCTGCTGATAGAAATCCTGTAAAATTTAAGCCTGAGGATCCTGGTGGAAAAGTAATTAATAACAGTAAAAAGCTGATATATTCTCGTGTCTCCCCTGAAAATTCCGGTACAAATTCAACAGGTGGGGTTCAATTGCAATCTCGCCAAGAAAATGTGACCGGTTTAACTCTCAACAATAGCAACGTTAGTAACGAAGAAGGGTCCAGGTCTCCTCGTTCTGAAGGGCCTCGCAAAGTTAAAACTCTTGTGGTTCGTCCCGATGGAAGCATGCAAGTCGGTGAGCAAAGAACAAATGTTCGCACTCAACAATCTCCCGCACGAGTTGCCGCCATTCCTAAAAGAAATTCAACAAATCCACCTAAAAATGGTGTTGGCATATCACTTGGGGATATTATGTCATCATCGAATGATAGCGGGCCACGCCCCAAAAATGCAGTAAAACCAAACCCGCAACCACAACAACGTCAACGCAAAATTGTTAGCGCACTGCCTCAGAATTCCGGAGCATCTTCAACGATTGCTCGCCAAGGCTTGACCCCACCAAAACCAGCTCCTGTTCAGGCCAGACCACAGGTATCAGCAGCTCCTACGAATTCAAATCTTCAAACTGCAGCACTTGTCGATGATGCTAACAACGGTGTACAACTTGATGGTGGAAGATTCACTGTACAAATTGCAGCACGGCGAGAGCGTATTCAGGCCTTGGAAACTTTTGCGGATTTACAACAAAAATACCCCTCTCTTCTCAACAGTTACAAACCGATTATACAAAAAGCCGATCTCGGTCAAAAAGGCGTGTGGTATAGACTACGCATCGGACCAATTTCAGGCCGAAATTCTGCTGCAAATCTGTGTGAGAAGTTAAAAACCTCTGGTGTCAGAAATTGCTTCGTAAGACCTCTTTAAAATTGTTACACACATCAAAAAGCCTCTCCTATAGTCTTTAGATAACTTCTTATTTTCTGCGGATAAAGAGGCTTTGTTACATCATGACTTTCAAATCTTTTATTGCTGGCAGTTCTGGTTTACGTCTTACAAAAAATGAAATTCATTTCTTTAGACAAGAACGTCCTTGCGGTTTCATTCTTTTTCAAAGAAATTGTGAAACGTCAGACCAGGTTAAATCTCTAATTCAAGACGTCAAAGATGCTGTGCAGGCCGACACATTTCTTGTTCTCATTGACCAAGAGGGGGGGCGTGTCGCGCGGCTGATGTCTCCAACATGGCCTGCATTTCCAGCAGCTTCGTGTTTTGGCGCCTACTACAACAATCATCCTGATACCGGTATTGAAGCAACTCAGCTTGCCTCACGTTGGTTAGCAGCTATGCTGTATGATTTAGGTATTACCGTAAATTGCGTTCCTGTGCTTGATACTCCCGCACCAGATGCTCATGATATTATTGGCAATCGTGCTTATGATACCGCCTCTGAGACTATTATTGCCCTAGGTCAAGCTGTCATGGCTGGACATTTGGATGGCGGAGTTTTGCCTGTTATCAAGCATATTCCGGGGCATGGCCGAGCAGATACAGATAGTCACTTAAGTCTTCCGACTATCATGTCCTCTTTGGACGAACTCAAATCAACTGATTTTGTACCATTCCGTGCACTTAATCACGCACCTCTGGGAATGACCGGACACTTGCTGATTCCTGCATTGGATCCGCAAAATTCTGTGAGCACCTCATCATATATTATCTCAGATATCATTAGAGGTGATATAGGCTTTGATGGTCTTCTCATGAGCGATGACCTAAGCATGGGTGCGCTTAAAGGCTCTATGACCGAACGCACCAGTGCTGTACTCTCTGCAGGCTGTGATATTGCCCTACATTGCAACGGAGATTTACAAGAAATGCGGGAGGTCGCTCACGCCTCTCCCCTACTTAGCGATGCTGCTTTACAACGTTTCCATAAGGCTTTAGCGTTACTTCAAACTCCCGAGCCTTTCGATAAGGAAAGGGCTAAAATGGTGATAGATGAAATTTTAACACTTGGCCCCTGATTCTAAAGTTGATCTAATTTAAAATGGTTTACTTTTATCGAGATACTCTCTTTTTGTCATTCCAGTGAAAGCTGGAATCCTATATTAATTTCGAAGAGATCTCTACTTTCTCGGGAACGACAGTTGTTGGTTTTTAGTAACGAAAACAAAAATAATGGCAGATAATAAAACTGAATTGCATCATGCTATTAATAAAAGCGATGAAAAAGAACAGCTCATTGTTGACCTTGAGGGTTTTCATGGGCCGTTGGATATGTTGCTTGGGCTAGCCAGAACACAAAAGGTTAATCTTTCACACATATCTATTTTAGAACTGGCGCAACAATATCTTTTATTTATCAATGAGGCCCGCAAATATCGCCTTGAATTGGCCGCTGATTATTTGGTCATGGCTTCATGGCTTGCCTATCTGAAATCAAAACTACTGCTTCCCGAAGATGAAAATGATGAGGATGACGAGCCAACAGGCGAAGAGCTTGCAAAAGTGCTTGCCTTTCGTTTGCAAAAACTCAATGCCATGCGCCAGGCAGGACAACAGCTTATGGCACGCGACCGACTCGGGCAGAGTATTTTTGCTCGAGGCATGCCAGAGCACATTCAAGTTATCAAAACACCGCAATATAAAGCTGATGTCTTTGAACTTATCAAGACATACACCACCCAGCGCCAACGCAAAGCTTTAGGCAAAGTGACGTTAGAAGCAAGAAATGTGTGGTCTATTAAAGAGGCTTCCATAAGATTACAGCGGATGCTCGGCATATCATTAGAATGGTTTCCAATCTCATTTTTCTTGCAAGAGTTTTTAACTGAATCTGACGAGCATCGCACCGTTGCCGCGAGCACATTTGGAGCAACCTTACACCTAGTACAACAAGGTGAGTTAGAAATAAGACAATCTAAAGCCTTTGATAATCTTTATTTACGGCAAAAAATGCGTTGATGGTATAATGGATAAGAAACAACAATTTCCAGAAAATGTCACACAATTGCCTTCTGCTGACAGGAGAGAAAAATTACGCATTCTCGAAGCGTTGCTGTTTGCAGCAACCGAACCGCTTGATACGCAAACACTCTCCCACCATTTGGCAGAAGACCAAAATATAGATGCTCTGTTAGAAGAACTACAAAACTCTTATTCAATGCGTGGCATCAATTTGGTTCACGTTGCAGGAAAGTGGGCTTTTCGCACAGCAGATGATTTATCTTATTTGCTTAAATCTTATGCGGTGGAACAAAAAAAGTTATCAAATGCGGCTATGGAAACATTATCAATTATTGCATATCACCAACCTGTAACCCGCGCTGAGATTGAAGATATTCGAGGTGTAAGCACATCTAAAGGAACATTGGATGTCCTCCTTGAAACAGGTTGGGTGCGCTTGCGCGGCCGTAGACGCGCTCCTGGCCGCCCCGTCACTTACGGCACAAGCCAAACATTTTTAGAACATTTTAATCTAGACAGCATTCAGGATTTACCAGGCCTCTCTGAACTCAAGGGTGCCGGATTGCTAGAAAAAAATCTCCCCGTAGACTTTAAGATCCCAAAGCCAGATGATACAAGCCTATTAACAGACGATGAAGACCCTCTGGATGAAGACGAAGCAACAGCGCCATTGTTAAGCACTGACATGCAAACGGATTCATAAAATAGAGCAAATTTAGATCACATTTCAATTCCCAATTTAGAATTATGGCATTTGAAAATTTTAAAGAGAGCATGTTAAGCTGGGGCAAACGCGGCACAGCAGGTGCGACAATTGCAGGACGTATCACGTTCGAAAACGTAAGTCGCATGTTTTCTGGCGTTCATGTCATAAACAACGTATCACTTGATATCGCTCCTGGCGAGATCGTGTGTTTGTTGGGTCCATCAGGATGCGGTAAAACGACACTTTTAAGGCTAGCTGCCGGCATAGAGCGACCTGATCACGGGCGCATCCTCTTAAATGACCAAGAAGTCTCTGGGCCAAATAAATTTGTTTTACCCGAAAAGCGTAGCGTTGGTCTTATGTTCCAAGACTTTGCACTTTTTCCCCATTTGCGGATTCTTGACAACGTTACCTATGGTTTGCAAAGCTTAAACCGGCAAGAGGCAAAACAAGTAGCCAAAGCTATACTTGAGCGTGTGGGATTAAGCTCATATGCAGAAGACTTCCCTCATATTCTTTCAGGGGGAGAACAGCAACGCATCGCACTTGCAAGAGCAATTGCTCCAAGACCAAGTATTCTGTTAATGGACGAACCTTTTTCTGGTCTGGATCCGAGATTGCGCGAAAGTATGCGCACTGAGACACTCGCTATTTTGCGAGAAACACGTTCAACATGCATTATCGTGACGCATCAACCAGAAGAAGCCATACGCATGGGTGATCGCATTGTTATTATGAATAAAGGACGTATTATCCAATCTGCAAATTCTAAAGATCTCTATTATAAACCACGAAACCTTTTTGTAGCGCGGATGCTTTCTGGAATGAATGAACTCAACTATGCGGTCGTAAATGGACAAATCGAAACACCTCTTGGAGCGCTTGATGCTGGCCATATTGAAACAGGTACAGATGTTATTGTAGCGATTCGCCATAGTGATATTCGTCTGACACAATCACCACAAGCTCAGATTGGCAGAGTTTTAACGCATCAGTTTTTGGGAGATATGAGTTTATTAGAGCTCGCAGTCCACGGATTTGACCTCCCATTACTCGCACGCTTACGACGAGACGAAGCCGCATTACCAGGCCAAGAAATCAGGGTCACACTCGATGCAAACGCCCCCCTAATTTTTGCCGCTGATCAAGACCATATCAATTTAGGTGCGGGAGCCTAATACCATGAAATATATGATAAAATACTTTATTTATTTCTGCCTTATTGTTGCAATTCCTGATCATGCCTTTGCACAGGCTAACAAAACAAAAAGACAGAAAGAAGCAGAGAATACGATTTATCTCGACCTCAAATATGGACGAGTTATTATTAAATTGCTGCCCGACGTTGCACCCAAACACGTGGAACGCATGAAAACATTAACCCGCCAGAAATTTTATAATGGACTAAAGTTTCACAGGGTGATTGACGGATTTATGGCACAAACAGGCGACCCAACAGGAACTGGTATGGGCAAGTCTCACTTGCCAGATCTCGCTGCGGAATTTAATAAGGAAAAGTTTTTCCACCGTGGTGCCGTGGGTGCTGCCCGCGGCATGGATATTAATAGCGCAAACAGTCAATTTTTCATTACCCTTGAGGCTGCTCCTTGGTTAAATCAAAAATATACAATATTGGGCACAGTCGTTTTTGGGATGAAATATGTTGATCAAATTAAAACTGGCGATCCAAAAACTGGCATCGTTAAAGATCCTGATATAATCCTTAAAATGCAAATTGTTGCAGAAGCTGAGTAACTTGTCCTAATTTTTCAATAACAGATAAAAATCAAGAGGTAACTAAGGTATGACAGACACTAAAGATCCAGAAAATACGCTTTTAATGGATATGACCCATGGGAAAGTGACCATAAAAATGCGTCCAGATTTAGCACCAAATCATGTTTCCCGCATTAAAGAGCTGGTTCGCGACAAATTTTATGATGGCATTATCTTTCATAGGGTAATAGATGGTTTTATGGCACAAACAGGCTGCCCCGAGGGAACTGGAACCGGTGGATCTGGTAAAAAACTTAAGGCCGAATTCTCCAAAGAATCTCATCAACGCGGCATTGTTTCCATGGCCCGTGCCAATGATCCCAATAGTGGCGATAGCCAATTTTTCATTTGTTTTGATGATGCAAGCTTCCTAGATAAGCAATACACTGTTTGGGGCGAAGTCATTGAAGGGATGGAGCATATTGATAAAATCAAACGAGGCGAACCTGTTTCAAATCCAGATAAAATCAATACTCTTAGCATTGCTGCAGACATAGAAACAAAAACAACTGCTGATTGCAATGTATCGCAATAGGAAAAAAGGGCCGTACACCCTTAAATATGAACGGCCCAAGTCAGGGAGAAAAAGCCCAAAAGAACAGACTAATGATAAAACCAATATGCATTATCGTAGTCTTGAGTTTGATGTGAACGCAATGAAGTTGCAATGATCTGTAGGTAAATTTTTTTTAATTTCACCCGAGATGAGGCAAGCACATCACATCTATAGAAATCTAGTGGTTGGAAAGAAAAAGATAAAAAAATAACAAATTAAGTAAATTAACCTGTTTTGCTCATAATTTATCCTAACTTTTTTGAAAATTATACTGCGGATAAGGCGTGCAAAAAACAAGAAGATTGGAAAACGTCGTGTTGGGAAAGACAATTGCAATCAGTATTTCGGCTGTATTTATTGCGGGATGCAGCAGTTTCTCAGAGCGCCTCACCTTTAACAACATGCCTACATTTGGCATCCTTAAAAGTCATAAGAAAGTGGAATTAGATGGTAAGGTTTTGCAGCAAGTTACGCTGACAAGCACCCAGGTCAAACTCGTACATGATAGCGTGAAACAGGTGCTTCCTGACCTAAAAAAAGCTGATTTTCCTGATATGAAAGCCGTAAGCTATGACAAAAGGCCCGGCATCCATGTTTGCGGCTCTGTTCAGTATAGCAACACTGTTAATCAAAATAATAAAACACTGCCATATTATGTTGAGTTGAGAAAAGAACCTCACAGACACATTATATATCGCGGGCAACTCGGGACTGAGCCCTCTAAATCATCAAAAATAGAATTCGTTTGTCGGTATCATAAAAAAGTTTGAGTATTTATAGCCAATTTCAAATAATGACATGGTTGAAAAATTAGCTAAAGGCTACAAGTGTGGCCCGAAGCTTAGCGACTGAAGGCCCAGAAAATTTTACCGTGGCCTTTTGAAAGCCAAAAGCAATCATACCATTAATTTGGGTAATGGCTATGTAGGTCCTCAGCCTAGAGCGATTCAACCTGAATTAAACTCATTAAAAGGGGGATTGCTCTAGATACCAGCATCTATAATTTTACATATTACTTTACAATATGAGACCTCCTCTCTCCACTCAGATAATTTGCAAAAATTTTAAGCATAATCTTCAAAAAGAACTATCGACAGATCTAAGAGAACCATGAATAATAGGTATAAAATTCAATACATATTCGTGATTTACACTTTATGATACGCTCACTGATATTTTTTCAAAATGAGGCCTACTGTGAGATTAAATTTCACAGTAAAATAAAAAGACTATTTTTATAGCAAATTGGTGTCGCCATGATGCGAGTTTATGTCAGCAATTCAGAGGAAGACCATCATCTTGCGAGCCGCATTAAAGACTGGATGTTATTACAAAACTATGAGCCGGTAACCTTAAATTATAAGATAAAAGAGCAAAAACAAGGCTGGTCTCATTGGGATAAGTCTCTTGGCCAAACACTTGAATTTTGTGATGCCGTCATTTTGGTGCTCACACCGGAATGGACAAATTCCAAATGGTGTTTTTCTGAATTTACCAAAGCCTATGCCTTAGGCAAAACCATTTTTGCGACTATTGAAAAAACCTTGCATGAGCCTTTTTCAGAACCCGATATTTTAGTATTTGATTTAACACAAGGTCGTGAGGAAGCGCTCTCACAACTCTCCATTGCCCTAAGAGAAACTGCACCACAAGCTGGTACAAGCTTTGATTTTAATCTGAAAAGGCATATCTATCCGGGGCTTCATGCTTTTGAAGAAGAAGATCAAACGATTTTTTTTGGTCGCGATAATGATGTCAGGCGTATTATTGATAGATTAAACACGCGCCGCAGACAAGGTGGTGCGCGGTTGGTTGCGCTCCTCGGGGCCTCTGGCACAGGTATTTCTTCACTCTTAAAAGCAGGTGTTATTCCCAGATTAAAGCGTGACCAGAGAAACTGGATTGTATGTCCGGTCATTCGGCCGCAACTGAAACCTATTGAGCAATTCGCGCGAGCTATCGCACAACTTTTTAACAAACCAGAACGCTGGCGTGACTGGTATAGGCTGTTCTGGAGCAACGAATTCAAAGAAGTTGCCCGGGAAATGGCGGAACAATTACAGGACCGCCTAAAACGGCCTGAAGCTCAAATTTTACTTCCCCTTGATCAAGGCGAAGAACTATTTAGTATTTCAGATCCACAAGAAGCGCAGCGTTTTCTAGATATTTTAGGTGCCATTTTTGATGATGATATGCCCTATATTGGTATTGTCGCACTCAAGCCTGATTTTTTAGCCGCTTTCCAAACAGCTGACCAGCTCTCTCATACAGTAGAAGAATTTTCTCCACGATTAATGCCACTTTCGAGTATTCGCGAGATTATATCAGGTCCAGGGCGTCTTACAAATTTAGATATTGAAGAGCAGCTTGTCGAGAGCATCCTGCAAGATGCATCGCGTGAGGGCGTACTTCCTCTGATTGCGTATACAATGCGTTATTTGTACGACAAGAGTGTTCCCCGAGATAGACTGACCCAACAGGATTATAAAGATATAGGCACCAGCTATAATGGAGACACACCACTAGGAAATATTTTAGCAAAAATTGCAGAAGATGTATTAGATGCGAAAGAACTCTCCGCTGAACATCTTAAAAACGTCAGTTATTTTTTCACCAAAACGCTACTTTGGCAAGACAATGATAATCGTCACGTGGCCCGCCCTGCTCAGTTTGTAAATTTGAGCCCTGAAATTAAAGAAATTGCGAAAAGGTTTATTGATCATGGCTTACTCACAAGCCGCAATATTGACGAAACATCCATTATTGAATTTTCCCACATCACTCTTTTACAATATTGGCCTCGCTTAAAAAAATGGATTGAGGAAACTGATCCGTCATCTCCTCCTAAAAAAGAGCACAAAAAAACAAAACCTAAAGTTAGCAAACCCGCTCCACCAGCCGAAAAAGATGATGACATTCTTAATTTAACGCTCGAGATTGCAACGAACAACGTACAAAATGAAAATAAACAACACAAGAAAGACAAGACTGAAAAACAAGAGAAGCCTGCTACAAAGAAGGCACAAAATCAATCGAAGAATATAGAAGAATCTCAAATTCAAAACGAAGAAGTGGACACCAAAATATTTGCTGAGTATATGGCTGCAACAAACAATGAAGACGGGCATTTGGTTATCGGAATTGAAGACCAGGCGCAATTCGATATTCTAAAAAAGCTTGCCATCGCCCTTTTTATAGCACTTTTAGGTATTCTGATAGGTCTGTATTGGCCTGCGCTTAAAAAACTAACCCGCAATCAACAGAAAATAAGATACGCACACACTATAGAGCATCATAAAATTGCAAACACAAACAATATAACGATTATGAAAAAACTCTAAATTCAATCATAGCGTTAATTATCAATGTTTTTCAAACGTAGTAATGATCCATTTCGGCTGTCTGTTAATATATAAAGGTATCCATCAGGCCCCATACGCACATCACGAATACGTTCTGACAGGTCTTGCAACAAAATTTCTTGATCAACAACTTTATCGCCATCAAGCTTGAGCCGTCTCAAATGAAGATGAGCAAGAGCCCCAACAAAAAGAGCTCCCTTCCAGTTGGGAAATTTATCCCCGGTGTAACACCAACCTTCATTGATTAATACCCATGGGCCCAATTTCTCATTCCGATAGATTTTATTTTTTCAGGGAGCTTGATTAGTTTGTTCCAGGCCTCACAACAGTGATCAAGAATGTCATCATAATCTTCAAAGACCAGATTTG